>JAKJFE010000052.1 GCA_022705045.1 Pseudomonadota bacterium | reverse complement strand
ATGTTGGCGAGGAACACGGTCTTGGCGCGGTTCGCGTCTTCGGCGCGTGCACGCGCCGCGTCGGCGGCGTGACGTTCATTTTCGGCGCGCTGGCGCGCGTCATCGAGCTGCGCATTCTTGTCGCGCAATTCGGTCGTGCGTTGCGCCACCACCCGTTCCAGCGCCTGCTTCTCGTCGCGGATGCGAGCGAGCCGCCAGCGCAGCAGCGCGTGCACCAGCAACACCGCCGCGAGCAGGTAGCCGAGATAAGCCCACAGCGTGCGATACCAGGGCGGCAGCACGCGGAAGGCATAACGCGCGGGATCGCCGATCACGCCTTCGCGGCTGCGCGCGCGCACTTCCAGCACGTAGCTGCCTTCGCGCAGGCTGGTGTATTCGCGGAAGTTCTCATTGCTCCAGTCCGACCATTCGCTGTCGTTGCCGTCGAGTCGGGTCTGGTATTGCGGGCCGTCGCCACTGTCGAACCGCGGTGCGGCGAATTCGAAACGCAGGGTGTTGCGGGCGAAAGGCAGGGCCGCTGCGGTCACGTCGCCGCTGCCGCCGAACACGGGCACATCGCGATCGCTGACGGAGACCTGGCGCACCAGGGTCGTGAACCCCGAGGTGCCCGCGATCGGGGGGCTCCGATCCCGTCGGAACAGGCCATCGGCACCGCCGAACCAGACGATGCCATCGTCGTCGGTGAACACCTTCTCGAACCATCCGCCGCTGATCGCGGCCAGGGACTCGGGCGCCCAGACCCAGCGCGCACCATCGCGGCGCGCCAGTCCGGCCTGCTTCAAGCCGCTGGCCTCGTCCACGGTCTGCAGCCACAGACCTTCCGGCAGGGCGTTGCCGACGCCATAGACGACCCAGCGCGGGGTGTCGCCGAAGATCGTGGCGAAACCGGGGTCGGGCACAAAACGCTGCGTCGCCTCGTCGAAGCGCAGCAGGCCGCGATGGGTCGAGAACAGCGCGGCACCATCGACCTCCTGCACGAAGTTGTCCTGCAGCTGCGGCAGGCCCGTGTGCTCGTCGAAGTCCTCGCGCGCCGCAAGCGCGACGCGGCCGTCGGCGCCGGCCGCGAAGCGCAGTCGGGTAACGCCGTGATTCCAGGTGCCCACCCAGAGCCGCCCGTCGGGTTGTTCCAGCATCGAGCTGACGGTGAGGTTGATGCCGGCGATGCGGCCTTCGTCGATCCATGCCCCATGCTCGTTCCGAAGCACGGCGAGTCCATCCCACAACCCGACGTAGATGCGCCCGGGTGTGGTGCGCGAGGCCAGAAAGGCCATGGTCGTGCCGGTGTCGCCGCGCTGCAGTTGCGACACCGCGTCGCCGCGGATCAGGAAGCTGCCGTCGTTGTTGCCGACCAGCAGGTCGTCGCCGACCGACAGGAAGGCATAGGTCTGGCCGCGCAGGCCGTCGACCGCGACGAAGCGGGCTTCGGCGCCCGGCTGCAGACGGAACACGCCTTGTGCCGTGCCGGCGTGCAGGACACCGCGGTGCCGGTGCAAGGACAGCACCGCGCCATTCAGGCCGCTGCGCTCGTCGAAGCGGCTCAACGGCAGTGCGCTCTCGACGCGGCTGAGTCCGCGATCGAGCGCGAGCCACAGGCCGCCCTGGCGATCGACGAACAGGCCCAGCACGGTGTCGTCCTGCAAGCCGCGCGACTTGTCGAGCCGGCCGCGCAAGCGCCCTGTGGCGTCGAGGAAATAAACGCCGCCCTGGAAGGTGCCGAGGGCGTAGCCACCGTCAATCAGTTGTGCGCCGCTGTAGACCAGGTCGCGACGCAAGGCGGCGTCGACGTCCGAGACCAGCGGCCGCAGTGGGCCGCCGTCAAGCACCTGCAATCCGCTGTCGCGGCTGCCGACGAGCAGGCCGTCGCCGCCGCCCCAGGGCAGGACGAAGTCGACCGCGGCTTCAGCCATGGCGTCGCCGCCGGGGACACCCAGCAGTTCGTCGCCGACCAGTTCCATCAGACCGCGCCCGCGCTCGCGGATGAACAGCCGATCGCGGGCCATGAAGGCGCGATGGAAGGCCGTGCCCGGGGTCCAGGTGCGCACATCGTCACCGCGCAAGCGGATCAGGCGCGCATACGTCGCGAAGAACACGTCGCCGCCGCGCACGAACACGTGATGCACATCGTCGAACTGGTGATCGGCCGGCGACAGGCGATCAAGCAGGGACACGTAGCGCATCCGTCCCTGGGCGTCCGGTTCAAGCATGCCAATCTCGCCCAGCGCACCGACATAGACACGGCCGTCCGGCGCCACGGCCAGGGCGCGCACGACCGTGCGCTTCTCGGTGCGGATCAGGCGCCAGCGTTCACCGTCGAATTCGAGCACGCCGTCGTTGTTGCCGGCATAGATGATGCCGCGCGGGTCCTGGACCACAACCCAGTTCTGGCCGTGCGCACCGTAGTCGCGCGGGGTGTAGTTGCGCAGGAAGGGCAGGCCGGCTTCGGCACGCGTCGCGGTTTGCGCGGTGGCCATCGCGGTCGATGCCAGCAGCAGGCCGAGCAGCAGGCGAACCATCCAGCGAAGACCCATGCGCGCTCCGTGTCGGGGACGGCCGATCATAGCCGCGTGCGGGCGGTCCCGAGGTTGTCGCATGTTAGGCTCCGACGCCGATTTCATGGCTTGGGACCGAACCGATGCAAGCGAGTGCCGTGCCCGACCCGTCGCCACGGGCGAACATCCTGGTGGTCGACGACAATCCAGCGAACATCGAATTGCTGGTGGCCATCCTCGGCAGTCACGGCTACCGCTGCCGGGTCGCGAACAATGGCCCGCGCGCGCTGGCGGCGGCACGCGCCGATGCGCCCGATCTGGTCATGCTCGACATCGCCATGCCGGGCATGGACGGTTACGAAGTCTGTCGGCAACTGAAAGCCGGCGCGGCCACGCGGCATACGCCGGTGATCTTCCTGTCCGCGCTGAACGGCGTCATCGACAAGGTGCAGGCCTTCGGCGCAGGCGGCGCGGACTACATCGGCAAACCCTTCCAGCTGGAAGAAGTGATCGCGCGTGTCGAGAACCAGGTCCGCATCGCGCGCATGCAGCGCGAAGTCGAAGCGCGCAACGAGGAGCTGGCCCGCGTCAATACCGAATTGCTCGCGGCCACGCGCCGGCTCGAGGACGGCAATGCGCAGCTGCGCAAGCTGTCGGAAAGCGATGGCCTCACCGGCGTTGCGAATCGGCGTCTGTTCGACGGCAGCCTGCTGTCCGCGTGGGCTGCGGCACGCAGTCGCGGCGGCGAGGTCGGATTGATGCTCATCGACATCGACCACTTCAAGGAATTCAATGACGCCAGCGGTCATCTCGCTGGTGACGACTGCCTGAAGCGCGTCGCCCGCGCGCTTGAAGCCGAAGCGAGTGCAGCGGGCGCACTGGTCGCGCGTTACGGCGGCGAAGAGTTCTCGGTGCTCGTCGCCGATCCCGCACGAACCGACATGCGCAGCTTCGCCGAAGCCTTGCGTGCCCGCATCGAATTCGAGGCGCTGCCGCATCCGCGGTCACCCGTGGCGCGTGTGGTCACCGTCAGCATCGGTGTCGCCACGCGCGCGCCCGGCGCCACGCTGGAACCGGCACTGCTGATCGACGCCGCCGACCAGGCCCTGTACCGCGCCAAGGCCGCCGGACGCAATCGCACCAGCGCCTGAATCGCAACAACGAGATGTCATGAGCAAACTGATCCTGATCGACGGCTCGGCCTATCTGTTCCGGGCCTTTCACGCGCTGCCGCCGCTGAGCAATGCGCAGGGCGAACCGACCGGCGCGCTATTCGGCGTCGTCAACATGCTGCGCCAGCATCTCGCGCAGAGGCCCGAGTACCTGGCTTTCGTGATGGATGCCGGCGGCAAGAACTTCCGTCATGCGCGTTTTCCCGAGTACAAGGCGAACCGGCCGCCGATGCCGGACGACCTGCGTGCGCAGATCGAGCCGCTGATGCGTATCGTGCAGGCGCTTGGCGTGCCGCTGCTGCGCGTGCCCGAGGTCGAGGCTGACGATGTCATCGGCACGCTGGCGAAACAGGCCGAAGCCGCCGGCATCGATGTCGTGATCTCGACTGGCGACAAGGATCTGGCGCAGCTCGTCACCGACAAAGTCTCGCTGGTCAACACGATGACGAACTCGCGCCTCGATCCACCCGGCGTGGTCGCGAAATTCGGCGTGCGTGCCGACCAGATCGTCGACTTCCTGGCGCTGATGGGCGACAAGGTCGACAACATCCCGGGTGTCGAGAAATGCGGCGAGAAGACCGCGGCGAAATGGCTCGGCGAATACGGCTCGCTGGCCGGCGTGATCGAGCACGCGGACGAGGTCGGCGGCAAGATCGGCGAGAACCTGCGTGCCGCGATTCCACGCCTGCCGCTGTCGCAGGAATTGGCGACGGTGAAGATCGATGTGCCGCTTGATCGGGCACCTCAGGATCTGGTGCGCGCCGCGCCTGACCTCGAAGCCTTGCGAGAGCTGTACACCCGTTACGGCTTCCGCGCCGCGCTCCAGGACCTGGACGCCAACGGTGCCGTCGCGGTTGATCGTGCGCCGTCGTCGCGTGCGGCGAAGCCGGCGGTCACCGTGGTGGCGAGCACGAACAACGACGAAGCGCCCGATCCCGCGCTCGCCGCGAAGGGTCGCTATGTCTGCATTCGTGATCAGGCGAGCTATGACGACTGGCTGGCGCGGCTGCGCGCTGCGGGACGGTTCGCGTTCGATACCGAGACAAGCAGCCTGGACGCGCACCAGGCCGAGATCGTCGGCCTGTCGTTCGCGGTGGAGACGGGCGAGGCCGCCTACGTGCCGCTGGCACATCGGTATCCGGGCGTGCCGGAACAACTGGATCGCGACGCTGCACTCGCCGCGATCAAGCCGCTGCTCGAAGACGACGCGCTTGTGAAGATCGGCCAGCACGGCAAGTACGACATGCACGTGCTCGCGAACCACGGCATCGCGATGCGCGGTTATCGCCACGACACCATGTTGGCGTCCTACGTCTGGAACTCGACGGCGACACGCCACGACATGGATTCGCTGGCACAGAAATATCTCGGCTACACCACGATCAAGTACGAAGACGTGGCCGGCAAGGGTGCGAAGCAGATCGGGTTCGCCGATGTCGATCTCGATCGTGCCACCGAATACGCCGCCGAAGACGCCGACATCACCCTGCGTCTGCACGACGTGTTGCAGGCCAAGCTGGCGACGCTGCCGGCATTGAAGCGTGTCTACGACGAGATCGAGATGCCGCTGGTGCCGGTGCTGGCACGCATGGAGGCGCGCGGCATCCGTATCGACGCGCAGCGCCTGCGTGAACAGACGCAACAACTGCGTCGACGCATGCACGAGATCACGACGCGTGCGCACGATCTGGTCGGACATTCTTTCAGTCTCGATTCGCCCAAGCAGTTGCAGGCGGTCTTGTACGAGGAGCTGAAGTTGCCGGTGCTGGCGAAGACGCCGACCGGACAACCCTCGACGAACGAAGACGCGATTTCGGATCTCGCCGAACAGCACGAGTTGCCGCGCCTGATCCTCGACTATCGCGCGGCCGCGAAACTCGCCAACACCTACACCGAGAAACTTCCGGAACAGATCAATCCGCGCACCGGGCGCGTGCACACCTCGTTCCACCAGGCCATTGCGCAGACCGGACGCTTGTCGTCGACCGACCCGAACCTGCAGAACATCCCGATCCGCACCGAGGACGGTCGACGCATCCGCACCGCTTTCGTCGCCGAGCCCGGTTTCGTGTTGCTCGCGGCCGACTACTCGCAGATCGAGTTGCGCATCATGGCGCACCTGTCCGAAGACGAAGGCCTGCTGCGCGCGTTCCGCGACGGGCTCGACGTGCATCGCGCCACCGCGGCGGAAGTGTTCGGTGTCGATCCCGATCATGTCAGCGGCGACCAGCGCCGTGCCGCCAAGGCCATCAATTTCGGTCTGATGTACGGCATGTCCGCGTTTGGTCTTGCCAAGCAGATCGGCGTCGGGCGCGGCGAGGCGCAGGACTACGTGAACCGCTACTTCAACCGCTATCCCGGCGTGCGTGGCTTCATGGACCGCATCCGCGAACAGGCGAAGCGCGATGGTTATGTCGAGACCGTGTTCGGGCGCCGGCTCCATCTGAACGAAATCCATTCGCGCAACGCGGCGCAGCGCGCCGGTGCGGAGCGTGCGGCCATCAATGCGCCGATGCAGGGCACCGCGGCGGACGTGATCAAGCGCGCGATGCTCGCGGTCGATGCCTGGCTTGGCGAGAGGGACGATGCCCGCATGCTGCTGCAGGTGCACGACGAACTGGTCTTCGAAGTGCGGCCCGAGGCCGTCGAGGAACTCACGAACGGGCTGCGTGCGCGCATGATGGGTGCGGCCGACCTGCGTGTGCCGCTCGAAGTCGGCATCGGCGCGGGCGCAAACTGGGACGAAGCGCACTGATGCGGGGACGAGGCGTCGCGAATGTCACAGGATTTCGCGCCACGTACACAGCGATGAATCGATTCTGAATTCGGGACCTCCGGCACGCGAACTTTTCACGCTCGACCGGGATCATAGGTCCCGGATCGCGAATCCCCCATCCGATCCGTTCACTCCTCCCCTGAGTGGACAGAGCAGGCCCTCACTCCCCAGTTCGGCCTGCGACCCCAGCCCCGGGTGTGCCCCCAAGCGCCCGGGGCTTTCTTTTGTCTGCAAGCCGACCTGCTGCGATATCGTTTGCCTGACCGCCCAGGATGCCGACGCATGCCGACCGTGTTTCGATACAAGGGCTTCCGCTTCTTCTTCTACGCCAACGAGGGCGATCCTCGCGAGCCGGTGCACGTACACGTCGAAAAAGACGACGGTGAAGCGAAGTTCTGGCTGCGCCCGGAAGTGACGGTGGCCTACAACGACGGCTTCAATGCGCGTACGCTTCGCGAATTGAGGGAAATCGTCCTTCAACACGCCATTTTGATCGAGACTGCCTGGCATGACTTCTTCGGCAACCGCTAAGTCCATCCGCTTCGACAGCGACAGCATGTGGGTCGAATTGGCCGATGGGCGTGTGCTTGGCGTGCCATTGGCATGGTTTCCCCGGTTGTTGAATGCCTCGGTGGCGCAGCGCTCGGGCGTGCGCATCAGTCCCCGCGGTCTGCACTGGGATGTGCTCGATGAAGACATCTCGATTGCCGGCCTGCTCGCTGGCGAGGGCGACATGACGCGCGCCGGCCCGGTTGCAGCCTGATATCGCACTCGGACGATGGCGGCATTCCAATACCAGGCGCTGGATGCGGACGGGCGCGAGCAGCGTGGCGTGGTCGAGGCAGACACCGCGCGCGCGGCGCGGCAGCAGCTGCGCGATCGCGGCCTGCATCCGGTGGCCGTGGATGCGGCGGCAGAGGCCACGAGCGTCGGCCTCGGTGCCCGGCGTGGGCTTGGTACGGCGCGACTTGCGGTGTTCACGCAGCAACTGGCGACCCTGCTGGGTGCCGGCTTGCCGATCGACGAAGCGCTCGGCGCACTCGCCGACGAAACCGATGACCTGAAGTTGCGGCATCTGGTCGCGGCCGTTCGTGGTCGCGTGCGCGAGGGCCGATCGCTGGCGGCCGCATTGGGCGAGTTCCCGGAATCCTTCGACGAGTTGTATGTGGCGACGGTGACCGCGGGCGAAAGCAGTGGTCAACTCGACGCCGCCCTGCATCGCCTCGCCGAATACGCCGACCAGCGCGACAACCTGCAGCGCGAGGTGTGGACTGCACTCGCCTATCCGCTGCTGCTGCTGATCGTGGCAGCGGCGGTGGTGATGGGCCTGATGACCTCGGTGGTGCCGAAGGTGATCGACGTGTTCGAGAACCTCGGCCGCGACCTGCCGTGGCTCACAGTCGCGATGGTCGCGCTATCGCGCTTCCTGTCTGCCTGGGGACTGTGGCTCGGACTGGCGGCGATCGTCGTCGTCGCTGCGTCGGTCGGTGCATTGCAGCGCCCGGCGGTGCGGGCACGTGTCGATGCGCTGATGTTGCGTCTGCCCGGGCTCGGTCGATTGCTGCGTGCGATGGATACGGCCCGTGCGACGCGAACCCTGGCGGTGCTGATCGGCTCGGGCGTGCCGGTGCTGGACGCGCTGAAGCTGTCGGTCGGCACCGTGCGGCGCGAACCGATGCGTGTCGCCCTGCGTCAGGCCGCGGTGCGCGTGCGCGAAGGCGCGGCGCTGGCGCGTGCGCTCGGCGAACACAAGGCGATGCCGCCAGTGGCGCTGCGACTGATCGGCAGCGGCGAGAAGAGTGGCCAGTTGCCGACCATGCTCGATGCCGCCGCCAACCAGCAATCGCGCGAGGTACGTACCCACCTGTCGGTGCTTGCGGCCGTGCTGGGTCCAGTGGTGATCCTGCTGGTTGGCGCGGTCGTGCTGGCCATCGTGCTCGCCATCCTGCTGCCGATCTTCGAGCTGAATTCACTGGTGGGCCGCGCATGATCCGTTTCGACAACGTCGGCAAGCGTTATGCGAACGGCGGCGACGCATTGAGCGAACTGAGTTTCGAGATCGGCACCGGCGAGATGGTCTTCGTGACCGGCCATTCCGGTGCCGGCAAGAGCACGCTGATCAAGCTGCTGGCCCTGATCGAGCGCCCGACGCGCGGTCAGATCGTCGTCGACGACGAGCACCTCGCGACCACGCGCGGCGCACGCATCGCCGCTTATCGGCAGCGGCTCGGTCTGGTGTTCCAGGACTATCGCCTGCTGGCCGATCGCAGTATCGCCGACAATGTCGCCCTGCCGCTGAAGATCACCGGCTGCGACGACACCGAACTGCAGAAGCGTGTGCGCGCTGCGCTCGATCTGGTCGGGCTCGGCGGACGCGAGCGGGTACGACCGAGCATGTTGTCGGGCGGCGAGCAGCAGCGCGTCGGCATCGCCCGCGCCATCGTCGCGCGACCGGCCCTGATCGTCGCCGATGAACCCACCGGCAACCTCGACCCCCAGCTCGCCAGCGAGATCATGCAGCTCTTCGTCGCGCTCGCGCACACCGGCTCCACCATCCTCGTCGCCTCGCACGACCTGCACCTGATCCAGCGCATGAAGAAACGCGTGCTGGTGCTCGACAAGGGGCGGCTGATCGACGACTTCCGGCCGGGGAAGGGCGCATGAGCCGGCGCAAACAGAAACGCGAAGCGGAAGCGATGTCGCCGCCGGCGAACATTCGCGTCGCCCGCAACCGCGGCCTGGCGCGACCGACCGCGATGCAGTGGCTCGCGCAGCATCGCGCGGCTTTGCGAGCGGCCGTCGCGCAATTCTTCGCGCATCGCCTCGGCAGTCTGGTCAATGTGCTGGTGATCGGGTTGGCACTGGCTTTGCCGCTGGTGCTCGACCACACCGTGCGCAATCTCGGCCGCGTTGGCGGCGCGCTTGACGAGCAGCGCGACCTCACGGTGTTCCTCGATCCCGCGCTGGACGCCGGCGATGTCGCGAAGGCGATGTCCGCCATCGAGGCCGTATCGGGCGTGGCCGCCGTGCAGCGGCGTTCGCCGGAGCAGGGCATGACCGAGTTGCGGCAGTTGCCCGGCTTCGAGGCCGCTGCCGAGGCACTGGATCGGAACCCGCTGCCCTGGGTGGCGCTGGTCACGCCGGCCGACGTCGTCATCCAGTCCGAACTGGCAACACGGCTCGAGGCGGTCGCCGGCGTCGATCTGGTCCAGCATGATGCGGCGTGGCGGGAACGTCTCGACCGCATCCTCGAATTGCTCCGGCGTGTCGTCTATGTACTGGCCGGTCTGCTCGGTATCGGCGCGATGCTGCTGATCGCGAATGCGATCCGCATCGACGTGATGGCGCGGCGCGAAGAGATCAGCATCGTCTCCCTGCTCGGCGGCAGCGATGCCTACGTCCGTCGGCCGTTTCTCTATGGCGGCGCGTTGTACGGACTGCTCGGCGCGGCCGCGGCCATCGCCTTGTTGTGGGCCGTGCATCTCGCCGTGCGCGAGCCGGTCGCGTCGTTGGCGGCGACCTATGCCGCGGACTTCCGTCTGTCGGCGCCGAGCCTGCTGTCAAGCACTGTGGCACTGGGTGTCGGGCTGGTGCTGGGCTGGATTGGCGCGCTGGTCGCCGCTACGCTGCAACTCCTCTCCGATCGAGCCGACTGACCACGCCATGGACGCCGTACTGACCTCCCACATTGCGAGCGACGAGCCGCGCGTGCTGGTGGTCGACGGGTCGAAGGTGGCGCGCAAGATGATCGAGCAGGTGCTCAAGAGCGAGCTGCCGAACGCCATCGTCATGAGTTGCGAAACCGGTGCGCAGGCCAAGGAAAAACTCGAGGCCGGCGTGGTCGACCTGGTCACGATGGCGCTCACCTTGCCGGACATGGGCGGCTTCGAGCTCGCGCGTTACATCCGCGAGCACACGCCTCAGGCCTATATCCCGATCATCGTCGTCTCCGGCAGCGTCACCGAGATGCTGGAAACCCGCGGCATGTCGGAAGACGTCACTGATTATTTCGACAAGTCGCTCGGTTTCGCCGCACTCGGCGAGTTCATCCGCGGCTATGTCAGCGCGCAATCGTCGGCCGATGGCCAGGTGCTGTACGTCGAGGACAGCAAGGTCGTCGCGCTGGCGACGCGGCGCATGCTGGAGAAATACGGCCTCAAGGTCACGCACGTGGTCAGCGTCGAGGATGCACTGGCCCTCATCGACACCGCGAAGGCGCAAGGCAACGGGCCCGGTTTCGACATGGTGTTGACCGACGTCTATTTGAAGGGCGGCCTGACCGGCAAGGAATTGCTCGAACACGCGCGCGGCCCTTACGGCTACTCCAAGGGACAGCTGCCGATCCTGGTGATGACCGCCGACGACAATCCGGCCAATCAGGCGGGCTTGCTGCGTGCCGGTGCCAACGATCTCGTGAGCAAGCCGGTCGAGGAACGCCTGCTGATCACCAAGCTGCTGTTCCAGTTGCGCGTCGGCAAGAACTTCCGAAAGACCCAGTCCGTCAACGCGTGAACGAGGACCGCGTCCGTCTCGAACCGGGCTGGAAGTCGCGGTTGGCGAGCGAATTCGATGCGCCCTACATGCAGGCTCTGCGCGAATTTCTGATCGCCGAGAAGCGTGCCGGCAAGACCATCTTTCCGGCCAGCGCGAACATTTTCGCGGCGCTCGATGCGACGCCTTTCGACCAGGTCAAGGTCGTGGTGCTCGGGCAGGATCCGTATCACGGTCCCGGTCAGGCGCATGGCCTGTGCTTCTCGGTCTTGCCGGGCGTGCCGGTGCCGCCTTCGCTCGAGAATATCTATGCCGAGCAGCAGCGCGATCTGGGGATTCCGCGCCCCGATCATGGCTGGCTGATGCCGTGGGCGCGGCAAGGCGTGTTGCTGCTGAATGCGGTGCTGACGGTCGAGCGTGGACTGGCCGGGTCACATCAGGGCAAGGGCTGGGAACGCTTCACCGATGCGGTCGTCGCACGCCTGAACGAGGAGCGCGAGGGCCTGGTCTTCCTGCTCTGGGGAAGTTATGCGCAGGCCAAGGGCAAGGCCATCGATGCGCGCCGTCATACGGTGCTGAAGGCGCCGCATCCGTCGCCGTTGTCGGCCTATCGCGGTTTTATCGGTTGCGGTCATTTCTCGACGGCGAATGCCCGTCTCGAAGCACGTGGTCTTGCTCCGATCGACTGGCGCCTGCCGCCGCGCTCGCAGTTGCCCTTGCCCTGATCGCGGCGTTCAGGCTGGCGCGTGGCGTGAAGCCGGGTGCGGCGACCCGAAACGCAACCAGCGTTCGGCGTAACTCTCGTTCGAGAACATCATGATGGTCAGGCCCTTGTCGGCGCCGACGATCATCCCGTATTCATTCGCCTCGACTTCCTCGTGCAAGTCGACGAAGGCGCAGCGGATGTCGCGAAAACCGGCTGCGGCCATGGCGTCGGTCACCGCTTCGAAGATCTCCGGGCCGGCGTCGGGCCAGGGCGGCAGGTCTTCGAGCACGAGAACAGCGCTGGCGCCGCGGCGTTGGCACTCGGCCCCGAGTCGCGCCCAGTACGCCGTCGAGACCGCCAGGGTATCTTCGTTGCCCCGCACGAGCGCGCGCAGGAAACCGGCGCGTTCCTCGATATCGATCGTGAATCCGGGGCCTTCCAGGCGTTGCGTCGACACGGCGTCCTCCGCGTTTCCCGCTGCCGCGGGACATCGATGATGTGCGCCGATTGTGCCACTGCCGACAAATTCTTGACATTCGTGCTTCGGAGATGCGGCATACTGGCATTGCCGGCTTGATGCTGGCGTGTTCCAAGGGGAGTAGCTCCCGCCGCAGCAGTCGTCAGTACGGAACCGACGGTTCCCGGCCTGCGGGCAGTGTCCAGCACTGCGAGCAAGACCTTGGCCTTTCCGGATGCGTGGCGTGAGCCGCGTGTCCGGCCGCCGTGTGCGGAGGCCGGGTCGATTCATCCCATCCTCCTTCGCCGCGACGGTTGTTCCGTGGCTGAGGTACGGGGGTTCGGATGCAAACGATTGGTGAATGGTGGATGTGGGCGGGCTTCGCCGCCTTCGTGGTGATCGCGCTGGCGATCGACCTCGTGGTCATGCGCGCCCAGGGCGCGCACAAGGTCTCGGTCAAGGAAGCACTCGGCTGGTCGCTGATCTGGGTGGTCTGCGCACTCGTGTTCTGCGCCGGCCTGTGGTGGTACCTCGACGGCCACGGCGGACGCGAACTGGCCAATGCCAAGGCCAGTGAATTCCTGACCGGCTACCTGATCGAGAAGTCGTTGTCGGTCGACAACATCTTCGTGTTCCTGATGATCTTCACCTACTTCGCGGTGCCGATCGAGTTCCAGAAGCGCGTGCTCATCATCGGCGTGATCGGCGCCATCGTGCTGCGTGCGGTGATGATCCTGCTCGGTGCGCTACTGATCGCCAAGTTCCACTGGATCCTCTACGTGTTCGGCCTGTTCCTGCTGGTCACGGGCGTAAAGATGTTGTGGTTCGCCGACGAGACACCGGACCTCGAACAGAATCCGGTCCTGCGCTGGATGCGTTCGCACCTGAAGATCTCGAACAGCTTCCGTGGCGAGGATTTCAGTTTCATCGAGGCCGGCAAGCGCTGGTTCACGCCGCTGTTCGCCGTGGTGATCCTGATCGCTATCACCGACGTGATCTTCGCGGTCGACTCGATTCCGGCGATCTATGCCATCACCGAAGACCCATTCGTCGTGATGACCGCGAACATCTTCGCCATCCTCGGCCTGCGCGCGCTGTACTTCCTGCTGGCCGATATGAAGGAACGCTTCCACCTGCTGACCTACGGCTTGGCGCTGGTGCTGATCTTCGTCGGCACCAAGATGCTGATCGTCGACTTCTACAAGATCCCGGCTTTCATCTCGCTGGGAATCGTCGTCGCCATCCTCGCGACCAGCATCGTCATGAGCTTGATGTACCCGTTCGGCCCCCGGCGCGAAGGTGCCGGCCTAGTCGCCGGAGAAGATCCAAGCAAATCAAAGGCTTGAAAATTGAACTTTTGGCCTGATTAGCACTCTAAGTACCCGACTGCTAACCTCGTGTCCCCAAGGAGGATCCGATGTCCCAAGCATTGATCACCAGCAACTTCCCGATCCCGAGCGCACTCGGGTCGCTCGACGCCTATATCGGCGCGGTGAACCGCGTGCCGATGTTGGAAGTGACCGAAGAGCAGGATCTGGCCTGGCGCGTGCGTCTCGACAACGACATGGCGGCCGCCAAGCAGCTGATCCTGGCGCATCTGCGTTTCGTCGTGCATGTGGCCCGCGGCTACCAGGGCTACGGGCTCGGCATGGCCGACCTGATCCAGGAAGGCAACATCGGACTGATGAAGGCAGTGAAGCGCTTCGACCCGGAACAGGGCGTGCGTCTGGTGTCCTTCGCCGTGCATTGGATCAAGGCCGAGATGCACGAGTTCATCCTGAAGAACTGGCGCATCGTCAAGGTTGCGACGACCAAGGCGCAGCGCAAGCTGTTCTTCAACCTGCGCAAGTCGAAGAAGCGCCTGGGCTGGATGAACAACGAGGAAGTGAACACCGTCGCACGCGAGTTGAACGTCGATCCGTCGGACGTGCGCGAGATGGAAGCGCGCCTGAACGGTCGCGACGTCGGCTTCGATGCGCCAGCGAACGAGGACGACGAGCATGCGCGTCCGTCGCCGGTGGCCTTCCTCGCCGACCACAGTGCCAGCCCGGACGAAATGCTGGAAGCACAGAACGAAGGTGATCATCAGGTCGACGTGCTGCGCGACGGTCTGGAGAAGCTTGACCAGCGTTCGCGCGACATCGTCAACCGTCGCTGGTTGGCCGAGAACAAGGCGACGCTGCAGGAACTGGCCGACGAGTACGGCGTCTCTGCCGAACGCATCCGCCAGATCGAAGCGAACGCGTTCAAGAAGATCCGCGCGCTGTTCGTCGCCTGAGCGTCAACGCATCACGCATCGCCACGACGGCCCTTCGGGGCCGTTCGTTTTTTCGGGAGGCGCCCACTTTCGGGAAATTTCCAGTAGGCTCGGGCTTCGATCCGAGGGTGGCGCATGACCCACATCATTACAGAGCCCTGCGTCGGCATAAAAGATACGGCCTGCGTCGACATTTGCCCGGTCGATTGCATTTACGGCAAGAATGAGGATTGGGAGCAGCTCTACGTTAATCCGCAAGAATGCATCGACTGTGGTCTCTGCGTCGACGCCTGCCCGTCCGAAGCGATTTATACGATAGAAGATGTGCCGAGCAAGTGGAGTGCCTTCATCGCCAAGAACTATGAGCATTTCGGCCTGGAGCCGCCATGAGCCTGTCGCGCCGGGATTGTCTGCGTGTCGGGCTCGCTGCAGGTGCGGCGGCACTGACGCCGCGCTTCGCCTTCGCCGGTGCAAGCGTTGCGCCGCTGCAACTCGCCCTGTATGGCTGTGGTCCGCGCGGACTGGCGCTCGCGGTGTCGGCCCTGCGGTGCGCGGCTGACGTCGAATTGGTCGCCCTCGCCGATCCGGATGCCGGGCGCGCAACGCGCGCAGCGGCGTGGTGGCAGCATCCGGCGCAGCGTGCATCCCTGCGTGCGCGCGCCCGACTGTCTGCCGGTGCGGTGCTGTCGGGGGCCTCGGCCGCTGAAACCCTGGCCGCGCTGGCCTCGGTCGATGTCGTGCTGATGGCTGACGACGCCGACGCGCCGGTGCACGCGATCAGCCGGCAACATCTCTGCCTCTGGCCTGGTCGCGTCGATGCTGCGCTTCGCTGGGCGTTGCAAGCGGCGTTGCCCGACGCAGTCAGCCGTGGGCGCGTGTTGAGTGTTCATGCGCCGCAATTCGAGATGGCCGCTGCGTATGCCGGCGCAACGCTGCGCGCCCGTACGCTGTCACGTTTCTTCCAGGACATTCGCCAGGGCCAGCGTGGCGACGTCGACGGTCGCGTCGCCGCACTCCTGGCCGCTTCGGTGACCCCGCAGGCCTGAGCATCGGCCGTGCCGTTGCGGTGACGATCGGCACGTCGTCCGTTCGTACTTCTCTTCAGCCAGAGAGCGGCAATTCCGGTTGCTTCAGCGGGATCTCGGCTTCGCCGCGGAACACGCGCTTGAACTCGGCGCGCGAGACCGAGACGTAGCGGTCATTGCCGCCGATCTCGACTTGCGCGCCCTGCGTCAACGCACGGCCATGTTCATCGACGCGCACCACCATCGTCGCCTTGCGACCGGTGTGGCAGATGGTCTTGATCTCGGTGAACGAATCGGCCCAGGCCAACAGGTACTGGCTGCCTTCGAACAGCTCGCCCTGGAAGTCGGTGCGCAGGCCGTAGGAAAGCACCGGGATGTTCAGTTGGTCGACGACTTCGGTCAGCTGCCAGACCTGCGCCTTCGACATGAACTGCGATTCGTCGGTCAGCACGCAATGCAGTGGCCCGTGGACGGCGATGTCGCTGCGCACCAGATCGAGCAGGTCGTCGTCGCGTTCGAAGATCACGCCGCTCGCTTTCAGGCCGATGCGCGACTGCACGACGCCGCGGCCATAACGATCGTCGAGCTTGGGCGTCAGGATCAGCGTGCGCATGCCGCGCTCGTGATAGTTGTGCGCCGACTGCAGCAGCGTCGTCGTCTTTCCGGCATTCATCGCCGAGTAGTAGAAATAGAGCTTGGCCATCGCGGCGTCGTTCGGATCGGGCCGACGATGTTAGCAGCGGCGGTCGCCGTGCCCGGCTAGAATCCGCGGCCGTTTCTCCGTTCCTCCCATGAGCCTCAATCCTGCCCAACGCGAAGCCGTCGCGTATTGCGATGGTCCCCTGCTCGTGCTCGCCGGCGCAGGTTCCGGCAAGACGCGTGTGATCACCGAGAAGATCGCGCATCTGCTGCGCATCGGCCATGCTGCGTCCGCCGTCGCGGCCATCACCTTCACCAACAAGGCCGCGAAGGAGATGCGCGAGCGCGTCGGCAAGCTGATTTCGCGCGACGCATCCGAAGCGCTGCAGGTCTCGACCTTCCATGCGCTTGGTTTGCGTGTGATGCAGCAGGAGGCACAGCATGTCGGCCTGCGGCGCGGCTTCTCGATCCTCGACGCCGACGACGCCTTCGCTCTGGTCAAGGATCTGGCGCCGGCCGGTCTGAAACCTGATGCGCTGGATTTGTTGCGCGGCCTGATTGGCAAAGCCAAGGACAATGGCCTCGATCCGGAGGAAGCGCTCGCCGCCGCACGTTCGCCAAAGGAATTGCAAGCCGCAGAGTTGTATGCGGCTTACACGCGGCGTTTGCGCAATTTCAATGCGCTCGATTTCGACGACCTGATCTTCCTCCCCGAGCGCTTGTTTTCGACGAACGAAGAAGTGCGCACGCGCTGGCAGCAGAAGCTGTCCTATCTGCTCGTCGACGAATACCAGGACACCAACCGCGCGCAATACCGCTTGCTCAAGCATCTGGTTGGCACGCGCGGCCGCTTCACCGCCGTGGGCGACGATGACCAGTCGATCTACGCATGGCGCGGTGCGAATCCGGAAAACCTCAACGAGCTGGCACGCGACTATCCGCAGCTGAAACTCGTCAAGCTCGAACAGAACTACCGCTGCAGCGGCCGCATCCTGCGTGCGGCCAATGCGGTGATCGCGAACAACGATCATCTGTTCGAGAAGAAGCTGTGGAGCGCGCATGGCGAAGGCGAGCCGCTGCGTGTCCTGCAATGCAAGGACGAAACCCACGAGGCCGAGCGCGTCGCCGCCGAGATCGCGCACCTGCAGCAGACACGCAAGACGCCGTGGAGCGACTTCGCGATCCTGTATCGCGGCAACTTCCAGTCGCGCGCCTTTGAACAGGCGTTGCGGCTGTTGCGCGTGCCGTATCACGTGTCTGGCGGCACCGCCTTCTTCGATCGCGCCGAAGTCCGTGACCTGCTTGCCTATCTGCGCGTGCTGGTGAATCCGGAGGACGACAGCGCTTTCCTGCGTATCGTGCAGACGCCGAAGCGTGACATCGGCACCGGCACGCTGGAAAAGCTCGCGCAGCTCGCGGGCTCGCGCGGGTTGTCGATGGCGCGTGCGGCCGACTCGCTCGAAGTGCAGAAGCAGATCGCCGCACGCCCGGCCGCGGCGCTGGCGAACTTCGCCGAACAGATCAAGCGCTGGCGCATCAGCGCGACCAGTCTCGATGCCGGCACGCTGTGCGAGAAGCTGATCCAGGAGTCGGGTTACGCGCAGCACCTCGAGTCGACGGTCAAGGATCCGGCGGCGCGGGCGCGGCGGTTCGAGAACCTGAAGGAACTGGTCGATTTCCTCAAGGCGAACGGCAAGGGCCGCGACGCGCTCGGCGATCTGGCCGCGCAACTGGCCCTGCTCGGCAACCTCGATCGCGACGACAACGGCAATGCCGTGCGCCTGTCCACGTTGCACGCAGCCAAGGGCCTGGAGTTCCGCCACGTCTGGCTGGTCGGCCTGGAAGACGGCACGCTGCCGCACGAGGGTGCGATCAACGAGGGACGGCTGGACGAGGAGCGGCGCCTGTTCTACGTCGCCATCACGCGTGCCAAGGAAACCTTGACCTTGTCGCACGCCGCCCACAAGCAGCGCTTCGGCGAGTTGCTGGCGCAGAAGCCGAGTCGCTTCCTCGACGAACTGCCAGCCGCCGATGTGGTTCGCGAAGGCGACGATCCCGAACGCGACCGCGCCGAGAAACGCGAACGCGGCCAGGCGCATCTGGCGAGGCTCGCGGCCATGCTCGGCGGTCCGGAGTGACATCAACGCGACCTGCAGCAACCGCTACACTTTCAAGACTCAACGACAGGAGTAACGCATGCGCATCATCCGCCAGGGCATGGTGGTTCTGACCCTCGCCGCCTTGTCCGCCTGTGCCAGCCAGGGCAGCAAGCCCGCAGCCACACGTCCCGATGATCTGGCCGATCTGCCGCGTTCGGCACCGCCGGGTTCGCTCAAGGATCCCAAGCACGACAACCTCAATGCCGTGCTGTGGTCGCAGACCTCGGCCGAATACCGGGCGCTGGCCGCCCAGGCCTTCAACCAGGCGGCGCGTACCCTGGCGGTGGCCAAGGCCGATCCGCAGTTCAGCGCCTTGCCTGCTTCCGAGCAGGGCACCCCGCCGGCCGACGCGCCGCTGGCACTGATCACCGACATCGACGAAACCGTACTGGACAGTTCGGCGTTCAACGCCGACATCATCCAGAACCCGATCGACCCGGCACTGCCGCCAGCGGAAGCGCACAAGCAGTTCGATCAGCGCTGGAACGACTGGGTTGCGCAACGCGAAGCCATCGCCATGCCGGGCGCTGTGTCCTTCTTGAAGCAGGCCGAAGCCGCGGGCGTGAAGGTGTTCTACATCACGAACCGCAAGGACCCCGAGAAGGAAGAAACCTGCAACAACCTCGTGCAGGCCGGTCTGCCGCTCGCCGACTGCGCCAGTCAGGTCCTCACCCGCAACGATGCCGAAGGGCGCCCGAAGGAGAAGGGGTCGCGCCGCAAGGCCGTCGCCGCCGGCCATCGCGTGGTGCTGCTCCTCGGCGACAACCTGGGCGACTTCGCCGACGGCATCTACACCAGCCTCGACAGCCGCTCGCAATTGGTCGACGCCCAGTCGTCATGGTGGGGCGAGCGCTGGATCATCCTGCCGAACCCGATGTACGGTTCGTGGGAAGAGGTGCTTGGCAAGATCGACAATGATGCGGCCAGTCCCACCTACGGGGTTGAGCAGGAGCGTCGCCGACTGTTGAAAGCACGTACCCTTCGAGGGGTGGATTGGTGGCAGGGCCCACTCAAGATCGAGAAGAAATCCAATTAAATCAAACAGATAATTCAATATATTGAAAGTATTGCATTAGCTTGTGGCGACAAGTTATTCTTCGTCCGTCAGTTGTCCAGAATAACGACGACAAGAACCAACAATACGCGCCCAAGCTTCCCCCTCCGGCGACTGCCGGTTCGATCAGATGGCCCGAAAGGTCCATCTGATTTTTTTTGGTTCATCGCGGATCCCCGGGGAACGCAGCCTTGATCTTGAGGAAGAAGTAGGCCGTGTCGCGGAAGCCGTAGGCCATGCGCTTGATCACTTTGATGCGGTTATTGATGCCTTCGAGCAGGCTGGTGTGCATTGGGTAGATGGCGCTGGCCAAGATGCCGCGCAGGTAGGGGCGGATGTTCTTGGCGAAGCGGAGTAATGGTTCGAGCCCGCTTTCGTGGGCGTGTCGCTGCCAAGCTCGCCATCGTCGCCAGCCTTCCCGGACGGAGGGCGCGTACCAAATTCCTTTGAGTGCGTCTTTCAGGACATAGACCGTGGCAAGCGGCTGATTGGCGGCGAGCAGTTCGTCCAGAGCTACGGCCTGTCCCGCTTTGAGGTTGTCGCGGTTGCGCAGCAGCAACCATCGCGCGCCTTTCACCACGGCACGCGCGGGCTTGTCCTGGCGCAGCGCGTTGGCCTGGTCGACGCGCACACGGTCCATCACGTCGCGCCCGAAGCGCGCGATGACATGGAACAGGTCGTAGACGACTTCGGCGTTCGGACAGTTCGCCTTGACCTCCAGATCAAACGCCGAGTTCATGTCCATCGCGACGGCCTCAATGTGTTCACACTGGGCTCCGAGCAGTTTGAAGAACGGCCGCAAGGTCTCGCGGCTGCGGCCGTAGCCAACCCACAGCACGCGTTTGCGCTCGGCGTCGATCACGACCGTCGCATAGCGATGTCCCTTGTGCAGCGCGAACTCGTCCATCGCCAGCCGCCGCACCGGGCCGGCGTCGAAGGCGCCGACCTCGGCCTCCAAACGGCGCCGGTCGATCTCCTTGATGGAATGCCAGTGCAGGCCGGTGAGGGACGCCACCTGTGAGATCGGCAGCAGCCGCGTCAGCGCTTCAACCCACAGACGCATGCGCTCTGTGATCCGGGCGAATGGCGGCAGCCAGGACAGATGTTCGGTGACACGGCCGCACTGCAGGCAATCCACGCGTCGCGTGCAGACGTGCAGCATCACCCGCAGGTCGAGAATGTCGCGCTCTCGAATACAGCGCTCGCGTCGATCGTGAATCAACGGGCTCGGTGCGAAGCACCGGCCGCACAGCGGCGTCGAGGCCAACGAAGGCTCCAACCGAATGGTCAGCCAACCTTGGGTCGCGGAATCCACGGCGACCACGTCAAAACCTGGCCAGACGCCAGGCAGAGCAATAGCATCGCGCATGACAGCAGGGGGCGGGCGTTGGTGTGTTTGGCGACTGCCAATCTACCCAAACCCTGTCTGTCTACCCCTGCTTACCCTTCAATCCGCGAAGAACCTTTTTATTGCGACGTCGAATT
>JAKJFE010000194.1 GCA_022705045.1 Pseudomonadota bacterium | reverse complement strand
CCGGTGGCCACGAGCAGGACCGCCGCGACCACAAAGGCGCTGGCCGCACGTGTCCACTCGGTGAAACCGAGCAAGACCACAACGATGCCGATCAGCATGGCGACGCCGCCGATCGCCGGCGTCTCGTGCCCGTGGTTCTTGCGATCGGTCGGCCGGTCGACCAGACCCAGGCGTGCCGCAAAGGGCAGCAACACGCCCATCGCGAGGACGGTGACGCCCATCGCCGCGAGCAACCCCCACCACCACGCGCCCTCGAAACCGTCGAACCGCATTCACTTCACCCGGAACCCTGCACCCCGATCTTGTAGCACCTGCCGAATTGCGCGAACAACCGCGATGCCTGTTGCGAGTGTGAGCTTGCGCTTATCGACGCTTCACGACCGCGTGTTATACCGATCCGCATGATCGACCTGCATTGTCATCTTCTGCCCCACATCGACGACGGCGCGCCGGACATGGCGACCGCGTTGGCGATGGCGCGCATCGCGGTCGACGACGGCATCCGCGTGCTGGCTTGCACGCCGCACATCTATCCGGGCCTGTACGAGAACGATGCCGCCGGCATCCGCACCGCGATCCGCTCGATGCAGACGCGGCTCGACCAGGAAGGCATTCCGCTGCGACTGGTCGAGGGCGCCGACGCCCATGTCGTGCCCGAACTGGTCGACGGCCTGCGCAGCGGCCGCGTGCCCACGCTCGCCGGTTCGCGTTATTTCCTGTTCGAGCCGCCGCATCATGTCGCGCCACCGCGCCTCGAGGACACCGCCTTCGCGGCGATGGCAGCAGGCTACGTGCCGATCGTGACGCACCCGGAACGACTGAGCTGGATCGAATCGCACTATCCGGTGTTCCAGCGCATGGCCCAGGCCGGTGCCTGGATGCAACTCACCGCTGGCGCCGTGACCGGGCGTTTCGGGCGACGCCCGCAATACTGGGCGGAACGCATGCTCGACGAGGGCTTGGTCGCGGTGATTGCCACCGACGCGCACCGTGCCGACCGCCGGCCGCCCCTGCTGGCCGAAGCCCGGGAGGCGGCGACACGACGTCTCGGAGCTGCCGAGGCCGGGCATCTGGTGTCGACGCGGCCGCAGGGCGTGCTCGACAACCTGGCGCCCTCGGCACTGCCGGCCTTGCCGGCAAATCGGACCGGCGCATCCAAATCCCCGGCCGCCGGTTTTTGGCGCCGTCTGTTCCGGCAGGCATAATGATTGCTAGTACAACGTGATCGACTTCACAGTTTGGACCCACGCATGTTGAGACCCGTCGCGCTGGCGACCCTGTTGCTGGTGCTTTCCCTCGCGGGATGCGCCACTTCCTCGGCCCTGAAAAGCGGCTCGGCCAAGGCAGTGACCGCCACGCAAAGCCTGCCGCCGCCGGACACGACGGCCGCGTCGGGCGCCTATGTCGGCGTGTCGGACTACCGGGTCGGCCCGCTCGACCTGCTCGAAGTGTCGGTGTTCCAGGTGCCGGACCTGAACCGCACCGTGCGCATCAACACCAGCGGCCAGATCTCGTTGCCGCTGATCGGCGCCGTCCGTGCCGGCGGCAAGACCGTCACCGAACTGGAAGCGGAGATCGCCGCCAAGCTCTCCGCGCAATACCTGCAGGACCCGCAGGTCAGCGTGTTCGTGAAGGAATTCTCGAGCCAGCGCATCACCGTCGAGGGCGCGGTCAAGCAGCCCGGCATCTTTCCGATCACCGGCCGGACCTCGCTGCTGCAGGTCATCGCGATGGCGCACGGCTTCGAGGAATTGGCCGACGAGCGCACGATCATCGTGTTCCGCACCATCGACGGCCAGAAGATGGCAGCGCTGTTCAACATCCGCGACATCCGCGCCGGACAGGCCGAGGATCCGCAGATTTATGGCGACGACATCGTCGTGGTCGAGCGTTCCGGCGTGCGCAGCGCCTACAAGAGTCTGATCGACGGCCTGCGCGGCCTGGTCGGCTTCAGTGCGCTGTAAGCGCGGCGTACCGGGGACCAGGACATGAGGGACAACAACAATCCGGGCAATGCAGGACGCGGCCAGTTGCCGGTGGCGGTCCCCGGCGGACAGGGCGGCATGCTCGCCCCGGTGCACGCGGTCACGCCCAGCACGGTACTGGCCGAATTGCGTCAGGCGGAAGCGCCGGCCAGCGACGAGATCAACCTGCTCGACTACTGGGCCATCCTGGTCAAGCGCCGCTGGACGGTGCTGGGTCTGGCCCTGCTGGTGATGTTCGCCAGCTTCGTGAACACACTGCTGACGACGCCGATCTTCCGTGCCGGCGCGACCATCCAGATCGACCGCGAAACCCTGAACGTGGTCAATGTCGAAGGCGTGACCCCGCAGGGCGCCACGAACGACTGGGAGTTCTACGAAACCCAGTACCAGCTGCTGCGCAGCCGCAGCCTGGCCGAACGTGTCGCATCGCAATTGCGTCTCGGCTCCGACCCGAGCATGCGCCAGCAAGCGCAGCCGTCGCCGTGGTCGGCGCTGCTGGGGTCGCTGTTCGGCGGTCAGAAGAAGCCCGATCCCGCAAAGGCCGCCACTGCGGCCAAGGTCGAGGACGACCGCAACTATGCCGGCGCCATTTCCGGCGGCCTGACCATCGAACCGGTGCGTGATTCGCGCCTGGTCAACATCCTGTTCGACAGCCCGGATCCGCAGTTCGCGGCGCGCGCCGCCAATGCCGTCGCCGAATCCTTCATCGCCACCAACCTGGAACGCCGCTTCGACGCGTCCTCGTACGCCAAGGGCTATCTCGAAGACCGCCTGGCGCAGCTGAAGCAGAAACTCGAGGACTCGGAAAAGGAACTGGTGGCTTTCGCGCAGAAGGAGCAGATCCTGTCCGCGACCAGCACCCAGACACTGATCGAGCAGAACCTTGGCGAACTCAACTCCGCCGTCGGCCAGGCCCAAGGCGCACGCATCCGCGCCGAGGCGCGTTGGCGTCAGGCGCAGGCCAGTCTCGGTGCGGCGCTGCCCGCCGACATGCTCGAAGGTTCGAACATCCGGCCGCTGCAGGACCGTCGCTCGACGCTGCAGGGCACGTACCAGGAGAAATTGCGCCTGTACAAGCCGGAATACCCGGAAATGAAGCAGCTGCAGGCGCAGATCGCCGAGATCGACCGCCAGATCGTGACCGAGATCGGCAGCATCAAGGCGTCGGTCAAGGCCGAATACGACGCCGCGCTGACCCAGGAAACCCTGTTGCGCGAGCAATTGAACGAGCTCAAGGCCGAAACCCTCGACCTGCAGAATCGTTCGATCCAGTACAACATCCTGAGTCGCGAAGTGGCCACCAACCGCGAGCTCTACGACGGCCTGCTGCAGCGCTACAAGGAAGTCGGCGTGGCCGGCGGTGTCAGCAGCAACAACGTCTCGATCGTCGACCGCGCACAGGTACCGGGCGGCGCCTACAAGCCGAACATGCGCCGCAACCTGATGGTCGGCCTGCTCGTCGGACTGTTCCTCGGCGTGCTGCTGGCCTTGCTGCTCGAATACCTCGACGACACCGTGAAGACCCCGGAGGACATCGAGAAGAAGCTCCGCCTGGTCCATCTCGGCGTGATCCCCAAGCTCGGCAAGGACATCACCCCGGCGGAAGCCTTGATCGACGTCCGTTCCGGCTTCGCCGAAGCCTACCGGTCGGTGCGTACAGCCTTGCAGTTCTCGACCGAGAGCGGCGTGCCGTCGGTGCTGGTCGTCACCAGCACCCAGCCCGGCGAAGGCAAGAGCACGACGGCGAAGTCGCTGGCGCGCAATTTCGCCCTGCTCGGCAAGCGCGTGCTGCTGATCGACGCCGACCTGCGCAATCCCTCGCTGCACCGCGTCTTCGACCTCGACAACGCGATGGGCCTGAGCAACTGCCTGTCCGGTGCCGCCAAGCCGGGGCAATGCATCCATCGCGTCGACCAGGCCGGCATCTCGGTGATGCTGAGCGGCCCGCTGCCGCCGAACCCGGCCGAACTGCTGGCCGGTCCGCGCATGATCAGCCTGCTGACCCAGGCCAGCGAACGCTTCGACCAGATCATCATCGACGCGCCGCCGGTGCTCGGCCTGGCCGATGCACCCATCCTCGGCAACCTGGCCAAGGGCACACTGCTCGTGGTCGAAGCCGGCCGCACCCGTGTCGGCGCCGTCAATACGACCATCAAGCGCCTGCTCAGCGCGCGCTCGCGCCTGCTCGGCGCCGTGCTGACCAAGTTCGACGCGAAGTCGGCCGGTTATGGCTACGGCTACGGCGGTTATGGCTACAGCAGCTACCAGTACTACAGCTACGGCGGTTCCGCGCCGAAGAAGCTGACGGCGCGCCGCGAGGAACACTGAGCGGTGAGCTTCGAGGCGCTCGAGCTGGCGCTGGCGCTGCATGCGGCGCCCGGGCGCATCGCCGAGCTGCGGGCACGGCCCTTGCCGGCGCAGGGCATGGCGCCGCTGTTGCGGGTCGCGCTCGGCCAGGCCGACGCACTCGACGAAGCCGCCGCCGTGTTCCCGGACGACCGCCATCGCCTCGTCGACGCCGCCCGCTTCTTCGTCGAGCAACAGCTGCTGGCGCGCGAGTTCGACCACGATCCCTGGCGCGTGCTCGGCGTGAATCCGGGCGCAAGCCCGGAATTGCTGCGCGCCCACCACCATCTGCTGGTGCGGCTGGTCCATCCGGACCGCAGCGACGACTGGGCCGGCGCCTATGCCGACCGGGTCAATCGCGCCTGGCGACAGCTGCGCCACGAGGAAGGACGGTCCGAGGCGATGCGCGCACCCGCCCCGACCCCGGCCAGCGAACCCTGGGAGGCGCGACCGGCGGTGCCGCGCGTCGCGCCCGCCGCCCGTGACG
>JAKJFE010000193.1 GCA_022705045.1 Pseudomonadota bacterium | reverse complement strand
GGTCGTGACCGCCGTGTCGGTCACGTCACTGGTGTGTCTCGGGGGACTGGGGGCGCTCGCCGGCATCGCGGGCGGGGCGAAGCCGCTGGTCGGCACCATCCGTGTCATGGGCTGGGGCGCGCTCGCCATGGCCGTCACCGCTGCTGCCGGGTTGCTGTTCGGCGCTGCGGGCTAGTGTCGCGTCGCGCGGTCCCTGCTTCACGGTGGCCGTCGATCCCACCCGCAGCGCGACCAGCTGCGACTTCACGATGTCGCCGCCCGGTTCGCTGATGACCACGTCGTAGGTGCCCGTGGGCAACGAACGGAACTGGAAGCGGCCGTTCTTGCCGACCTTGATCTCGCGCGAGTAGCTCGTCTCGATGTTCTCGATGCGGACGGTGTTGCCGGCTTCGGCGCTGCCATTGATGTGCGCGACGCTGGACTGGGCGGAGACGTCGGCTGCGCCTGCCAGCGCAGCGAACACGAGGACCGGAAGAATCGACTTCGACATGCAATGCTCCTGTGGCGGGTGCGAATCGCGCAGGCTCTCCGATCGTGCTCGCGCACGCATGGGCCTTCGGTCACGCCCCGGGTCGAGATGGGGCGAGGCGTGCGACGCGTGATCCGGTCAACGGGTTTGCGTGCCGGTTCGTATCACCCGGCCAGGATCTTCGCGCCCATCTGCGCCAGCAGGGCTGTCATCGCGCCTGCCTCGGTGGCCCGCTCGTTCGAGGCATTGCCCTGCTGCGCGCGCTTCGCGACACCCTGTGCGATGGCGGCAAGGCGGAAAAACGAAAACGCCAGCACGAAGGCCCAGTCGCCGATGGCGCTGCGATGGCCCTGGTGCTGATAACGCTCGATCAGGCTGGCTTCGTCGGGAATGCCGAGTTCGCCGCGGTCCAGACCCGCCAGGCCCGGCAATGCGGGATTGCGCGGCAGGCGCAGCGCCATGCAGAAGTAACCCAGGTCGGCGAGCGGATGACCGAGGGTGGCCAGTTCCCAGTCGACGATGGCGAGGATGCGCGGTTCGGTCGGATGCCAGATCAGGTTGTCGATGCGGAAGTCGCCATGCACCAGCGCGACGCGGCCATCGTCGTGCGGACAACGCGTCGGCAAGC
The DNA here is from genome assembly GCA_022705045.1 of Pseudomonadota bacterium. Classification (GTDB taxonomy): domain Bacteria; phylum Pseudomonadota; class Gammaproteobacteria; order Xanthomonadales; family Ahniellaceae; genus JADKHK01. The sequence continues at coordinate 3,727 of JAKJFE010000193.1, read as the reverse complement.
GCTCGATCAGAGTCTCCATGGCGTCGATGCGTTGTGTTTCGCTCGCGCGGTATTGCTTGGTCCAGGTCGCGATCTGGCGCTCGAAATAGTTGCCCGGCTTGCCGAAATCACCCAGCCCGACGGCGCCGACATCGATGCCGTGCAAGGCCGCCAGCACACGCATGATCTCGTCGTAATACGCACCGCGTTGCGCCGTGCTCAGGTCCGGCAGCGACGGGTCCCAGAAGATGCGGCCGTCCACATGGGCCATCACGTAGAACATCGCGCCGATCACCGCTTCGTCCGTGCACAGCGCCAGCGGTTGCGCCACCGGCACGCCGTGGCCATGCAGGGCCGACAGCACGCGGAACTCGCGGTCCACCGCGTGTGCACCCGGCAGCAGTGGTCCGAACGGCTTGCGGCGCAACACGTAGGTGCCGGATGCAGCCTCGAGCCGGTAGGTCGGATTCGATTGCCCGCCCTTGAACTTGGTCGCCGTCACCGGGCCATGAAAGCCGCGGATGTGCGCACCGCACCACGCGGCCAATGCGTCGAGAGGAAGATCGCTCATGGTCGGACTCCTTGCGTGCTGGCGCGGCTGACCGGATGCCGGCGCGCTCGATTCGGGCTAGCGTAAAGCATGTTCACCTCCGCACGGTCCGCAAAGCGGAATTCGCGATTGCCTCGCTTCCGTCGAGCCTGCATGATGCGGACGACCGTCGGGCAGCGAGCTGGAACATCATGGAATGCGGCTTGCGAATCGAATGCCATGACAGTCGTTCCCGGATCGAGATCCTGCGTTGTGGCGACGCCAGCTACTCCTGGTTCGAGTTGCATTGCACGGTCGACATCGGTCACGGCCGCTTTGCCGGCAGCAATGTCGACATCCAGTTTCTCAATGCGGGGTTGTTTCTTGCCGAGCTCGAGCGTTTTGCGCACGACCGCAGCCTGACGCCGCAACTCGACGGCACCTACAGCAGCTTCCTGATCTTCTGGTGCCCCGCCGGCAGCGACGAGGTCATGCTGAGCTTCTCTGTGGGTGATGCCTACAGCCTCGGACCGGTGATGTCGGAATTCAACCTGACCGGCTCATTGCGCCTGCCGCAGGGCGTGCTCGACGCGATGATCGCGGACTTCCGTGTACTCCTTGGTGCCGCCGCGCACGCCTGAGCGTCAGCGCACCGCCACCATCGATTTCGCGAGTGCAGTCAGGTGCACCTCATCGGGTCCGTCGGCGAGGCTGAGGGCGCGGGCGCCGGCGTAGGCTTTCGACAGGAAGGAATCCTCGGAGACGCCGAGCGCGCCGTGGACCTGGATGGCGCGGTCGATGACGCGCTGGGCCATGCGCGGCGCCACGATCTTGATCATGCCGATCTCGTCCTTCGCGCCGCGGGCGCCGCCGGCATCAAGCTTCATCGCCGCCGACAGCGTCAGCAGTCGCGCCTGTTCGATATCGCAACGGCTGAGCGCGATCGCCTCGCGGACCATGCCCTGATCGGCGAGCGGGCGATGGAAGGCGATGCGGGTTCGCGCACGCGACACCATCGCATCGAGCGCGCGTTGCGCGAGTCCGATCAGGCGCATGCAGTGATGGATGCGGCCGGGACCGAGACGCCCCTGTGCGATCTCGAAGCCGCGGCCTTCGCCGGCGATCAGATGGTCGAGCGGCACACGTGCGCCGTCGAAGCGCACTTCGGCATGGCCGTTCGGCGCATCGTCGAAGCCGAACAGATGCAGCGGCCGGACCACGGTCACGCCGGGCGTCGCCTTCGGCACGATGATCTGGCTGTGGCGGCGATGCGGTTCGGCGTCCGGATGGGTCACGCCCATGACGATGAAGAAATCAAGGCGCGGGTCCATCGCGCCGGTGATCCACCACTTGCGCCCGGTGACGACGTGATGGTCGCCATCGCGCTCGATGCGGGTCGCGATATTGGTGGCGTCGCTGGAGGCCACATCCGGTTCGGTCATCGCGAAGGCCGAACGCGTGCGTCCCATGAGCAGCGGCTGCAGCCAGCGTTCCTGTTGCTGTGGCGAACCGTAGTGATGCAGCACTTCCATGTTGCCGGTGTCCGGCGCGTTGCAGTTGATCGTCTCGGGCGCGATCAGCGACTGGCCGCTGAGTTCGGCCAGCGGCGCGTAGTCGAGATTCGACAGGCCGGCACCGTGGTGTGGGTCGGGCAGGAACAGGTTCCACAGCCCGCGTTGTTTGGCTTCGGCCTTCAGTGTCTCGATGACCGGCGGAATGGTCCAGCGCTGCCCGGGTTGTTCGAGATGTGCATCGAATTCGGCTTCGGCCGGCAGCACGCGGTCACGGATGAAGGCGGCGAGTTCGGCATGCAGGGCGCGCGTGCGCTCGGAAAACGGGAACAACGGCGACAGGGCCATGATCACCTCAGAAATGCGTCCAGAGTTTGCGTTCGCCGGGCGCGGACAGATGCGGCAACTGGTTGAAGCTGAGCAGGCGCAGGCCGCCGTCGAAGATCACGAATTCGCTGATCGCGGCATTGCGGATCGCGATATTGAAATCGACCGAACGCTGGTCGGCGACATCGAGCGCGCGTTGCGCCAGTTGCGCGATGACGCCGCCGGAACTGATCAGCAACACGCGTTCGCGGCCGTGGTGGCGTTCGGTCAGTCGCGAGGTTGCGGCCGCGATGCGGGCGCGGAACGCGAACCAGCCTTCGTCGAGCTGCGCTTCCATCGCGCCACTGGCCCAGTGGCGCAGCGCCGCGAGCAGGTATCGCGCGACTTGCATGCGGTCTTTCGGGCCGGGCAGGGCATCACGGTCCGCGGGGCGATGTTGCGGATGCGTCGCGAGAAAGGCCGAGAGCACGGCGCCGTGGTCGAACTCGTTGAAACCGGCGTCGATCTCGGCCTCGGGCAAGGTGCGCCCGGCTTCGGCGAACGCCTGCTCGATGCCCGCCAGGGTCTGCTGATGGCGGCGCATCGCACCAACGACGACGGCGTCGAAACCGATATCGCGGTCGGCAGCGAGCCAGCGACCGAGACGCAAGGCCTGGTCTTCGCCGAGTGGCGACAACTGGTCGTAGTCGTCGGCATCGAACGAGGCCTGGGCATGGCGGATGGCGAGGATTTCGGTCATGTCAGCCTCCGAAGCCGGTCATCGCGACGCCAACCTCGATCAGCGGCGCGGCGATCAGCACGCGCACCAGTTGCAGCACGAGCACCGCGAAGACCGGTGAAAGATCGAGTCCGCCGATCGGCGGGATCAGTTTCTGGAACGGCTTCAGAAGCGGGTCGCTGAGCCGGTACAGCATCTGCACCATCGGGTTGTACGGATCCGGCGACACGAAACTGAGAATGGCGCGGAGGATGATCATCCACAGCACCACCGTGGCCGCAAACTGGATCAGCAACGCCAGCGAGATCACCAGCAGGGCCGGGATTGGCAGGCCGAGCCCGGCCAGTCGATAGAGCAGCCAAGTTTCGAGCAGGGTCAACAGGAAGGTGACGAGCAGCGCGGCCAGGTTCCAGCCACGCACGACCGGAAGCGCTTTCTGGATCGGGATCAGCACCGGATTGGTGAGCTTGTAGACGAACTGCGACAGCGGGTTGCGGAAATCGACGCGCAGGCCCTGCATCAGCAAGCGGAAGAAGAACAAGCCGGTGAGCAGCCCGAACACGGCCTGCACGATCAGCACCCCGGCATTGGCGAGATGACCCACGCTCAGCCTCCGAACTGGTTCGACAATTCGCGGCCGCGTTCGGTGGCGCGTGCAATCGC
>JAKJFE010000192.1 GCA_022705045.1 Pseudomonadota bacterium | reverse complement strand
GCCGAACAGCAATTCGTCCGCGAGCGGGCGCTTGATGCTGTCCTGGATGATGCGTGCCATCGGGCGTGCACCCATCATCGGATCGAAACCGTTTTCCGCCAGCCAACGCCGCGCATCGGGGCCGGCCGACAGCGAGACGTGTTTCTCGTGCAACTGTGCTTCCAGTTCGATCAGGAACTTGTCGACGACGCGCAGGATGTGCTCCATGTCCAGCGCCTTGAACTGGATGATGGCGTCGATGCGATTGCGGAATTCCGGCGTGAACGCCTTCTTCAGGATTTCCATCGCATCGGTCGAATGATCCTGATGCACGAAGCCGATGGTGCGACGCGCGGCCACGGCGGCGCCGGCGTTCGTCGTCATCACCAGCACGACGTTCTTGAAGTTCGCCTCGCGGCCATTGGTGTCGGTCAGGGTGCCGCGGTCCATGACCTGCAGCAGGATGTTGAACACGTCCGGATGCGCCTTCTCGATCTCGTCGAGCAGCACGACCGCGTGCGGATGTTTGACCACCGCTTCGGTGAGCAGTCCGCCCTGGTCGAAACCGACGTAACCCGGGGGCGCACCGATCAGGCGCGACACCGAATGCGCTTCCATGTATTCGCTCATGTCGAAGCGGATGAGTTCGATGCCGAGCTGCATCGCGAGCTGCCGCGTGACTTCGGTCTTGCCGACGCCGGTCGGTCCGGCGAACAGGAAGGCACCGATCGGCTTGGCCGGATTGGCCAGGCCCGAACGCGCCATCTTGATCGCGGCGGCAAGTGCATCGATCGCCTCGTCCTGACCGAACACCACCATCTTCAGGTTGCGATCGAGGTTGCGCAGCACTTCGCGATCCGAGACCGACACCTGCTTGGCGGGAATACGCGCCATCTTCGAGATGATGTATTCGATTTCGGGCACGTCGACCGTGCTCTTGCGTTCGGCTTCCGGCACCAGGCGCTGGCGCGCACCGGCTTCGTCGATCACGTCGATGGCCTTGTCCGGCAGCAGGCGGTCGCCGATGTGGCGCACCGACAGGTCGACCGCGGCCTTCAGCGCGTCCGGCGTGTATTCGATCTGGTGGAATTCCTCGAAGCGCGACTTCAGGCCTTTCAGAATTTCCAAAGCGTCGGCGATCGTCGGTTCGACCACATCGATCTTCTGGAAACGGCGCGCAAGCGCACGGTCCTTCTCGAAGATCTGGCGGAATTCCTGGAACGTGGTCGAGCCGATGCAACGCATCTCGCCCGAGGTCAGTGCCGGCTTGATCAGGTTCGACGCATCCATCGTGCCGCCCGACGCCGAACCGGCACCGATGATGGTATGAATCTCGTCGATGAACAGGATCGCGTTCGGTTCCTTCTTCAATTCGACGATGACCGCCTTCAGGCGCTTCTCGAAGTCGCCGCGATACTTGGTGCCGGCGACGAGCGCCCCGAGGTCGAGAGAATAGATCACCGCGTCTTTCAACACCGTCGGCACGCTGCCTTCGACGATGCGCCGCGCCAGCCCTTCGGCGATCGCGGTCTTGCCGACGCCGGCCTCGCCGACGAACAGCGGATTATTCTTGCGACGGCGGCACAAGACCTGGATCGTGCGCTCGACTTCGTCCTGGCGGCCGATCAGCGGATCGATCTTGCCGATCTTGGCCTGCTCGTTGAGGTTGACGGTGAATTCGTTGAGCGGATTGCCCTTGGCCTCGTCGCCGCCCTCGCCCTCCTGCTTCGCGGCCGCATCGGCGGCTTCACCCGGCTTCGGCTCGTGACCGATCTTGGCGATCTTGTGGGAAATGAAATTGACCACGTCGAGGCGCGAGATCTCCTGCTGGTTCAGGAAATACACGGCGTGCGAATCCTTCTCGCCGAAGATCGCGACCAGCACGTTGGCGCCGGTCACTTCGGAGCGACCGCTCGACTGCACGTGGTAGACCGCGCGCTGCAACACGCGCTGGAAACCCAGCGTCGGCTGGGTGTCGCGGGTATCGCCGCTCGGCAACACCGGCACGGTCTCGGCGATGATGCTGCGGATGTCGGCCGCGAGCTTCTTGAAGTCGGCACCGCAGGCCCGCAGCACGCCGGCCGCCGAGGGGTTTTCAAGCAAGGCCAGCAACAGATGTTCGACCGTCATGAACTCGTGCCGACGTTCACGCGCGTCCTTGTAGCACTGGGCCAGGGTTTGCTCGAGATCCTTGCTGAACATGTTCGACTCCTCAGAGCTTTTCCATCGTGCACATCAACGGATGATGATGGCTGCGGGAAAACTCATTGACCTGCGTGACCTTGGTTTCTGCCACTTCCCTCGTGAATACACCGCAAACGCCCTTGCCGCGAGTGTGCACGTGGAGCATCACCTGCGTCGCGCGTGCGTGGTCCATCGCGAAAAACATTTGCAAAACGGATACGACGAAATCCATCGGCGTGTAGTCGTCGTTGAGCAGCGCGACCTGGAACATCGGCGGTTTCGCCAGTTCCGGACGGCTCTCTTCGACGACCGCGCCGTGCTGATGGTCGGTGTCATTCTGTGAAGTGGACATGTTGCGGATCGTGAACGTCATGGGCGAAGTATAAGCCGCGCCCGGAACGCCGCACGCATGGTCGGACATGGCCCTGGCCGGCACGGATTCAAGTGCACGGGGGTGGCTGCGATAGAATGCCCGGCTTGATGCCACGAGTTCCCATGTCCGAACGCGAAATCTGGAAGCCCGACGTCACCGTCGCCGCCATCGTCGAACAGGAAGGCCGCTTCCTCTTCATCGAGGAGCGCGTGCGTGGCCAGCTGGTGTTGAATCAACCGGCCGGTCATCTCGAGTCCGGCGAATCCCTGGTCGACGCGCTGGTGCGCGAAACGCTGGAGGAAAGCGGCTGGCACGTCGCGCCCACGGGTCTGGTCGGCATCTACCTGTGGACGAGTCCGGTCGACGGCGTCAGCTTCATGCGTGTCACGCTGGCCGCAAAGCCCGTCCGACATGACCCGACGCGTTCGCTCGACAACGGCATCGAACGCGCCTTGTGGCTGCATCCGGACGAACTGGCCGCGCATCCGGTGCCGCATCGCAGCCCGATGGTGGCGCACAGCCTGCGCGACTACCTCGCGAACGGTGCCGGTCCGATGGATCGGCTGCAGCACGTGCGTTTCCCGGTCGCGCCATGAGCGGCCGCATCATCGTCGGCGTGTCCGGCGGCGTCGACTCCTCGGTCACCGCCCTGCTGCGGAAGCGCAGTGGCGCCGACGTGGCCGGCATGTTCATGAAGAACTGGGAGGACGACGACGACTCCGGCGTCTGCCCGGCTGAACAGGACGCGCGCGACGCCGAAGCCGTGTGCAAACACATCGGCATCCCCTTCCACACCCGCAACTTCGCGGCCGAATACTGGGACGGCGTGTTCGAGACCTTCCTCGCCGAATACCGCGCCGGGCGCACGCCGAATCCGGACGTGTTGTGCAACCGCGAAATCAAGTTCAAGACCTTTCTCGAACACGCCGAAGACCTGGGCGCCGAGAAGATTGCGACCGGGCACTACGCGCAGGTGGATGCGATCGACGGCCGCTACCGCCTGCTGCGCGGCGCCGACCCGAACAAGGACCAAAGCTACTTCCTGCATCTGATCGGCCAAGCCGCGCTGTCGCGCACCCTGTTCCCGATCGGTCATCTGCCCAAACCCGAGGTGCGACGCATCGCGCAGGAAGCCGGTCTGCCGACCCTCGCCAAGAAAGACTCGACCGGCATCTGCTTCATCGGCGAGCGCCGCTTCCGCGAGTTCCTGTCGCGGTACGTGGCGGCGCAACCGGGTGCCATCGAAACCCCGGAAGGACAGCGCATCGGACAACATCAGGGTGTGTGTTACTACACCATCGGGCAACGCGAAGGACTGGGCATTGGCGGTGTGCGCGGTTTTCCGGAAGCGCCTTGGTTTGTGGTCGGCAAGGACCTCGCCCGCAACGTGCTGATCGCCGTGCAAGGCACCGATCACCCGCTGCTGTTCTCGACGCGATTGACCGCCCACACGCCGAACTGGATCGCGGGCGAAGTGCCGGCCGCATCGTTCCGCTGCACGGCCAAGACCCGCTATCGCCAACCGGATCAGGGCTGCGCAGTCGAACTTCGCAACGACGGCACACTGGTGGTTATCTTCGACCAGCCACAGCGTGCGGTGACGCCTGGCCAATCGGTCGTGTTCTACCGCGATGAGGAATGCATCGGTGGCGCCATCATCGACGCCACCGATGCCGCGTACGGTGGCTTGGCATGAACGCCGATCGCGAACAGACCCTGGCCTTTGCCGCGATGTTCCAGGCGCTCGGCTGCGTGCAGCAGCTGGCCGAAACCGGTCGTTGTGATGCCGAGGCCAGCGAGGCCTTGATCGACGCCATCTTCGCCATCGACAGCGCCGACGCCGAGTCGCTGTACCCGCCGGCAAGGCTGCAGTCCGGACTGGCCACGGCGGTGAAACAGCTCGACCGCAATCCCGGCGACGCCGTCATGCGCATGGGCATCACCATCCTGCGGCTCGAACGCCGCTTGATGACAAACGCCACGCTTGCCGCCTCGTTGCGCGAACGCATCGGCGACATCGAACGCGCCCGCGCTGCTTTCGGCGGTCAGCACGAGAACGTGCTCGCTCGACTCTCCGAGGCCTATCTGCAAACGGTTAGCAACCTGCAGCCACGGGTGATGGTGCACGGTTCGCCGCTGCATCTGCAGCAGGAACGCACCGTCCAGCACATCCGTGCCCTGCTGCTCGCCGCCATCCGAGCCGCCGCGATGTGGCGCCACGTTGGCGGCAACGGCTGGCGGTTGTTCTGGCGACGGCGGCGCTGGTTGCGCATGGCGCGAAGCCTCGAACAAGGACGTTG
>JAKJFE010000191.1 GCA_022705045.1 Pseudomonadota bacterium | reverse complement strand
CCGACACCGACACCCGTAGCTGCGCCGACCGCACCGAAGCCGGCCGCAACCGCAGCGGCCGCCAGCGCCGGCATCAGCGCTCCGTCGTTGCTGCCGCGACGCGTCACCGGCCAACAGCCGGTCGTGCCGTCGGCGCCGATCGCGGCACCGACGCCTGTACCTGCTCCGACACCCGCACCCGCACCCGCGCCGGCACCGGCCGCACCGCAGGCGCTGAATCTGGCCGACTATTTCCTCCCGGAAAACCTGGGCGAGGCACGCAAGCTGGAACGCGAGGGCCAACCGCCACTGATCGTCGACGCTGCGGCCGATCGTTACTACGGCGGCCTCACCTTGAAACCGCTGCTGCCGTATTGCATGGGCAGCATCAAGTCGAGCGAATGGAAGGCGGTGCCCGCTGCCGAGATCGACAAGCTGCGTGCGATGAATGCCGGCCTGCCGCTGTCGCGCCTGCTGTGGCTGTACGTGATCGGCACCTCGAACGGCACCACCCTGCTGCCGGGCTTCGACCTCAACGCCAAGTTCAAGCTCGTGAAGTGGCCGCAGATCGAACGCGAGTTCCCCAAGCACTTCCGCATCGGCACCGCGATGATGAAGGGCCCGGCGACGCTGCAGGAGATCGCCGACGGTTCCGGCGCCACGGTCGGCGAAGTCATCGACTTCGTGAACGCGTATGCGGCCATCGGTTTCGCCGTGCAGGACGGCGGCAACCCGATCAGCGACCGCCGCGCCCTCATTGAACGACTGCGCAGCCGCGCGGTCTGACCCGTTCCCGTTCCAGGAGATCCCGATGTTCCGTACCGCCCTGCTTTCGCTCACCCTTGTCGCCGCCAGCTTCACCGTGTCGGCCCAGGACGCCAAACCGGCACCGGCCGCGGCACCCGCAGCCGCCGCATCGACCAAGGTGCGCCTGAACACCAACATGGGCCAGATCGTCATCGAGCTGAATGCCGCGAAGGCGCCGAAGACGGTCGAGAACTTCCTGCAGTACGTGAAGGACAAGCACTACGACGGCACCATTTTCCATCGCGTGATCCCGACCTTCATGATCCAGGGCGGCGGCTTCACCGCCGACATGACCCAGAAGCCGACGCGTGCGCCGGTCGAGAACGAAGCCGACAACGGCCTGTCGAACGTGCGTGGTTCGGTCGCGATGGCGCGCACCATGGATCCGCACTCGGCCGCGGCGCAGTTCTTCATCAACGTCGTCGACAACCCGAACCTCAACCACGTCAGCAAGGAAAACGGCTACACGTGGGGCTACGCGGTATTCGGCAAGGTCGTGTCGGGCATGGAGGTGGTTGATGCCATCAAGGGCGTGACGACCGCACCGAAGGCGCCGCTGCCGAGCGACGTGCCGACCTCGCCGGTCGTGATCAACAGCGCCGAAATCCTGCCGTAATCCCTGGAGTCTTGGGTGCGGCCGATGACGACACTGTTCATCTCCGACCTGCACCTCGACGAACAGCGCCCCGCGGTGACGGCGCTGTTCCTCGACTGGCTGCGTCGCGAGGCGACGCAGGCCGAGGCGCTTTACATCCTCGGCGACCTGTTCGAGGCCTACATCGGCGATGACGACGATGCGCCGCTGGTCGCGCACATCGCCGATGCCCTCCGCGCCCTGTCCGACCAGGGTGTGCGCGTGTGCTTCGTGCACGGCAACCGCGACTTTCTGGTCGGCGACGCGTTCGCGCGACGCGCGGGACTGACGTTGCTGCCGGAGACATCGGTCGTCGATCTGCATGGCACGCCGACCCTGCTGCTGCATGGCGACACGCTGTGCCTGGACGACGTGGCGTATCAGCGCATCCGCGGGCAGTTGCGCCATCCCGACTGGCAACGGCAGTTCCTGGCGCAACCGCTGGCTGCACGCCGCGCCTTCGCCGCGCAGGCGCGTGCCGAAAGCGCGAAACACACGGGCGCAATGGATGCCGCGATCATGGACGTGACACCGTCCGCCGTCGAACAGGCGCTCGCGGCACACGGCGTGCGGCGCATGATTCACGGCCACACGCACCGCCCGGCCCTTCACGATCTCGGTGGCGGATGCCAGCGCATCGTGCTCGGCGACTGGTACGAACAGGGTTCGGTGCTACGCGTCGATGCCGAGCACGCCGTGCTGACGACCCTGCCGCTGACGCACTGAATCCGAAAAATCGCAGCCGCGCTTCGGTGTCCTGCCGACGTTTGGCGCGCGCCGTCGGCGCACGCTTCGGGTCACGGAGGACACACCATGACCCGCAGCCACCAAACCGGATTCACCCTGATCGAACTGATGATCGCCGTAGCCATCGTCGGCATCCTCGCCGGCATCGCCCTGCCCGCCTTCGCTTCGGCGCGGGCTGCCGCACAGACACAAAGCCTGCGCGATGCCTTGCTCGGTGCACTCACCGAAGCCCGCACCGCGGCCGCGTTCTACGAACACGACACCCTGCTCTGCCCGAGCCTGGATGGCGAATCCTGTGCCGACAGCTTCGAATGGCAACACGGGTTCATCGCCGCGGTCGACCTCAACAACAACGAACGCATCGACGACGACGATCGCCGCCTGCTGTACCGCGGTGAAGTCGAGGATGTGCGCCTGCTGACCAGCAGCGGCCGCAAGCGCATCCAGTTCCAGCCGAACGGATCGAACGCCGGCAGCAATGCCACCTTCACGTTCTGCGACGAGCGCGGTCCGACCCGCGCCACCGCGCTGGTCATGAACAACCGCGGCGACTTGCGCGAAGACCGGCCTAGCGCCACCGCCGTCGCCGCAGCCTGCCGGATCTGACGCGGCTCAATCGCCGGTCGGAAACGCGTCGCGATGCGCGACAACGTACGCGTACAGCAGTTCGGTCAAGTCGTCCGGGTATTCGCAGAAGGCTTCGCTCAGGGCATCCCAGTAGTCGCGTACAGGGCGTTCCAGATGCGCCATCTGCTGCTGGCGCGCGGGTTGTTCGGTGTCCGGCGCTTCGCTGCCGAACAAGGTCACCGCTTCGGCGGTGATGGCCGCGAGTTGCAGCGCGCCGATCTCGCGCAAGGCCTCGCCGGCAAACCAGGCATGGTCGCCGCCCGAGTTTGCGAAATACTGCTCGAAGCCGCCGACGCTGACGTCCGATTCCAGTTCCCAGACGCAGCGGAACACCTGCTCCGGCCGCGACAGGGACTCGAATGGCGCGCGCCAGAAACGCGCACCCGGGTGCTCCGCCAATTCGGCGAGATAACGGTTCTTGTCCATGTTGCCCCGGAATGCCCCGGGGCCAGCGTAGCCGAAGGCTGGCGTGTCATGCAGCCATGCAAGCGCGGATTGCCCGGCTCGGCGATTGTCGCGACATCATTTCGGGCGCAGATTGGCGGGCAACAAGGAGCCGCCATGAACACATCCGTCCCCCGCATCCGCGAAATCGCCCACTGGTTCCCCGGCCGCGCCGCCGAAGACGGCGCCGGCGTGAAACTGACGCGCCTGCTCGATCCGCAACTGGCGCGTCACGCCGACCCGTTCCTGATGCTCGACGAGTTCCGCTCGGACCAGGCACAGGACTACATCGCCGGCTTTCCGCCGCACCCGCATCGCGGCTTCGAAACCGTCACCTACATGATCGACGGGCGCATGCGCCATCGTGACAACCAGGGCAACCAGGGCGACCTCGGCCCGGGCAGCGTGCAGTGGATGACCGCCGCGCGCGGCATCGTGCACGAGGAAATGCCGCAGCAGGAAAACGGCATGCTCTGGGGCTACCAGCTGTGGATCAACCTGCCCGCGTCGATGAAGATGGGGCAGCCCGGCTATGAGGACATCGAGGCCGAACGCATCCCGAGCGTCACCCTCGACTCGGGCGCGCAGGTGCGCGTGATCGCGGGTCGCTTCGAGGACACCGTCGGACCGGTCGCGAACCGTCCGACCGAGCCGCACTACCTCGATGTGCAGTTGCCAATGGGCACACGCTTCGCCTGGGCCTCGCCAGCCGGCCACACCGCCTTCGTGCAAGGGGTATCGGGACTGACCCAGGTCGGCTCGCAAGTCCGGCCGCTGCGCGAACGCGAACTGGTGATGCTCGGGGCCGGCGACAGCATCGAACTCGCCGCCGAAAGCGATGCACGCGTGCTGATCATCACCGGCAAGCCGATCGGCGAACCGATCGCCGCCTACGGTCCGTTCGTGATGAACACGCCCGAGGAAATCCGTCAGGCCTTCGACGATTTCCGCAGCGGTCGCTTCTGACGCCAAACCCGCGATCCGACCTGCCGAAGGTCGGGTCGCGGTGCCGGCCGGCTCGGGTATCCTCGATGCCATGAGCCTGCGTCCGGCCCATCCATTGCCGCCCTACCCGGATTTCGCGACGGCGTCGCGCGATGTCGTTGCGTTCCTCAACGCGCGCATCCCGCTGGCGGTCTGGAGCGTCAATCGCGCCGAGGGTGCGAGCATGATCGTGCTGCATCCCACCGCCGCCAACGGCTACCGGCTCAAGCCCGGCGATTCGATGGTCTATGCGGAAACGCTGTGCTCGCGCATGGTCGCGGGCAACGCGCCGCGCGTCGCGCCGGTGGTCGATGACGCTGCCGGTTATCGCGATGCGCCGATCCGCCAGCTGGTGCCGATCAACACCTATGTCAGTTTTCCGCTGCAACGCGCCGATGGTGCGCTGTTCGGGACGCTGTGTGGTTTCGATCCGCAGTCGCAGGACCCGGCCTTGCTGGAGCAGCAGCCGATGATCGAACTGCTGTCGCGGCAGTTGTCGACGATCCTGCAGTTCGACCTCGAACGCGAAACGGCCTGGCGCCTCGCGGTCCAGCACGAAGCCAGCGCCATGACCGACGCCCTCACCGGCATCGGCAACCGGCGTGCGTTCGACCTGTATTGCGAACGCGAGGAAGCGCGCTGC
>JAKJFE010000190.1 GCA_022705045.1 Pseudomonadota bacterium | reverse complement strand
CGAAGCCGCGGAAGATCGCATCGTCGCCGACGAGACCGAACTGCCTTATCCGTATCATTCCGGTGACGAACTGCTGGCGCAGTGCGCGACGCACGAACTGACGATCGCACAGCTGATGTACGCGAACGAACAGGCCTGGCGCAGCACCGCCGACATCGACGCCGGCCTCGACGAGATCTGGGCGGCGATGCAGTCCTGCGTGACCCGCGGCATCCGCGAAGCCGGCACGCTGCCAGGCGGCCTGCACGTCACACGACGCGCGCCCTCGCTGCATGCCGAACTCGCGTCGAAACCGGAAGCGGCGATGCGCGATCCGCTGACCGTGCTCGACTGGGTGAACCTGTACGCACTCGCGGTCAACGAAGAGAACGCCGCCGGCGGTCGCGTTGTCACTGCACCGACCAATGGCGCCGCCGGCATCATCCCGGCCGTGCTGCACTACTACGACCGCTTCTGTCCGGGCGCGAACCTCGCCGGCGTGCGCACCTTCCTGCTCACGGCCGCCGCCATCGGCATCCTCTACAAGGAAAACGCCTCGATCTCCGGCGCCGAAGTCGGTTGCCAGGGCGAAGTCGGCGTCGCCTGTTCGATGGCGGCTGCGGGACTCACCGCCGCACTCGGCGGTTCCTGCGGACAGATCGAGAACGCCGCCGAGATCGGCATGGAACACAACCTCGGCCTGACCTGCGACCCGATCGGCGGTCTCGTGCAGATTCCCTGCATCGAGCGCAACGCGATGGGCGCGGTCAAGGCGATCAACGCCTCGCGCATGGCCCTGCGCGGCGACGGCAAACACAAGGTCTCGCTCGACAAGGTCATCAAGACCATGCGCGACACCGGCCGCGACATGCAGGACAAGTACAAGGAAACCAGCCGCGGCGGGCTGGCCGTCAACGTCATCGAGTGCTGAACGCCTAGGGATTCGACACGCCGTGCGGCACGTGGCCGGTGGCGACGTGTTCGCGGGCGAGGTCGGCGTTGCGTGCGGAGTCGTCGAAGAAGATGTCGGCGCCGAAGGTTTTCAGGAACGGGCCCTTGTCGCGACCACCGAGGAACAGGGCCTCATCGATGCGCACGCCCCACTCGCGCAAGGTCAGGATCACGCGTTTGTGCGCAGGTGCCGAACGCGCGGTGACGAGGGCGGTGCGGATCGGGCTTTGACCGAACGGAAACGCCGACTGGATGCGATGAAGCTGATCGAGGAAGGCGCGGAACGGACCGCCCGGCAGTGGCTTGCCGGCGTGTTCGATCTCGTTGTCGTGGAAGGCCTGCAGGCCCTGCTCCTGCGAGATGCGTTCGGATTCATCCGAGAAGATCACCGCGTCGCCGTCGAAGGCGATGCGCAGCTGTTCCGAATGCCAGTCCGGCGCCTTCGACGGCAGGATGGTTGCGGCGGCAATGCCCGCTTCGAGCGCGCTGCGCACATCCTCGTGATTGGCCGACAGGAACAATTGCGCGCCGAACGGATGCACGTAAGGCCAGGTCGGTGCGCCATTGGTGAAGGCGGCACGCACGATTTCGAGGCCGTAGTGCTCGATCGAGTTGAAGATGCGCAAGCCCGTATCCGATGAATTGCGCGACAGCAGGATCACTTCGATGCGCGGCGTGTCTGCCGACAGCCGGTTGATGCGCAGCAGCTTCTCGACCAGCGGAAACGCGATGCCCGGCGCCAGCAACTCGTTCTCGCGCGCCATCTGGAAGGCACGGTAGGCATCCAGCCCTTCCCGTTCGAACAGCGTGTGGCTTTCGCCGAGATCGAACAACGCCCGCGAACTGATCGCGACCGTCAGTCGATTCTCGGTGGCCGCCTCAAGACTCATTCGAAGCCATCATTCATGAGTCGGGCGGTCGCCACGGCCATCATGGCGTCGATGCGCCCCTTTCCGAATACTGCATTCGGGATGGCCGCACCGGAATAGGCACCGCAGAACTGCGCACTGGTCAAGCCCAGTGCCGTGTTCATCAGGATGCGTTTGACCGTCAGCGGATCGCGCAGCAGCGACGGGTCGGCACTCATCACCAACGCGGCCAGTCCAGCCACATGCGGGCCGGCCATACTGGTACCCGACATGGTCGTGTACCCCGTGCCCGGAATCGCCGAACACACCGCCGAACCCGGCGCCGAGACATCCGGTTTCAGCAGGTTGCGTCCTGCGCGCGTGACTGGACCACGACTGGAAGAACCGGCGATGGCGTCGCTACTGGTCGTGTTGCCGACGACCAGGGCGTTCTCGCTCATGGCCGGCGGCGTGTTCACGGTCGAGCAGGAAGACCCCGAATTGCCGGCCGAGGCCACAACGAGCACGCCAGCGGCAGTCAAGTTGTTGATGACCGTATCGAACTGGTCGAGGTCGTCATCGTCACAATCCTCGCCCTGCGCTGTTGTCGCGCAGCCCCACGAATTGTTGATGACGTGCGGCGACTTGCTCGGATCCGGATTCTGTCCAGCCAAATCGGTGGGCGCGAGGAACCAGTTGAAACACTCCATGTACGTGGAAGCGTAGCCGTACCCCTCTTCCATGTTGCGGCAGCCAATCCATTTCGCATCCGGAGCCACACCGACAATTCGATTGCTGCCGTTGTCGCCAACCATGGTTCCCATGGTGTGCGTGCCGTGCTGACTGTCGTCGCAGGGCGCGAGCTGATTGAAGCCGCAAGAATTCGCGCCTGCGCTGCCCGGATGGTCGATGTGGATGGCGTCGTGCCAGTTGTAGTTGTGATCGGCCGTCATGCCGTTCCAGCCGCGATAATGTGGCTGCAGTGCAGGATGGTCCCAGTCGTAACCGGTGTCCTGCCCGGCAACGACCACGCCGGCGCCACGTACGCCGTAGGTGCTCCACACCGTCGGAGCGCCAATCTTGGTCAAGCCCCAAGTCGGATTGCCGTCGCCGCTGCATGCATCCTTTGCCAGCGAACGTTCGACCGGCAAGGCTTTCATAGGTGCGTCGAAATGAAGTTTCGCGACATCGGCGCGCGCCGCGAGTTCGGCAATCTGCTGCGCGTCCAACGTCGTGGCGATGCGGTCGATGACGACGAAGTCGCGATGTGCGATGCCGCGTTCGTCTAGCCATTGGACCAGCGCCCGTTGGCTGCGTTTGGCTTCGGACGCCAGCAACCCATAGACGGCGGCCGGCCGGTCCGCTGCCGGCATCGAGGCCGACAAGGCCAAGGCATCGATGCGCTGTTTGGCTGTCGCCACCGGTTCGACCAGTACCTGTACTGGCGCCGAGGCTTTCGCCCGCAGCGCAGCATCGAGGCGCGGATCGACCTTGTCGCGCCAGTCGCCCGCCGCCAGCGTCCACGACGCCAGTGCCAGCACAGCCGTGACGATCGCCTGTTCAGTACGCAAATTGTTCATCGAGGATCCGTTGTTCAAGATTGTGTTCGGGGTCGAACAACAAGGTGACCGTGCGTGTCGGCGATTCGCGCACCGTGACTTCGACGATGTCGCGCACCTCGTTTGCGTCGGCGGTCGCGCTGACCGGGCGCTTGTAGTGATCGAGGATCTCGAAGCGCACCTCGACCGACGCCGGCAGCACCGCACCGCGCCAGCGACGCGGCCGAAACGGCGAGATCGGCGTCATCGCCAGCACACGCGAATCGAGCGGCAGGATCGGTCCGTGCGCCGACAGGTTGTAAGCCGTGCTGCCCGCGGGCGTCGACACCAGCACGCCGTCGCAGATCAGTTCCTCGAGCTTGACCACACCGTTCAAGGACACACGCACATGCGCCGCCTGCTTGGTCTGGCGCAGCAGCGAGACTTCGTTGAAGGCGATCGCCTCGACGGTGGCGCCGGACTCCGACACCGCGGTCATTTCCAGCGGCCGCAACTGCGTCGGGCGCGCCTGCTCGATGCGTGCGCACAGGTCGTCGGGACGGAACTGGTTCATCAGGAAACCGACGCTGCCGAGTTTCATGCCATACACCGGCAAGCCGAGATCACGATAGCGATGCAGGGTCTGCAGCATGAAACCGTCGCCACCGAGCGCGACAATGACCTCGGCCTCCTGCGGCTTGATCTCGCCATGCGCGGCACGCAGCGCGGTCAGCACGGATTGCGCTTCTTCGGTACGGCTGGCGGCAAAGGCGATGCGTCGGCTCATGGCCGCGCAGGATGCCGCAAGCGACGCGGAGGCGGAAGCGCTTTGTTACAGACCGAAGCGTGTGCGGTATTTCCTTTCCTGCACATCGTCACCCGGCACCCAGCCCATGACCATGCTGCGCGAACCGCGTGGCGCCAGCAGTTCACCGGTCTCTGCGCAGGACCAGACGCCATCGTCGTCGCAGTACGCGCGTTTCATGCGCGGCCGACCGAGGCCGATGTCGAGCACGTGGGCGACCACCGCATCGCCCGGTTCGGGCGACTGGTCGGCGGTGAAACGCAGTTTCGAGACGAAGTTCAAGGCGATCATCGGTGCAACCTGGAATGCCAATCAGGTCACAAGTTCCATGCCATGACGCGGCGTTGTGGCAATGTGCGACGAATCGCGGCGGACGCCGCGCCACCAGGCAGGCCATGGCCGTCGATACCTCACGAATTGCCGAGCATTGGCGCGACGCGCAACGTGTCGCGGTACTCACCGGCGCCGGCATGTCGGCCGAGAGCGGCATTCCGACATTTCGCGGTGCGCACAACGGGCTGTGGCAACGCTTCGATCCGATGCAACTCGCCACCGCCGAGGCTTTCCGCGCCGACCCGGCCCTGGTCTGGGGCTGGTACGTCTGGCGCATGGCCACGGTGCGTGCGGCCATGCCGAACGCTGGTCATCGCGCCTTGGCGGCGCTGGCCTCGACCCAACCGGTGGCCCTGGTGACGCAGAACGTCGACGACCTGCATGAACGCGCCGGGTCCAGCGGCGCGATTCATCTGCATGGCGA
>JAKJFE010000189.1 GCA_022705045.1 Pseudomonadota bacterium | reverse complement strand
ACACGACCGGTGGCGGCACGCGCCAGACCTACAGCAACACCACCGACTACACCGTCGGCGACAACACCACGGTCGATTCGCCGATCACGGTCAGCGGTCGCAGCGGCAACGCATGGACCGACACCTCGGTGTCCGTGAACATCGTGCATACCTATCAGGGTGACCTGAAGGTCGACCTCGTGGCGCCGGATGGCACGCTGTACAACATCCACAACCGCACCGGCTCCGGCACCGACAACATCATCAAGACGGTGACGCTGAACCTGTCCTCGGAACTGTTGAACGGCACCTGGAAGCTGCGTGTGAACGACAACGCGGCAGGTGACACCGGCTACATCAACAGCTGGTCGATCACGATGTGACCGTCCGCAGCGACAACTTGCACTGCATGACCCCGGCTTCGGCCGGGGTCTTTCTTTCGGGAACCCAGAAGGAGTGATCTGAATGAAGTGGCTGCACCCGTTGTTCGTTCCCGGCGCACTCGCCGCCCTCGCGATCGCCGCATCACCCGCACAAGCCTACCGTTCGATCGATGGCGCGGCGGAGGATCCGCAGACGCCGCTCTACATCGTCACCTCGGCCGACATCTACCAGAGCAACCTGCAGTCCATCGTCGGCAACGGCAAAGGCATCGGCCTGCGCGACAGCCTCGGCACGGCGCTGGTGCTGGCCGAAATCAAGCAATACCAGGTCGACGAGATCAGTCGCGTCATCCACGAACAACGCAATCGTTGCGGCGGCTTCTTCGCGTTCAAGACGCGGGCCGATGCCGAAGCCTTCGTGCGCGGCGACGCCTCGGCGCAGGCGGCGCGCGCCAAGCTCGTCAGTTACACCATCGACAACGGCAGCACCGTGAACCCGTGGTTGCCGCTGGCCAGCGAAGCCAACATCCGCGGCACCATCACCACCCTGTCCGGCAACACCAATCGCTACTACACCAGCACCACCGGCAAGAGTTCGGCGGAGTGGATCCAGTCGCGCTGGCAGACACTGGCCGGCACGCGCACCGATGTGAGCACCGAGCTCTCGACCTGCAGCAACTGTTCGACGCAGCCCTCGGTGATCCTGACGATCAACGGCAATGAACTGCCGGGCGAGATCGTCGTGCTCGGTGCGCATCTCGATTCGATCAACACCAGCGGCGGCGGCAGCAACACCCAGGTCGCACCCGGCGCCGACGACGATGCCTCGGGCGTGGCGACACTGACCGAAATCATCCGCGTCGCACTCGCCAGTGGCTGGAAGCCGAAGCGTACGGTCAAGTTCATGGCCTACGCGGCTGAGGAAGTCGGCCTGCGTGGTTCGAACGCGATCGCGCAGTCGTTCAAGACCTCGGGCAAGAATGTGGTGGGCATGCTGCAGCTCGACATGACCAACTACAAGTCCGGTTCGGTCGCCGACATGCAGCTGATCACCGACTACTCCAGCGCCGAACTGAAGACTTTCCTGACCAGTCTGTTCGACACCTATCTGGCGCCGACCGGACTGACGCGGACCACCTACACCTGCGGCTACGGCTGTTCCGACCATGCCTCGTGGACCAGCGCCGGTTATCCGGCCGCGATGATGTTCGAAGCCGGCAGCAGCAGCGGCTACAACCCGAACATCCACGGCCCGAACGACACGCTCGCGAACATGGGCAACTCGGCCGCGAACAGCGTCAAGTTCGCGAAGCTCGGGCTCGCCTTCCTTGGTGAACTCGGCAAGACCACCGGCGGCGGCACGCCGACGAACCAGGCACCGGTCGCGAACTTCACGTTCAGCACCTCGGGTTTGACCGCGACCTTCACCGACAGCTCGACCGATGCCGACGGCAGCATCACGTCGCGCAGCTGGAGTTTCGGCGATGGCGGCACGAGCACCGCGACGAGTCCCAGCCGCACCTATGCCGCAGCCGGCACCTACACGGTCACGCTCACCGTCACCGACAACGCCGGCGCCACGCACAGCAAGTCGAGCGCGGTCACGGTGTCCTCGGGCACGGCGCTGATCCTGAGCAACGGCGTCCCGGTCAACAACCTGTCGGCGGCCGCGGGCGGCACCGTCAACTACGTGATGAACGTGCCGGCCGGCGCAACCGGCCTGAAGTTCGTGACCGCGGGCGGCACGGGTGATTCGGACATGTACGTGAAGTTCGGATCGGCGCCGACCGACAGCAGCTACGACTGCCGGCCGTACCAGAGCGGCAACAACGAGACCTGCAACATCGCGACCGCACAAGCCGGCACCTACTACGTCCGCCTGAAAGCCTATTCGGCGTTCTCGGGCCTGAGCCTGACCGGCAGCTACAGCACCGGCACGCCGCCACCGCAGGGCCAGACCTACAGCAACACGACCGACTACACGATCAGCGACAACACCACGGTCGATTCGCCGATCACGGTCAGTGGTCGCAGTGGCAACGCGCCGAGCGCAGCCTCGGTGACGGTCGCCATCGTGCACACCTACCAGGGCGACCTGAAAGTCGATCTCGTGGCGCCGGACGGCACGCTGTACAACATCCACAACCGCACCGGTTCCGGCACCGACAACATCAACAAGACGATGACGCTGAATCTCTCGTCCGAACTGTTGAACGGCACCTGGAAACTGCGTGTGAACGACAATGGCGCCGGCGACACCGGCTACATCAACAGCTGGTCGATCACGATGTGATGCGTCGCGTTTGATGCGACTGCGCAAAGCCCCGGGAAACCGGGGCTTTGTCGTTTCAGGGGCGCGTGTGCCGTGCCAGTTCGGCGCGCAGCGGATCGAGCAGGGCGCCGTAACGCGGGGCGCGTGCGGTGTCGGCGCGCAGCGGTTCGCGCACCTGTGCCGCACTAGCGGTGCGCACGCTGCGCGTCGATCGCGCGTAGTCGAGACAGGCTGGCGAGAACGCGAGGCCGAGTGCCGTGAGCAGGCGCCGCAGTTCGGTTTCAGGATCGGCGACCAGGGCTTCGTACTGCTGGACATGGATATGCGTGGGATCACGTCCGCGCCAGGTGTCGAGTGCGCGTTCGCAGTGGTGCAGGTAGGCGGCGAGGTCGGCGAAATCGCAGGCGAAATGCGGCAGCTGGTAGAACTGCTGCTTGTAGCAGGACCATGCGGTCTCGAGCGGATCGCGGCGCATGTCGATGATGTGTGCGCCGGGCAGCATCGCGCGTAACACACCGGCGAACTTCCAGTTCTCCGGCAGCTTGTCGGTATGGCGCGGCTTGTGTTGCCGCCAGCGTGCGGTGCGTTTCAGATAGTCGCGGCCGAGGCGCAGCCAGTCCTGCGCGGTCGCCTTGCCGATCCAGTGCGGCCAAGGCTGGCCGCGTCGGTTCGATTCCGCGACCAGCACCTCGCCGAGATCCGGCAGCTCGCTCGCGCCCTCGATCTCGGGATGCGCGGACAGCATCTGTTCCAGCAAGGTCGACCCCGAACGCGGCAGGCCGACGATGAAGATGACCTCGCGGCCGAAGTCCGGATTCGGCGGTTTCGGCAGCTGGATCGTGGCCGCCAGCGCCTGGTCGACATAGTCGCGCAACGGCGCCTCGCGCCACGGCGCCAAACGCCGCTGCAAGGTATTGGCGATCGTCAGCGCGTGCAGCGCTTCGGCGTAGTGCCCGACATCTTCCTCGGCCTTGCCAAGCGCAAACCCGATCGCGATGCGGTCGCTGTCGGCGGTGTCGTTGGCGTCGAGCACGGCGCGCATGCGGGCGCGATCGGCCTCGTCGAGGGCACGGGTCTTGATGTTGCCGAGACCGCGCCAGGCATCGCCGCAAGACGGCATGACCGCGAGTGCGGCGCGGTAACTCGCGGTGGCCTCGTCGAAGCGACCGAGGTGCACGAGCGCATCACCGAGCAGCACGCGTGCCGGCAGGAAGTCGGGCATCAGCTTCGTGGCGCGCGTCAACGCGTCGGCTGCGGCCACGCTGTCGCCGCGCAACTGCAGCTGTCGACCGAGGTTGAACCAGGGCATCGCCGCGCTGGCATCGAGTTCGGTCGCCTTGCGCCAGCTGGCGAGTGCGCCATCGAGATCGCCGCTGGCCGCGAGTGCGCTGGCCAGGTCGCTGCGCAGCAGGGCATCGTCCGGCCATTGCGTCAGCGCGCGTCGCAGCGTGGCGACGGCCTCGGAAGCGCGCCGCTGCCGCAACTGCAGCAGCCCGAACAAGCGCAGGGCTTCCGGATGTTCGCGCGTGTCCGCGATCAGGCGCATCAACGTCGACTGCGCGTTCGCGGCATCGCCGTCACGGATGCAGCGTGCGGCGTGGTGCAACTGCGCGATCACGCTGTCGGCCAGGCCGACGACACGCGGATCGGCGGCGTCGCGTGTGGGCGCAGAACCGGGAGCGGGATAACGGGACGAAGACATGATCGGCGATCCGGCGAAACGCCGATCATAACGGCGGCGTTGCCGGTGTCAGTCGAAGCTGTCGCGGAAGATCGCCCCGACGTCTTCGTTGTAGACATGCGCGCGGCCGGCGTTGAAGCTGCTGCCATCGACACCCGGTTCGCCGACGGCGATACGCGTGTTGTCGAGGGCGACATCGGCGCCGAACTGGTTGAAGGCGGCGCGGGTGGCCGGCGGCGCGACCAGGGTTTGCGTGTGTACGAAGCCGCTGCCGCCATCATCGAGTACGAAGGCCGTACCCTGTTGCTGGCCAGTGATGCCGTCGTGCCACTCGCTGCCGATCAGCGCGCGTGTGCCGAACAGGGCGACGCTGTTGCCGAAGCGGAACGACAGGCCCGGTGTCGGTGCGACGATCCGTGTGCCGATGCTCCAGATCCCGGCCGTGCGTGTGTAGTCGTACGCGGCGCCGGCGGACGACAGCGTGTTCACGGCTTCGTCGCGGGCGCCGACCAGGGCGTGGTTGCCGTACACCGCGACCGCTTCGCCGAAGGCCTGTCCGGGATGACTGGGCAT
>JAKJFE010000188.1 GCA_022705045.1 Pseudomonadota bacterium | reverse complement strand
GAGCGCCGCCGCAACCGAGACCGGCTGCATCGGCGAGACGTCCATGAACTGGATGTCCTTGCGCTGACGCAGTTCCGATTCGCCACGGTAACGGGCGGAGACGAGGTCTTCGGTCAGGTTGCCCTTCTCGTCGATCTCGGAGTTCGCCTGCGCGATGACCAATTCGGCTTCTTCGATCGCCGAGAAATATTCGCACTCGTTCGTGACCTTGCCGTTCACGACCTTGCGGAACGGCGTCTCGAGGAAGCCGTAGCTGTTCGTGCGCGCATAGACCGCGAGCGAGTTGATCAGGCCGATGTTCGGACCTTCCGGCGTTTCGATGGTGCAGACACGACCGTAGTGCGTGTTGTGCACGTCGCGCACTTCGAAGCCGGCGCGTTCACGCGTCAGGCCGCCCGGACCCAGCGCCGAGACGCGACGCTTGTGCGTCACTTCCGACAGCGGATTGTTCTGGTCCATGAACTGGCTGAGCTGCGACGAGCCGAAGAACTCCTTGATCGCGGCCGCGACGGGCTTGGCATTGATCAGGTCCTGCGGCGACAGGTCTTCCGACTCCGCCAGCGACAAGCGTTCCTTGACCGCGCGTTCGACGCGCACCAGGCCGACGCGGAAGGTGTTCTCGGCCATTTCGCCGACCGAGCGCACGCGGCGGTTGCCGAGGTGATCGATGTCGTCGACGATGCCCTGACCGTTGCGAATCGAGATCAGCACCTTGAGCGCATCGATCACGTCGGAATGGTCGACGCCATATTCCTTGGACAGGCGTTTGCCTTCATCGTCGTTGCGCGTCGAGAAGTACTTGCCGTCGTAAAGCACGCCGGTACCGGTGACTTCCTTGCGGCCAACGCGACGGTTGAACTTCATGCGGCCAACGCCCGACAGGTCGTAGCGTTCGAAGGTGAAGAACAGGTTCTGGAACAGGTTCTGTGCCGCATCCTTGGTCGGCGGCTCGCCCGGGCGCATCATGCGGTAGATCTCGACCAGTGCCTCAAGCGGCGTGCGGGTCGGGTCGATGCGCAGCGTCTGAGAGATGTACGGACCGCGGTCGAGATCGTTCACGAACAGCGTGCCGATGGTCTCGATGCCGGCCTTGCGGAACTTGGCCAGGTGGTCGTCGTTCAATTCCTCGTTCGCGGCCGCGAGCAGTTCGCCGGTCTTCTTGTCGACGACGTCGTGCGCGAGGATGCGGCCGAGGAGATATTCGTCCGGCACTTCGAGCGCGCCGATCTGGGCCTGCTGCAGATCGCGCACGTGGCGTGCGGTGATGCGCTTGCCGGCCTCGACAATGAGCTTGTCGCCAATGCGGATGTCAAACGCCGCGGTTTCACCGCGCAGGCGCTCCGGGATCAACAACAGTTCGGCGCCACCCTGCTTGTTCAGGGTGAATTCGTTGCGCTCGAAGAACATGTTGAGCATTTCTTCGTTGTTGTAGCCGAGCGCGCGCAGCAGGATGGTCACCGGCAGCTTGCGGCGACGATCGATACGCGTGAACAGGCAGTCCTTCGGGTCGAACTCGAAGTCGAGCCACGAGCCGCGGTAGGGAATCACGCGCGCCGAGTACAGCAGCTTGCCCGAGCTGTGCGTCTTGCCGCGGTCGTGGTCGAAAAACACGCCCGGCGAACGATGCAACTGCGAGACGATGACGCGCTCGGTGCCGTTGATGATGAAGGTGCCGTTGTCGGTCATGAGCGGCAATTCGCCCATGTAGACCTCCTGCTCCTTCACCTTCTTGATGACTTTCTGGCTGGCCGGGCTCTCGCGATCGTAGATCACGAGACGCACGTTCACGCGCAGCGGCGCGCCGAAGGTCATGCCGCGCGAACGGCATTCCTTCTCGTCGAACGCCGGATCGCCGAGCCGATAATTGACGTACTCGACGGCGGCGTTGCCGGAGTAGCTCGTGATCGGGAACACCGATTTCAGGGCGGCGTGCAGACCTTTGTCTTCACGCTTGTTGATGGGGGCGTTTTCCTGCAGGAATTCCTTGTAGGAGTCGGTCTGAATGGACAGCAAGTACGGTACTTCGAGTACCGCCTTGCGCTTGCCGAAGTCCTTGCGGATCCGCTTTTTCGCAGTGAACGAGTAGGTCATGGTCGCGCTACCACCCTGGTTGTGCGGGCCGAGATCGGCCCGGAGTAAAGAAACGGGAATCGGAAAATGCGTCGTTTCATCGCCGCGCTTTCCGATGACCGCTTATGACAAGCGCAAAAGGCCGGGGGCTTTCGCCCCCAGCCTTGCGTGCTCGGAAACCGCTCCGAGCGCCAAGCCGGTCTTACTTGAGTTCGACCGTGGCGCCAGCAGCTTCCAGTTCCTTCTTGAACTTCTCGGCATCGGCCTTGGAAACGGCATCCTTGACGACACCGGTGGCTTCGACGAGGTCCTTGGCTTCCTTGAGACCGAGGCCGGTGATGGCGCGCACGGCCTTGATGACTTCGACCTTCTTCTCGCCGGCGGCCTTGAGGACGACGGTGAATTCGGTCTTTTCTTCAACCACGGCAGCAGCAGCGGCCGGGCCGGCAGCGGCAACCGGAGCAGCGGCGGAGACGCCGAACTTCTCTTCGATCGCGCGGACCAGTTCCATGACTTCCATCAGCGACTTGGCGGCGACGGCGTCAACGATCTGTTCGTTGGTAAGGGACATTGTGAATACCTCTGGAAATTTTCTGGATGATGGGATTCGGGATGCGAGATCGGTCGATCAGGCTGCCGCGGCTTCTTCTTCGCCGCCGCCACCCTGCTTGTCGGCCACGGCCTTGACCGCACGGGCGAACATCGCCGCCGGTTCGGACAGCACGCGGGCCAGCATGGCGAGGGCCTGGTCACGGGTCGGCAGGGCTGCCAGCACGTCGACGTGCGACGCCGGGTACAGCTTGTCGCCAACCACCACGACCTTGGCCTTGAGCTTGTCGTTGCCCTTCGAGAATTCCTTGATCAGACGACCGGCAGCGCCGGGCTCTTCCATGGAGAACGCGTAGAGCAGCGGACCGGTCAGTTCGTCCTTCGCGACCTCATAGCCCGTGCCGGCCACCGCGCGCGAGGCGAGGGTGTTCTTCACGACCTTGAGGAAGACGCCGGATTCGCGGGCCTTCTTGCGCATCGCCGTCATGCTGCTGACGTTGACGCCGGCGTATTCGGCGGCAACCAGCGAGTGGGCCTTTGCAGCCACGCCCGCCAATTCAGCAACGACTTCTTGCTTTTGAGACAGATTGAGAGCCATTTC
Organism: Pseudomonadota bacterium; assembly: GCA_022705045.1. Classification (GTDB taxonomy): domain Bacteria; phylum Pseudomonadota; class Gammaproteobacteria; order Xanthomonadales; family Ahniellaceae; genus JADKHK01. Next base: position 1,699 of record JAKJFE010000188.1, on the reverse strand, counting down.
ACTCCTCCTGTTGAATTCCGTTCGCGGCTCCTGCCGCCAACGGTCCGAAGCAGCGCTGGTCCATCAGCGCCGGGGACGCGGGCGTCCCGGTGGTGGCCGTTCCAGAAAATTCGGTTCGGGCAACACCATCTGCGCAGGTCGGCATCCTTCCGATTAAGGTGGCTTCGCGTGGCCATCTCGCGATGGGCGACTCTTGTCGCGCGCGGGCACACCACCTGCGGTCTTTGACGGCCACCCCGCGATTCACATCGCGAGGAGCCCTCAAATAGCGGCGACCGGTCCCGCCGGTCGCCGTTGAATCGATTACTTGGTGGACAGCGTGGCCTGGTCGACGATGACGCCGACGCCGTGCGTGCTGGTCAGCGAGACCTTCACGAGGTACTGGCCCTTGGCGGTCGACGGCTTGGCCTTCAGGATGTCGCCGAGCAGTGCATTCAGGTTGCCCTTCAGTGCTTCGGATTCAAAGCTGGCCTTGCCGATCGTGCAGTGGATGATGCCGGCCTTGTCGTTACGGAAACGGACCTGACCCGCCTTCGCGTTGCGCACGGCGCCCGCGACGTCCGGAGTCACGGTGCCGACCTTCGGGTTCGGCATCAGGCCACGCGGGCCCAGCACCTGACCGAGCTTGCCGACGACGCGCATGGCGTCCGGCGAAGCGATCACGACACCGTAGTTCAGGTCACCGGCCTGCATCTTCTCGGCCAGATCGTCCATGCCGACGATGTCGGCGCCCGCAGCCTTGGCGGCTTCAGCCTTCTCACCCGGGGGGCAGAACACGGCGACCTTGACGGTCTTGCCGGTGCCGTTCGGGAGCACGGTCGAACCGCGCACGCCCTGGTCCGACTTCTTGGCGTCGATGCCGAGACGGATCGCGACGTCGACCGATTCGTTGAACTTCGAGGTGGCGTTCTTCTTGACGATGGCCAAGGCTTCGTCGATGGCGTAGGTCTTGCCGGCCACGACGGTGGGGGTCATCTTCTGGATGCGCTTGCTGATCTTTGCCATGTCTTAACCCTCCACCACGAGACCCATGCTGCGCGCGCTACCGGCAATGGTGCGCACCGCGGCGTCCATATCGGCTGCGGTCAAGTCGGGCATCTTCTGGGTAGCAATCGCTTCCAGCTGAGCACGCGAAACCTTGCCGACCTTCTCCGTATTCGGGCGCTTCGAGCCCGACTGGATGCCGACGGCCTTCTTCAGAAGGATCGTTGCCGGCGGGGTCTTGGTGATGAACGTGAAGCTGCGGTCCGAATACGCGGTGATGATCACCGGAATCGGAATGCCGGGTTCCATCTTCTGCGTGGCGGCATTGAACGCCTTGCAGAATTCCATGATGTTCAGGCCGCGCTGACCGAGCGCGGGACCGACCGGCGGCGAGGGGTTGGCCTGACCGGCCTTCACCTGCAGCTTGATATAACCTACGACCTTCTTTGCCATCGTCTTCTCTCCGGGTATTAGCGCCTGAACGTATTCAGGCTCCCCATCGGACCAGGGATCGAGCGTGCCCTGGCTTCACGCGTTGAATCAGCTGGATCAGGCCTTCTCGACCTGACCGAATTCGAGCTCCACCGGTGTGGAACGACCGAAGATCAGCACCGCGACACGCAGGCGACTCTTCTCGTAGTTCACTTCTTCGACGGTGCCATTGAAATCGTTGAACGGACCTTCGGTGACACGCACCAGCTCGCCCGGCTCGAAC
>JAKJFE010000051.1 GCA_022705045.1 Pseudomonadota bacterium | reverse complement strand
CGACAAGGACCGCATGGCGGGTTCCGAACCGCTGTCGCACAACCAGAGCCGTCGCCAGTGCTTCGGCCTCGACGTGATCCTGCGTAACGACATCTGAGCGAGGAGCCGACCATGACCACCAAGACCATTCTCTCGATCGCCCTCGCGCTGGCGCTCAGCGGCACGGCCGCAGCGGCCCGTTTCGAATCCGATGTCGCGTTCGAACGCGACGCCGGCGACCTCGTCCCGACCACGCTGGTGTCGGCCAAGGCTGCGTTGGCGCCGGGCATGAACCTGGAAACCCAGGCCGTGCGTTTCAGTTGGGTGCTGCCGGCTGATCAGAAGATCGAGGCGCAGCAGCCCTTCGTGCGTGAAAGCAAGGAATACTGGACACGTGTACCGGGCGCCGAATTGTCCAAGGGCATGACCCTGCACACGACGGCCAAGGGCGCACTGATCCGTCTGTCGCCAGTGTCGAGCGATGCGAAGGCTGCGTCGTCGATTTCGGCCGACGACATCGTGCTCACCGCAAACGGCAAGGCCATCCAGGGACGTGCCGCGATGGCGAACGCCGCCAACGATGCCGAACTGAAGATGGCCGGCACCGACTTCCCGAACGGCACCCTCGCCTTCCAGTTGCGTGATGACATCGCCGCTGGCGCGATCACGCTGGCGATGCCGAAGGCGGCGGGCGACTACCTCGTGCACGTGTTCGAACCGAACAGCAACGAGGTGCTGAAACTGACGATGGACCGCATCGTCGCCAGCCACGGCCAGACCTACAAGGTGTTCGCGAACTACAACGGCACCGAAGCACTGGATGCCATCGACGGCCTCGTCAGTGCGCCGAACGGTGCCTCGTTCGATCTCAGCTTCAAGCGTGCTGCCGATGGTCGTTATGTCGCCGACGTCGCGCATGACGCCGTGGCTGGCGCCGGCCCGGGCCTGTGGGAAGTGCACGCCTTCGCTTCGGCCAAAGGCGCGAGCGTGCAGCGCGATGCCAAGACCGCGTTCTCGTCCAGCATTCCGCGTGCGCAACTCGGCGCCGGTGCCAAGGCCGTGCGGAACGACGACGGTTCGCTGTCGATGTCATTCACGCTGAAAGTCGCCGCCGAAAGCCGCTTCGAAGTGCGTGGCACCCTGTACGGCATGGACGGCGGCAAGCTGCGTCCGGCCGCGCAGGCCAGCACCGCGGCGATGCTGAAGCCCGGCAACGGCGCCTTGGAACTGGTGTTCGACGCCGCGACGATGGCCAAGGCGGGCGTCAGTGGCCCGTATCAGTTGCGTGACCTGACCCTGGTTGACCAAGCCGATCTGAGCACGGTCGAACTGCGTCGCGCCGGTCTGCGTGTCGCGCTCGATCGCTGACCGAAACGTGGTTGCTTGAAACGAAAAAGCCGGGCATTGCCCGGCTTTTTCATGTGCGGCTATTCGTCGTCCCAGGGCGACTTCGGTTTCGCCACGGATTTCTTCGGCGCCTTCTCGAACGGACGCAGCGCTTCGTACATCTTCAGTGCATCGCAGGTCGCGGCAACATCATGCACGCGCACGATGCGTGCACCCCGTTCGACGGCGAGCAAGGCTGCAGCCGCTGAGCCGATCGCGCGCTGATCCAGGTCGCGTCCGGTGATCGTCCCGATCATGCGCTTGCGCGACAGGCCGACCAGCAGCGGCGCCTCGATGTTCGCGAACTGGCCGAGTTGTGCCAACAGCGCGAGATTGTGTTCCAGCGACTTGCCGAAACCGAAGCCCGGATCGATGACCACGCGCTTCGGATCGATGCCGGCCATGCGACAGGCCAACACCCGATCGGCGAGAAAGCGTTTCACTTCACCCACCACGTCGTCGTAGTGCGGCGCCTCCTGCATCGTGCGCGGCTCGCCCTGCATGTGCATCAGGCACACCGACACCTTCAGTTCGGCGACCGCATCGAGTGCGCCCTCGGCACGCAACGCGTTCACGTCGTTGACGAGTCCGGCGCCGGCCGCGACGGCGGCACACATCACCTCGGGCTTGCTGGTGTCGATCGAGATCGGCACGTCGAAGCGCGCGGCAATGGCTTCGATCACCGGCACGACGCGGGCGATTTCGGCGTCGACCGATACGGACGACTCGGCACCTGGCCGCGTCGATTCGCCGCCGACATCGAGCACGTCCGCACCGTCCGCGATCAGTCGCTCGGCCTGGACCAACGCCGCATCCAGCCCCACGAAGCGACCGCCATCGGAGAACGAATCCGGTGTGATGTTGAGCACAGCCATCATGCGCGCCCGATCCAGCTTCAATTCATGGCGACCGATCTTCAGGCCGGGCACGCTGCTGCCGCCAAACAATTCGTCGAGGTTCATGTGCTGCCCTGCGGAAACGGAACGGCACCATGCCGCGACCTGCGCGCGACGGCAAGGCGTCCTCACGATCGCAGCGGTGTTAGGCTCGCCGCCCCTCGCCCAACCCTCGCGCCGATGCGCTTCTCCGTCACCCTGCTTATCGCGTCCTGTGTGCTCTTCGCCTGCGCGCGTTCCGCCCCCGACACGACGACCACCACGTTTTCGGCCCGACTGGGTGGCGAACCGTACCCGGTGCACCTGCCCGCGACCTGCATCCTGAACCGCTTCAACAACGACGAAGCGGCGCAGTGGCTGTTCAGCTTCGAATCCGTCGATGGCGAGGGGGCACTGCATCTCGGCATGACCGCGGGTGACAACGAGCCCGGCCAGCGTGAAGTGTCGTTCGTCTTGCTGAATCATCGTGACGCCAGCTACAGCCAGGTGCGCGAAGGCCGTGCGGAACTCACCGCGATGCAGAAAACCGGCGATGGCTGGCGGATGTCCGGCCGCTTCGATCTCGTGCTCGAAGGCTCCTCGATGGCCTCCGGGCGCCCGGAAACCCGTGAAATCCGCATTGACGACGCCGAGTTCCGGGCCGTTGACTGCGTCGCACCGCCTGAATCGCCATCGTCTTCGGGCTGATCCGCGCCGACGGCTTGCGGCCGGGCGTCCCGGGCGGCTAAAATCCCGCGGCTTTGTCGGGCCAATCCGACAGCACACGGCAATCCTGCCGAATCCGCACACGTTTCGTCACCCGGACTGGGGTGCCCTTTCGCTTCGCGAACGGGGTCGGTCCGGGCGGAAACGTGGAGGTCCAACCCCGAAGCACGATCCCAGGTCTCTAAGAAGGAGACGGTTGTGTTTCAGCAAAGGAGTATTTATGCCTCAAGTCACCATGCGTCAGATGCTGGAAGCCGGCGTCCATTTCGGTCATCAGACCCGTTACTGGAACCCGAAGATGGCCCCGTACATTTTCGGCGCCCGCGGCAAGATCCACATCATCAATCTCGAAAAGACCATGCCGCTGTTCACGGACGCGATGAACTTCCTGTCCGGCATGGCCCAGAAGCGCGGCAGCGTGCTGTTCGTCGGCACCAAGCGCTCGGCCCGCGAAGCCGTGAAGTCCGAAGCCGCGCGTTGCGGCATGCCCTTCGTCTCGCACCGCTGGCTCGGCGGCATGCTCACGAACTTCCGCACGGTGCGCCAGTCGGTCGCCCGCCTGAAGGAAATCGAAGCGATGCACACCGACGGCAGCTTCGAAAAGCGCGTCAAGCACGAAGTGCTGTCGCTGAAGCGCGAGCAGGAAAAGCTGGAGCGTTCGCTCGGCGGCATCAAGAACATGAATTCCCTCCCGGACGCGCTGTTCGTGATCGACGTCGGTCATGAAGAAATCGCGATCAAGGAAGCCCGCACGCTCGGCATCCCGGTCGTCGCCGTGGTCGATACCAACTACGACCCGAGCCTTGCCGACTACATCATCCCGGGTAACGACGACGCCATCCGCGCCGTGCAGCTCTACGCTGCCGCCGCTGCCGACGCCGTGCTCGAAGGCAAGGCCGCCGCGCCGGCCATCCCGGCCAACGCCAAGGACGAGTTCGTCGAACTCGACGCCTCGGGCGCACCGGTTGCTAAGGAAGATGCCGGCCGTGGCCGTCGTGACGACCGTGGTGGCCGCAACGATCGCAACGACCGCGATCGCAAGCCGGGTGGCCCGAACCGTCGCGGCCCGGGTGGCCCGGGCGGCAAGCCGGGTGCGGGTGCGAAGCGCCCTGCCCCGCGCGGCCCGAAGGCCGACGCGCCGAGCGCCGAGTAATCGCCGCATCGCCGCGGCTTCGGTCGCGGCAGCGCAATGGATCCTGCGCGGCGGAGCTCCCGCCGCGCTTTTTTTAAGCATCGAGAGGAAGTCATGGAAATCACGGCAAGCATGGTCAAGGAACTGCGCGAGCGTTCCGGCGTCGGCATGATGGAATGCAAGAAGGCGCTGACCGAAAACGGCGGCGACATCGAAACCGCGATGGAATGGCTGCGCAAGCAGGGCCTGGCCAAGGCCGACAAGAAGGCCAGCCGCGTCGCTGCGGAAGGCCGCATCGCGATGGCCGCCGACGGCGGCAAGGCCGTGATGGTCGAGATCAATTCGGAAACCGACTTCGTGGCCAAGGACGAGAACTTCGTGAAGTTCTGCGATCTCGTCGCCAAGACCGCGCTGGCGTCGGGCGCCGCCGACATCGACGCGCTGAAGGCCGTCGCCGTCGACGGCAGCACCGTTGAGGAGCTGCGTTCGGCCCTGGTGCTGAAGCTCGGCGAAAACATCCAGCTGCGCCGCATCATCGTGGCGAACAGCGACGGCGTCGTCGGCGCCTACGTGCACGGCGGCCGCATCGGCGTGCTGGTCGACATGAAGGGCGGCAACGTCGAGCTGGCACGTGGCGTCGCGATGCATGTCGCGGCCATGAACCCGCCGTACAACAAGGCCAGCGACGTGCCGGCCGAGTTCGTCGCCAAGGAAAAGGAAATCGAACTGGCGAAGATGACCGACAAGGACAAGGCCAAGCCGGCCGAGATCCTCGAGAAGATCATTGGCGGCAAGGTCGCCAAGATCCTCAACGACAACACCCTGTACGGCCAGCCCTACGTCGTCGACACGAACATGACGGTGGAAGCCGCGCTCAAGGCCGCCAAGGCCGACGTGGCCTCGTTCCACCGCATCGCGGTCGGCGAAGGCATCGAGAAAGTGGTCGAAGACTACGCCGCCGAAGTCGCGAAAGCGATGCAGGTGTGACCAGAAAGGGAGCGGAAACGCTCCCTTTTTTTTGCATGGCATTCCTGCCAAGCGCCACTGCATGAATCAAGGACCCGAACCATGACCGACGCGCCGATCTCCACCCCGCCGATCAAGTACCACCGCATCCTGCTCAAGCTCAGCGGCGAAGCGCTGATGGGCGGCGAACACTACGGCATCGACCCGAAAGTGCTTGGCCGCATCGCCGACGAAATCATCGAGGTCGTGCGGACCGGGGTGCAGGTGGGCGTCGTCATCGGCGGCGGCAACATCTTCCGCGGCGCCGGACTGGCGGCTTCGGGCATGGACCGCGTGACCGGTGACCACATGGGCATGCTGGCCACGGTGATGAACGCGCTGGCCATGCAGGATGCGATCGAGAAGCGCGGCGTCGTGGCGCGGGTGATGAGCGCGATCAAGATCAATGAAGTCTGCGAGGACTACATCCGTCGCCGCGCCATCCGCCATCTCGAGAAGAACCGCGTCACCCTGTTCGCAGCCGGCACCGGCAACCCGTTCTTCACGACCGATTCCGCGGCGGCGCTGCGTGCGGTCGAAGTGGGCGCCGAACTGCTGCTCAAGGCGACCAAGGTCGATGGCGTCTACAGTGCCGATCCCAAGAAGGATCCGAACGCCACCCGCTTCGACCGTCTCAGCTACGAAGACGTGATCACCCGCAACCTCGGTGTCATGGACACGGCCGCGATCGCGTTGTGCCGCGACCATGGCATGCCGCTGCGCATCTACGACATGACCCGACCGGGCGAGCTGATGCGCATCGTGCGCGGCGAACCGATCGGCACCCTGGTGACACGCGCCGGATGAGTGACCTGGTGTTGCGGCCGGCGACGGCGAGCGACGTTCCGGCGCTGGCCGATCTGGCGCGGCGCAGCTTCGCCGCCACCTACGCGCCCACGCACGACGCGGCACGCATCCGCATCCACTGCGACACGGTGTTGTCGGATACCGCCGTATCCGACTGGATCGACGACCGCACCAGCCCTATCGCAGTCGCCACGCGCGGCGATGTGCTGGTTGGCTATGTGCAGTGGCATCGCGCCGCGGCGCCGGTCACGGCACGGCATCCGGTCGAGCTGAAGCGACTTTACGTCGATACGAATGCCCTCGGCGGCGGCGTCGGACAACAGCTGTTCGATCACGTCCGTACGGACGCCCTCCAGACCGGCGCCGACCTGCTCTGGCTCTGCGTCTACGCCGGCAACGACCGAGCCCGACGCTTCTACGCCCGCCAGGGCATGGTCGCGATCGGGCAAGTGCCTTACCGCTTCGTCGACCAGGTCGAGGACGACCTCGCGCTCGGGCTCCACTTAACGCCCGCCCCGCCCTGAACGCACGGGCCGCGGCTATACTCGCCGCCTTTCCCACGATCCCGACGCAACGCCATGATCGCGCAAATCAAACAAGACGCCGAAGCCCGCATGAAGAAGAGCATCGAGTCGTTGAAGAACGACCTCTCGAAGCTCCGCACCGGCCGCGCCAGCACCACCCTGGTCGACCACCTGAAGGTGAACTACTACGGCTCGGACATGCCGCTGAACCAGTGCGCAGCCGTCGCGGTCGTCGATGCGCGTTCGCTGACGATCACGCCTTGGGAAAAGCAGATGGTGGCGCCGATCGAGAAGGCCATCCTCGCCTCCGACCTCGGGCTGACCCCGAATACCGCCGGCACCGTCATCCGCATCAACCTGCCGCCGCTCACCGAGCAGCGCCGCAAGGAACTCGCCAAGCATGTGTCGCATGAAGGCGAGAACACCAAGGTCGCGATCCGCGCCGTGCGTCGCGACGCCATGCAACACGTCAAGGACCTGCTCAAGGAAAAGCAGATCTCCGAGGACGAGGAACGCAAGGCGGAGCAGGACGTGCAGAAACTCACCGACAAGCACGTCGCCGACGTCGATGTCGTCTGCAAGGCCAAGGAACAGGAGCTGATGTCGCTCTGAGCGGCGAAGTCGGCCGCATGAGCATCATCGATCCGGCGATTGCCGTCCAACGCCTGCCCCGCCACGTCGCCATCGTCATGGACGGCAACGGTCGCTGGGCCGAGGCCCGTCATCGTCCGCGCAGCTTCGGTCATCACGAGGGCGTCAAGGCGGTGCGTGCAACCGTCGAGGCCTGCCTGCGTCGCCATATTCCGGTGCTGACCCTGTTCGCGTTCTCCAGCGAGAACTGGAAGCGTCCGGAGGACGAGGTCGGCACGCTGATGGAACTGTTCATGAAGGCCATCGACCGCGAAGTCGACGAACTGGTGGCGAATGGCGTCGCGGTGCGGTTCATCGGCGATCGTTCGGCCTTCGCGCCGGCGCTGCGCGACCGCATGGACCGCGCCGAACGCAAGCAGCCGGCGCAGACCCGGCTGAGCCTCAACGTCGCCGCGAACTACGGCGGACGCTGGGACATCGTGCAGGCCACTCGCCGCATCGTCCAGGGCATCGCCAACGGCGACATCGACGCCGACACTGTCGACGAATCGATCGTGGATGCGCATACCAGCCTGGCTGATCTGGCACCGCTGGACCTGTTCATCCGCACCGGCGGCGAACACCGCGTCAGCAATTTCCTGCTCTGGCAACTGGCTTATGCCGAACTGTGGTTCAGCGACGTGTTGTGGCCGGATTTCGACGCCGCCACGCTGGACGCGGCTCTGGCCGACTATGCGCGGCGCGAGCGCCGTTTCGGCCGTACCGGCCAGCAACTGAGACACCCCGCATGAGCAGCAGCACCGACGCGCCCGCCCCCAAACCGGTCGGCGGCCTGCGCGAGCGCGCGATCACCGCTGCCGTGCTTGCGCCAGTCGGCATCGCCGGCGTGATGCTGCTGCCGCAACTGTGGTTCGCGGTCCTGATCGGCGCGTTGTTCCTGGTGGGCGTGTGGGAATGGACGATGCTGGCCGGATGGCGCTCGATCCTCGTGCGCGCGGGCATCGTTATTGCGCATCTGGTGCTGTTCGCCAGCGCGTGGTTCGCGAGCGATGCCGCGCGCCTGCAGACCATCTGGTGTGGTGTCGGCTTCTGGCTGCTGGCGCCCTGGTGGTTGCGCCACTACCACTTCGGCGAGCAGGCGCTGAAACGCTCGTTGTTCATCAAGTCGATCGCTTGCGCGCTGGCCATCGTGCCGGCCTGGACCGCCGCCATCGTGCTGCATGGCGGCGATCGCGGTGCCTGGTGGGTGCTGTTCGTGCTGATGCTGGTCTGGTGCGCCGATACCTGCGCCTATTTCGCCGGCCGCCGCTTCGGCACCACCAAGCTCGCGCCCAATATCAGTCCCGGCAAGACCACCGCCGGCGTCTACGGCGCGCTGATCGGCTGTGTCGTCTATGCCGCAGCGGTCGGCCATGTCGGGCTCGATGTGCCGGTGCAACGCCTGCCGGTGTTCGTCGCGTTGTGTGTCGTCACAGTGGTGTTCTCGATCGTCGGCGACCTGCTGGAAAGCCTGATCAAGCGTCATTCGCAGGTGAAGGATTCGGGCACCCTGTTCCCGGGCCATGGCGGCGCGCTGGACCGTTTCGATTCGATGTTCGCGGCGCTGCCGATCTTCGTGGCGGGACGCCAGATCCTCGGCTCATGAAACAACTGGCCGTCCTCGGTGCCACCGGTTCGATCGGCGCCAGCACGCTCGACGTCGTCGCGCGCCACCCGCAACGCTTCCGCGCCGCGGCGCTGACTGCGCACCGTGATGTCGCGGCCCTGGTCGACCTGTGTGCGCGCTTCGATCCCGATGTCGCGGTGATCGCCGATGCCGACCGCCACGATGAGCTCGGCGCCGCCTTGAAAGCGCGCGGATTGCGTGCCGAGGCGCTGGCCGGAGCGGCCGCAGTCGATGCCATCGCCGCCGATACGCGCTTCGATACCGTGGTCGCCGCCATCGTCGGAGCCGCCGGGCTGTCATCGACCCTGGCCGCAGCACGTGCCGGCAAACGCCTGCTGCTCGCGAACAAGGAATCGGTGGTGATGTCCGGCGAATTGCTGGTGCGCACCGCGTCGGCGCACGGCGCACGCATCATTCCGCTCGACAGCGAACACAACGCCATCTTCCAGTGCCTGCCCCGCGACTACGCGCGCGAGCCGGATGCGAACGGCATCACCCGGCTGATCCTCACGGCCTCCGGCGGGCCGTTCCGCGGCTGGTCGCGCGACCGCCTGGCCACGGTCACGCCGGATGCCGCCTGCGCGCATCCGCGCTGGAAGATGGGTCGCAAGATCTCGGTCGATTCCGCCACGCTGATGAACAAGGGCCTCGAAGTCATCGAGGCGCAGCGCCTGTTCGGCATCGACCCGTCGCGCATCGAGGTGCTGGTGCATCCGCAGAGCATCGTGCATTCGCTGGTCGAGTATGCGGATGGTTCACAACTCGCACAGCTGGGATCGCCGGACATGCGCACGCCGATCGCGAATGCGCTTGCCTGGCCGGATCGCATCGATGCCGGTGTGCAGCGACTCGATCTCGCAACCGCCGCGCGCCTCGACTTCGAAGCCCCCGACCTCGTTGCATTTCCTTGCCTGGCCCATGCCTTCGCGGCCTTGCGTGCCGGCGGCGCGGCCCCGATCGTGCTGAACGCGGCGAACGAAATCGCCGTGGCCGCGTTTCTGGATGGACGCATCGGCTTTCTCGATATTGAACGTGTCATCGCGTCCGGTCTTGAGCGAACCGTTAACGAAGCGGCCGATACACTGGACGCCATCGTCGGCATCGACGCCGAGGCGCGGCGTCATGCCACTGCCGCATTGAAGGGATAAGGAATGACCGACGTCTTCGGTTCGCTGTTCTGGTACGTGGTGACCATCGGCCTGCTCGTCACCTTCCACGAGTTCGGCCACTTCTGGGTCGCGCGCCGATGCGGCGTCAAGGTGCACCGTTTCTCGATCGGCTTCGGCAAGCCGCTGTGGATGCGCACCGGCCGCGACGGCACCGAATACGTGCTCGCGGCGATTCCGCTGGGCGGTTACGTTTCGATGCTCGACGAACGCGCCGAAGACGTCCCGCCGGAACAGGCGCACGCAGCGCTGAACCGGAAGCCGGTGTGGCAGAAGATCGCTGTTGCCGCGGCGGGGCCAATCGCGAACATCCTGCTTGCCATCCTGGTGTTCTGGACCTTGCATGTCGTCGGCGAACCGGACCACGAGCCCCTGATCGGCAAGGTCTCCGGAATCAGTGCGGAAGCCGAGCTGCAGGCGCAGTCGCGTGTGATCTCGGTCGACGGCCGTCCAGTGACGGCTTGGTCTGAGGTGGCCAACGGCGTGTTCGAGGCGGCGATTTATCGTCGCGACGTGACAATCGAGACCGTGGATGCCGATGGGATTCAGCGCAAGCACAGTCTTGAACTCAGCGCGATCCCGCAAACGGTTCACCCCAAGCAGCTGGGCGAACACATCGGGCTGGCACGATTTTCGCCCGCCGTCGCAGGCAAGATCACCGCCGGTGAGCCCGCCGAGTTGGCGGGCCTGAAACAGGGTGATCGCTTCATCGCCATCAATGGCGATCCGGTCGATGATTTCGGGTCCGTCTGGAAGGCCGTGCAAAAACACGGCGCCAAAGGCAGCCTGCGCGTACGGGTCCAGCGCGGCACCGAACTGCGCGAGTTCGAGGTCGTACCTGTGAAACGCGAGTACAGGGGCGAAACCTTTCTGGCCATGGGGGTGTCCGAACCCGGCCTGCTGCTGCGCTACGGACCGCTCGACGCCATACCGAAAGCGTTCGCAAGCACTTACACCACGACTGCCAAGTCGCTGCAGTTCCTCAAGGACATGCTGACCGGGGTGTTATCGACCGAACACTTGTCCGGACCGGTGACGATCGCCCAAGTCGCGAATTTCACGGCCAACGAAGGCCTGCCCTGGTTCCTCGGTTTCCTCGGCGCCGTCTCGCTCGGCCTGGCCATCCTGAACCTGCTGCCGATCCCGATCTTGGACGGGGGTCATATCCTGTATTACCTTATCGAACTGATCAAAGGCAGTCCGGTCAGCGAACGTACGCTGGTCGCCGGTCAATACGTGGGTTTGGCGATGCTTTCCGGTCTGATCGGACTCGCCTTCTTCAACGATATTTCCGGCCTGTTCCGCTGAATGTCCTGCTTCGGCACGGCGCGCACCATGCATGCGCGCCGGCCTGCGCCCAACCCGTCCGGGCGGATCGTCCCGGACAACGCGGCTGCGCCATGGCGCCGTCGCGGTCATTGACGGAGTGATGATGAAACGTATTGCTGCGCTGGTCCTGGTTGCTTCGCTGTGCGCGCAGAATGCTGCCGCTTTCGACGCCTTCGTCGTCTCCGACATCCGGCTCGAGGGCCTGACGCGCATTCCTGCCGGCACCGTGTTCAGCGCGCTGCCGATCGAAAAAGGCGACCGCATCGACAGCAGCCGCGCCTCGGCCGCGGTGCGCGCCCTGTTCAAGACCGGCTTCTTCAACGACATCGAACTGACTCGCCAGGGCGACATCCTGGTCGTCAAGCTGAGCGAACGTCCGGCCATCTCGAAGCTGGAAATCACCGGCAACAAGGACCTCAAGACCGAGGACCTGATGAAGGGCCTGCGTGACATCGGCCTGGTCGAGGGCGAAACCTTCGACCGCCTCGAACTCGACCGCCTGACCCAGGAACTGACCCGCCAGTACAACAACCGCGGCAAGTACAACGTCAGCATCAAGCCCGAGGTCGAAAACCTCGACCGCAATCGCGTCTCGATCAAGATCACGGTCAGCGAAGGCAAGGCTGCCAAGATCCGTCACCTCAACATCGTCGGCAACCAGGCCTTCGCCGACGAGGACATCGTCGAGGATTTCGAATCCGGCTCGACCAACTGGCTGAGCTGGTACAAGCGCGATGACCAGTATTCGCGCGAAAAGCTGTCCGGCGACATGGAAAAGCTGGCGTCCTACTACCAGGATCGCGGCTACGTCGATTTCGCGGTCGAGTCGACCCAGGTGTCGATCAGCCCGGATCGCAAGGAACTGTTCATCACCGCCAACGTCCGCGAAGGCGAGATCTACACGCTGACCGACATCAAGCTGACCGGCGAACTCGTCGTCAATGAAGACGTGCTGCGTCGCCTGATCAGCGCCAAGCCCGGCGAAACCTATTCGCGCGGCAAACTGGAACGTGCTTCGGAAGCGATGACGCGTGTGCTGTCGAACATCGGCTACGCCTTCGCCGAGGTGACGCCGGTGCCGACCGTCGATCGCGAGAAGCGCGAAGTCGCTGTCACGTTCTTCGTGAATCCGGGCAAACGCGCCTACGTGCGCCGTATCAACTTCATCGGCAACCAGCGCACCCAGGACGAGGTGTTGCGCCGCGAAATGCGCCAGCTTGAAGGCGCGTGGTTCTCGCAGGCCGCGATCGACCGTTCGAAGGGTCGCCTGCAACGCCTCGGCTACTTCAAGGAAGTGACCGTCGAAACACCGAAGGTGCCGGGCAGCGACGACCAGGTCGACGTGAACTTCACGGTCGAGGAACAGAGCGCCGGCAGCTTCCAGTTCGGCGTCGGTTACTCCGAACTGCAGGGCATCATCACCTCGGTGTCGCTGACCCAGCGCAACTTCCTAGGCACCGGCAACACCGTCGGCACGACGATCCAGAACAACGACTACGTCAAGCGCTTCGATTTCAGCTTCTTCGACCCGTACTTCACCGATGACGGTCTCAGCGTCGGTTACAACATGAGCGTGCGCAAGCTCGACCAGGGCCAGGCCAACCTCGCTGCCTACACCGCCGACACCATCTCCGGCGAAGTGCTGTTCGGCATTCCGCTGACCGAAGTCGACACCTTGTCGCTGTCGGTCGGCATGGACAAGAACGACATCACCACGGTCGACGGCTCGACGCCGACCTCGCTGATCCAGAACCTGGTGGACGAACTCGGTGACCGGGCGCGCAACACCTACGATTCCTTCTGCAACGGCCCCGACACCGACACCGACGGCACCGGCCCGGATACCGATACCGACACCAACACCCCCTGCGTGCTCACCGGTCCGTTCCGGCAGTGGACCATCAACACCTGGTCGCTGCAGGCCGGTTGGCAGCGCGATTCGCGCAACAAGTTCTTCGCGCCGACGCGGGGCTCCTACCAGCGCATCGGAGCCGAACTGGCCCTGCCCGGCTCCGACCTCGAGTGGTACAAGCTCGGTTACGAAGTCGGTCACTATTTCCCGCTGTGGGGCGACTACTCGCTGCTCGCCAAGGCCGAAATCGGCTATGGCGACGGTTACGGCGACACCGATCGCCTGCCGTTCTACCAGCACTTCTACGCCGGCGGCGTGCGTTCCGTGCGCGGTTTCGAGGACAACACGCTCGGTCCGACGGAAACGGCATCGCCGAACAGCACCTACCGCCAGCCGCTGGGCGGCGCGTTCAAGACCGTGGGCGGCCTCGAGCTGATCATCCCGACCCCGATGACGAAGGGAGATTCCGATACCGCGCAGCTGTCGGCCTTCGTCGATGTCGGCAACGTGTTCAGGGATTTCGACGCCTTCGACTCGGGCGAATTGCGTGCGTCGGCCGGTCTGTCGCTGAAATGGCAGGCGCCGGTCGGCCCGATCATCATCAACCTGGTGCGTCCGATCAAGAAACAGGACGGCGATCGCACCGAGGGCATCCAGTTCTCGTTCGGGCAGCAGTTCTGAGGACGGAGCCGGAACGATGGCCGCCCGCTCAGCGCCAAAGTTCCGAACACGCGCCGGCCTGATCCTCGCCGGCGCGTTGTTGTTCCTGTGTGTCGCAACGGCGTTCGCGCAGCAGGCGGCGCGCATCGGTTACGTCGACATGAAACGCCTGATAGACAATGCGCCGCAAGTGCTCGACACCCGACGCCGGCTCGAGACCGAATTCGCGCCACGCAACAAGGCACTCGAGTCGGAACAGCTGCGGCTGGCGGAGCTCGAAGCCCGCGACCGCCGCGATTCCGCAATCCTGCCGAAGGCCGCCGCCGATTCGCTGAAACGCGAGATCGAGGCGCTGCGCAAATCCATTGAACGCACCCGCAAGCGTCTCGCCGAGGAATTCAAGGCGCGCGGCGACGAAGAGTTCAATCGCCAGTGGCCGCGCATCGAAGCGGCGGTGATTGCACATGCGCGCGAGAATCAGCTCGACCTCGTCATCCAGGCGCCGGTGATGTACGCCAGCGCGCAGATCGACATCACCGACGCCGTGCTCGCGCGACTGAAGCGCGAAGCGGCTGCGACGCCGGCACGCTGATGCACACTCTGGCCGACATCGCCGCGCGCTTCGGGCTGACGTTGCGCGGCGACGGCGCGCGCATCGTGCGCGGTGTCGGCACGCTGGCCGAGGCCGAGCCCTCGCAGATCGGGTTCCTGGCCAATCCCGCCTACCGCTCGCAACTCGCGACGACGCGGGCCGCCGCGGTTGTGGTCGCGGAAAAAGACGCCGCACACGCCACCGGCGACGTGCTCGTCAGCCGCAATCCCTATGCCGACTTCGCGCGCATCGCCGCCCTGTTCGAGCGGCACGAAAACGCGCCGGCGGGCATTCATCCGAGTGCCGTGATCGCCGCCGATGCCATGGTCGATGACGGCGCGCACATCGGCCCGCACTGTGTCGTCGGCGCACGCAGTCGCATCGCCGCGGGCGCCGTCATCGGTCCGGGATGCGTGATCGGCGAGGACTGCGTGGTGGGTCCGGACTGTCGCCTCGTCGCGCGTGTCACGCTGGCCGTGCGCGTGCGGCTCGGTGCGCGCGTGCTGATCCACCCTGGTGCCGTGCTTGGTGCCGATGGCTTCGGTCTCGCCTTCGACCAGGGCAGCTGGCTCAAGGTGCCGCAACTCGGCGGTGTCGTGATTGGCGACGATTGCGAGATCGGGGCGAACACGACGATCGACCGCGGCGCCCTCGGCGATACCGTGCTCGAGGAGGACGTGCGCCTCGACAACCAGATCCAGGTCGGCCACAACGTGCGCATCGGCGCGCACACCGCGATCGCCGGCTGCGCCGCCATCGCGGGCAGCACGCGCATCGGCCGTTACTGCCTGATCGCCGGCGGTGCCGGTATCATCGGCCATCTGGAGATCGCCGACCGCGTGACGGTGGGCGCCATGAGTCTGGTTACGCACGACCTGCGCGAACCCGGCGAATACGTTTCCGGCACACCGATCCAGCCGAAACGCGAATGGCGCAGGAATGCGGCACGTTTCGGCCAACTCGACCAACTCGCACGACGCGTGCGCAAACTCCTTGGGGAAGGGACAGATGACTGAGCAAGCCGGCGGCGTGAAACTGCCGATCGAAATCACCCAGATCATGGCGATGCTGCCGCATCGCTACCCGTTCCTGCTGGTCGACCGCGTGGTCGAGTTCGAGCCGAACAAGCGTGTGCTGGCGATCAAGAACGTGACCGTCAACGAACCCTTCTTCACCGGCCACTTTCCGGGCCACCCGGTGATGCCGGGCGTGCTCGTGATCGAGGCGATGGCCCAGGCCTCGGGCATCCTGACCCAGTTGTCGAACGGCATCGAACGCAGCGACAACCAGCTCTACTACCTCGTCCGCGTCGACAAGGCCCGGTTCGCGCGCACCGTCGTGCCCGGCGACCAGCTCAAGCTCGAAGTGATGCAGAAGCGGCTGATCCGTCGCATGGGCCTGTACGACTGTCGTGCCCTGGTCGGCGACCAGGAAGTGGCCAGCGCCGAAATCCTCTGCGCGGCCCCGGAATCGAACGCATGATCCACCCGAGCGCCCTCATCGACCCGAAGGCGAAGATCGGCGCGAACGTGTCGATCGGCGCGTTCACGATCGTCGGCGCCGATGTCGAGATCGGCGACGACTGCGAGATCGGCCCGCATGTCGTCATCGAAGGTCCGACCCGCATCGGCCCACGCAACCATATCTTCCAGTTCAGTTCGATCGGCGCCGCGCCGCAGGACAAGAAGTTCAAGGGTGAGCGTGCCACGCTCGAGATCGGCGCCGACAACACCATCCGCGAGTTCGTGACGCTGAACCGCGGCACGGCCGACGGCGGCGGCGTCACCCGCATCGGCGACCGCAACTGGATCATGGCCTACGTGCACATGGCGCACGACTGCATCGTCGGCAACGACTGCATCTTCGCGAACGCCTCGTCGCTGGCCGGCCACGTGCGCGTCGACGACTTCGTCATTCTCGGCGGCTTCTCGCTGGTGCACCAGTTCTGCCAGATCGGCGCACACGCATTCACGGCGATGGGGTCGGTCATCAACCGCGACGTGCCCCCGTACACGGTCGTGGCCGGCAGCTATGCCGAGCCCAAGGGCATCAACTCGGAGGGCCTGAAACGCCGCGGTTTCTCCTCCGAATCGATCATGTCGATCAAGCGTGCCTATCGCACCTTGTACCTTTCGGGCATGCCGCTGGCCGAGGCGCGTGCCGAAATCGCAAAGGCCGCCGAGGCCACCGATGAACTGCGCATCCTGTCCGAGTTCATCGATCGTTCCGAACGCTCATTGATCCGCTGACGCCGTGGACACGCGCCCGCTCCGCATCGCGCTGATCGCCGGTGAAACCTCCGGCGACCAGATCGGCGCCGACCTGATGGCCGCGCTCAAGCAGCGCTACCCGCGTGCGCAGTTCGCCGGCATCGGCGGCCATCGCATGCGTCGGGCCGGCTGCGACACCTGGCACGACGCCTCCGAACTGGCGGTCATGGGTCTGGTCGAGGTGTTGCGCCACCTGCCGCGCTTGCTGAAGCTGCGCGGCGCTGTCGTGAAACGTCTGCGCGACTGGAAACCCGATGTCTTCATCGGCATCGATGCGCCGGATTTCAACCTCGGCGTCGAACGCAAGCTGAAGGGCGCGGGCATCCGCACCGTGCATTACGTCAGTCCCTCGATCTGGGCCTGGCGCCCGGGTCGGGCGAAGAAGATCGGCGCTTCGGCCGACCGCGTGCTCTGCCTGTTCCCGATGGAGCCGCCGATCTACGCGCGTTACGGCGTCGATGCCCGATTCGTCGGCCATCCGCTCGCAGAACGCTTCGAGAACCGTCCGGCGCAGGCCGATGCACGCGCCGCACTGGAACT
This sequence comes from Pseudomonadota bacterium, assembly GCA_022705045.1. Taxonomy (GTDB): domain Bacteria; phylum Pseudomonadota; class Gammaproteobacteria; order Xanthomonadales; family Ahniellaceae; genus JADKHK01. Next base: position 4,499 of record JAKJFE010000051.1, on the reverse strand, counting down.
GCCGCTCAAGGGACGCGTGCTAGCCATTCTCCCGGGCAGTCGTCTCGGCGAAATCGAACGTCTCGGCGAAACCTTCGTGCTCGCGGCATTGCAATGCGCGAACGCGATTTCCGGGCTGAAGCTGATCGCGCCGATGGCGGACAGCGAGTGTGCGAAAACCTTCGACGCCATCCTCGCCAGACACCGCGTGCGCGGCCAGTTCCTGACCGTCGAAGGTCGCGCCCACGAAGCCCTGTGGGCAGCCGATGTCGTGCTGACGGCCTCGGGCACCGCCGCACTTGAAGCCGGCCTTGCGGAAACACCGATGGTTGTTGCGCATCGCATCCACTCGCTCAGCTATCGCATCGTGCGCCTGTTCGGCCTGCTGAAGTCGAAACATGTGTCGTTGCCGAACATCCTGCTGAACCAGAGCGTCGTCCCGGAACTGCTCCAGGACGATTGCACGGTCGAGAAGATCACCGACGCCTTGCTCGCCCTGTTCCGCGACGAAGCGCGCATGGAAGCGATGCAGACGCAGTTGTCGACGCTGTTGCCGCTGCTCGGCGGTGGCGGTGCCGACGCGGCGGCCGAGGCCGTCGCCGACCTGCTGCCGAAACGATGAAGCGCGTCGCCGGTGTCGACGAGGCCGGGCGTGGTCCACTGGCCGGGCCGGTCGTGGTTGCCGCAGTCATCCTCGATCCCTCGCATCCCATCGCCGGACTGAATGATTCGAAGCAGTTGAGTAAAGCCCGTCGCAACGCGCTCGACATCGAGATCCGCGCGCGCGCACTGGCCTTCTGCGTGATCGAAGTCGGCACCGAGGCCATCGATCGCCACAACATCCTGCAAGCGACCTTGCTCGGCATGCGCGAGGCGCTGCGAGGTCTCGCCGTCCTTCCGGACGAGGCCCTGATCGACGGCAACAAGCTACCGAAGGACCTGCCCTGCGCTGCACGCGCCATCGTCGATGGCGATGCGCTGATCCCCGAGATCAGCGCCGCATCGATCCTCGCGAAGGTGCACCGCGATCGCCTGCTGGTCGCACTCGACGCCGTGCATCCGGGCTATGGCTTCGCCACCCACAAGGGCTACCCGACACCGGAGCACCTGGCGGCGCTGGAGCGTCTCGGCCCCTGCCCCGCACATCGCCGCAGCTTCGCGCCGGTCAAGCGCTTTTTCGCCGCAGACCTGTTCGGTTGACTGCAGTCGGCACACGACAGACAATTGCCGACAATTGTAGGCAAAGGAGTCATCACATGGCCGTTGCAGTACGCATCGCGGACGACTTGTACGAACAAGCCAGATCGGAGGCGGCGGCGGAACATCGTTCCATCGCCGGACAGATCGAATTCTGGGCCAAAGTGGGCCGGGCAGCGCTCGACAATCCCGACCTGCCGATCGACTTCGTCGCCGAATCGCTGGTGTCTCTCGCCGAGCCACGTGTACTCGCGACGCCGTTCGTACCTCGCGGCAACAAGGTGCGCTGACCGATGCGATACGACGTGCTGCAAACGCGTCGCTTCGCCCGGCAATACAAGAAGTTGCACGATCGCGTAGCCGACGATGTCGATGCTGCCATTGCCGCAGTCGCGGAAAAACCGACGCTCGGAGAGCGCAAGAAGGGTGATCTCGCCCGGCTGCGCGTTCACAAGTTCCACAGCGACAAACAGCTTTACCTGCTCGGCTATTCAGTCGACGACGGCATCAGGCTTGTGTACTTGGAAGCCATCGCTCCGCACGAGAATTTCTATCGCGACCTCAAACGTTGACCGACTCGATGACCCCGTCCTTCGTCCATCTGCACCTGCATACCGAATACTCGCTGGTCGATTCGACGATCCGCATCGATCGACTCGTGAACGCCTGCGCGGCGTCCGGCATGCCGGCGGTGGCGATGACCGACGACTCGAACCTGTTCGCCCTCGTCAAGTTCTACGGTGCCGCCGAGAAGGCCGGGCTGAAACCGATCATCGGCTGCGATCTGTGGGTCGGCGAACGCGGCGACGACCTGACGCGTGCCACCGTGTTGTGCCAGAACCGCGACGGCTACCTGCGCCTGTCGCGGTTGTTGTCGGCCGCGTATCGCGAACGCGGCAAGTCCGAGCGTGTCTTTGTGCCGCGGCACCGATTGCTCGCGGACAACGCCGGCCTGGTCGCCTTGCTCGGGCGCCCGTCCGAATTGATCGCGACACCCGATCTCGACGCCGCCGACCGCGCGCTCGAAGACTGGCGGCGCGGCTTCGACGATCGCCTGTATCTCGAACTGACGCGTTGCGGCCGCAACGACGAAGCCGCGCAGCAGTCGCGACTGCTGCATCTGGCCAGCCGGCGCGACGTGCCAGTCGTGGCGACCAACGACACGCGCTTCCTCGCCCGCGAGGATTTCGAGGCACACGAGGCGCGCGTCTGCATCGCCACCGGGCGCGTGCTCAACGACCCGAAGCGCCCGCGCGAGTACACCGACCAGCAATACCTGAAGACCCCGGCGGAAATGCGCGCAGTCTTCGCCGATTGCCCGGAGGCGATCGAGAACGCGGTCGAACTGGCCAAGCGCCTGAACATCGAGATGAGCTTCGGCAAGTACTTCCTGCCGGCGTTTCCGGTACCGCAGGAACACACGCTCGACAGCTACATCCGCGCGCAAGCGCATGCCGGCCTCGAGGAACGCTTTGCCAGCTACCGCGGTGCACTGCCGTACCCGCGCGAGACCTATGTCGAACGCCTGGACATCGAACTCGACGTGATCGTGAAGATGGGTTTTCCGGGCTACTTCCTGATCGTCGCCGACTTCATCAACTGGTCGAAACAGAACGGCATTCCGGTCGGACCGGGGCGCGGCTCGGGTGCCGGTTCGCTGGTCGCCTATGCGCTCAAGATCACCGACCTCGACCCGCTGCCGCAGGACCTGCTGTTCGAGCGCTTCCTGAATCCGGAACGCGTGTCGATGCCCGACTTCGACGTCGATTTCTGCATGGAAGGCCGCGACCGCGTCATCGACTATGTCAGCCGCAAGTACGGTGCCGACAAGGTCAGCCAGATCATCACCTACGGCACCATGGCCGCGAAGGCCGTGGTGCGCGACACCGGTCGCGTGCTCGGCATGGGTTACGGCCATGTCGATTCGATCGCCAAACTCATCCCGACCACACTCGGCATCACGCTGGATGACGCCATCGCCGAATCCGCGGAACTGCGCGAGCGCATGGCCAACGAGGAAGAAGTCGCGACCCTGATCGAACTCGCGCGCAAGCTCGAAGACCTGACCCGCAACGCCGGCAAACATGCCGGCGGCGTCGTCATCGCGCCGACGCCGCTGCCCGATTTCGCCCCGCTCTACTGCGAAGAAGGCGGCGAAGGCGTGGTCACGCAATTCGACAAGGACGACGTCGAGAAGGCCGGCCTGGTCAAGTTCGACTTCCTCGGCCTGCGCACGCTGACCATCATCGACTGGGCGGTGAAGGCGATCAATGCGCGGCGTGCGGTGAACGGCGAAGCACCGCTCGACATCACACAGCTGCCGATGGACGATGCGGCGAGTTACGCGCTGATGTCGCGTGGCGACACCACCGCGGTGTTCCAGTTCGAATCGCGCGGCATGAAGGACTACATCCGCAAGCTGCAGCCCCAGGGTTTCGACGACGTGGTCGCGCTGGCCGCGCTGTTCCGACCGGGCCCGCTCGGCGCCGGCATGGTCGACAACTTCATCGATCGTCGCCACGGCCGCGCCGAAGTGAGTTATCCGCACCCGAGTCTGGAACCGATCCTGAAGCCGACTTACGGCGTCATCGTCTACCAGGAACAGGTGATGCAGATCGCCCAGGTGCTGGCCGGCTACACGCTCGGCGGCGCCGACCTGCTGCGCCGCGCGATGGGCAAGAAGATCGCGTCCGAGATGCAGCAGCAGCGCAGCATCTTCGAGGCCGGCGCGGCCAAGAATGGCGTTGACCCGGATGTCGCCCGCGGCATCTTCGACCTGATGGAGAAGTTCGCCGACTACGGCTTCAACAAGTCGCACTCGGCCGCGTATGCGCTGGTCGCGTATCAGACCGCATGGTTGAAGGCGCATTACCCGGCCGAGTTCATGGCCGCGACGATGTCGTCGGACATGGACAGCACCGAGAAGCTGGTCGGCTTCCTCGACGATGCGAAAGAGGTGTGCGGCCTGACCGTGCTGCCGCCGGACATCAATTCGTCGACTTACATGTTCGAGGCGCTGGACGCGAAACGCATCCGCTACGGCCTCGGTGCGATCAAGGGCGTCGGCCGCGCCGCCTGCGAAGCCATCGCCGACGAGCGCAAGGCGAACGGGCCGTATGCGTCGCTGGATGACCTGGCGCAACGCGTCGACAGCAATCGCCTGAACAAACGCGTGCTCGAAGCGCTGGTGTCATCCGGTGCACTCGATGGTTTCGGGCACAACCGCGCGACGCTGATGAACCATCTGCCCGAGGCGATGAAGGGTGCCGAGCAGCAGGCGCGCAATCGCGATGCCGGGCAGATCGACATCTTCGGCAATGCGA
>JAKJFE010000187.1 GCA_022705045.1 Pseudomonadota bacterium | reverse complement strand
GGTGATCGACGACGCACCCCGCACCGCCACGGCACGTGCGCTGGCTGACGCGACCTTGATCGAGGTCGATCGTGCCCAGATCAACGAACGCATCGACAATTCCGACCCGATTGTTCGTGCGCTGCTGAAAGGCCAGCTGAGCCGCTACCGGTCGGCACTGCACGCCTTGCGCAGCGGCGAAGTGCCCGCGATGCCGGCCGCGGGCGATGACCATCAGCATGATGCTGATGGTTACGACGACCAGGCAGTCGCAAAGATCCACCTCGAAACCCAGTTGCGGGATTCGCTCGCGAGCCGCAGTCTGGAAGTTCGTTTCCAGCCGATCTACGAGATTCGCGAGCGCCGGATCAGCGGCTATGAAGCCTTGGTCCGGTGGACGCACCCGGAGCGTGGCCCGATCTCGCCGGTCGAATTCATCGCGTTGGCGGAAGAAACGTCGCTGATCCTGCCGATTGGCGAATACGTGCTCGATCGCGTGGCGGAGACGTTGGCGCATCTGGCCGACGCGGGCGTGTCGCCGCTGCCCTTCGTCGCCGTCAACATGTCGGGCCGGCAACTCGCCGAAGCGGACATGCTCGGCGTCGTCACCGCCGTTTCGGCAAAGCACGGCATCGACGCCCGGGCCATCAAGATCGAAGTCACCGAAAGCCTGATGCTGGATTTCGACAAGGTCGGAGAACTGATCCGGCGTTGCGGCGAACTCGGCATCAAGGTGGCCCTGGACGACTTCGGCACCGGCTATTCCAATCTCGGCCACCTGCACAAGTTGCAGTTCTCGACGGTCAAGCTCGATCAGGGCTTTGTCCGCCAGATGCTGGACGCGCCGCGCTGCCATGCCATCGTCCAGGCCATCGTGCAGATGGTGCATGCGCTGGAGTCCGACATCGTCGCCGAGGGCGTGGAAACCGAGGCACAGCTGAATGCGCTCGATGCGCTGAATTGCCGCTATGCCCAGGGCTATCTGATCGGCAAGCCGCAGACCTACGACGAGATGCGTCGCAACCACGGACTGGCCTGAATCGTCGGGAGGCGTCGGCTGGCGAAACCGGGGCGCGGGCGCGCATCGGTTGCCGGCTCAGACGGCAGCCGGGACAATGCCGGTCTACGCGCCCACCGCGCCCGTCTTCCTTTCCGCGAGAACTGCCATGCCGAACCGTCGTGATCTGGCGAATGCCATCCGTGCCTTGTCGATGGATGCGGTCGAAGCCGCGAAGTCGGGCCATCCCGGTGCACCGATGGGCATGGCCGACATTGCCGAAGTGTTGTGGAACGACTTCCTGCGCCACAACCCGGCCAATCCGCGCTGGGTGAATCGCGATCGCTTCGTGCTCTCGAACGGGCATGGTTCGATGCTGCTGTATTCCCTGTTGCACCTGAGCGGCTACGATATGCCGATCGAGCAGATCAAGGCGTTCCGCCAACTGCATTCGAAGACGGCCGGGCACCCGGAAGCGCATGAACATCCGGCGATCGAGACCACGACCGGTCCGCTCGGCCAAGGCCTGGCCAATGCAGTCGGCATGGCGTTGGCCGAAAAGGTGTTGGCGGCACGCTTCAACCGTGACGGCCTCAACATCGTCGATCACAACACCTACGTCTTCCTCGGCGACGGCTGCCTGATGGAGGGCATCTCGCACGAAGTCTGCTCGCTGGCCGGCACGTTGAAGCTCGGCAAACTCATCGCGTTGTACGACGACAACGGCATCTCGATCGACGGCAACGTGCGTGGCTGGTTCACTGACGACACCCGGGCGCGCTTCGAGTCCTACGGTTGGGAAGTCATCACCGGCGTCGACGGCCACAATGCCGAGGCAATCAAGGCGGCCATCGTTTCCGCTGCGCTCGATCCGGACAAGCCGACGCTGATCTGTTGCCGCACCACCATCGGTTTCGGTGCGCCGACCAAGGCCGGCAAGGAAAGCGCGCACGGTGCGCCGCTCGGCAAGGACGAGATCGCCGGCGCCCGCGAAGCCCTCGGCTGGCCGCATGCGCCGTTCGTGGTGCCGGACGAGATCTACGAGGCTTGGAACGCGAACGCCAAGGGCGGTCGCTGGGAGTCGGAATGGAACGCGCTGTTCGCACGCTACGAGCAGGCGCATCCCGAGCTCGCCGCCGAGTTCAAGCGCCGTCTGGCACGCGAACTGCCGGCCGACTTCGGCGCGAACGCATTGGCGTATGCGCACAAGCTGCAGGCCGAAGGTCCGGTCGTCGCGTCGCGCAAGGCCTCGCAGATGGCGCTCGAAGCCTTCGGTCCGCTGTTGCCGGAACTGATCGGCGGCAGCGCCGATCTCGCGCATTCGAACCTGACGCTGTGGAAGGGCTCGAAGAACGTCAACACCGCAGGTGGCGAAGGCAACTACGTCTACTACGGTGTGCGCGAATTCGGCATGAGTGCGATCGCGAACGGTCTGGCGTTGCACGGCGGTTTCGTGCCGTATGACGCGACCTTCCTGGTCTTCAGCGACTATGCCCGCAACGCGGTGCGCATGAGTGCGCTGATTCCGGCCCAGGCCATCCACGTTTACACGCACGACTCGATCGGTCTCGGCGAAGACGGTCCGACGCACCAGCCGGTCGAACACCTCGCCGCGCTGCGCTACATCCCGAACAATCCGGTATGGCGTCCCTGCGACACGGTGGAAACGGCGATGGCATGGAGGCACGCGATCGAACGCAAGGCGGGACCCAGCTGCCTCGTCTTCAGCCGCCAGAACCTGCCGCACCAGTTGCGCACCGAGCAGCAGCTGCTCGACATCGAACGTGGCGGTTACGTGTTGCTCGACCCGCTGAATGCCAAGGTGGAATTGATCCTGATCGCCACCGGCTCGGAAGTCGGAATGACCATGGATGCGGCGCGTGTGCTCGACGGCGAAGGCATCGGCGTGCGCGTGGTGTCGATGCCCTGCACGCAGATCTTCGACGCCCAGCCGATCGAATGGCGCGAAGGCGTGTTGCCCTCGTGGTGCCGTGCCCGCGTCGCCATCGAAGCCGGCGTCAGCGACTTCTGGCGCAAATATGTCGGCCTCGACGGCCACGTCATCGGCATCGACCGCTTCGGCGCCTCGGCCCCGGCCGAAAAGCTCTACCCGTACTTCGGCTTCACCGTCGACAAGATCGTCGAGGCGGCGCGCAAGCAGATCGGGCGATGAAGCAGGTCGCAAGGCAGTGACAAGAAAACGGCGCCGAGAGGCGCCGTTTTCATTTGGACTGCGGTGCAGCGTCGCTCACGCCGCTTCGTCGCGATACTCGTCCGGAGTCGGGCAGATGCAGACGAGGTTGCGGTCGCCGTAGGCGTTGTCGACGCGGTTGACCGGAGACCAGTACTTGTCCTGGCGAGACATGCCGCCGGGGAACACCGCTTCGTCGCGCGAGTAGGCACGGGTCCACTCGGCGTCGGTGAGGTCGTGCACGGTGTGCGGGGCGTGGCGCAGCGGGCTTTGCTCGATCGAGTAGCGGCCGTTCTCGACATCGGTGATCTCCTTGCGGATCGCGATCATCGCGTCGCAGAAGCGGTCGATCTCGTACTTCGATTCCGACTCGGTCGGCTCGATCATCAGCGTGCCCGGCACCGGGAAACTCATGGTCGGCGCGTGGAAGCCGTAGTCGATCAGGCGCTTGGCGATGTCGTCGACGGTCACGCCGCTGCTGTTCTTCAGCGCACGCGGATCGACGATGCATTCGTGCGCAACGCGGCCATTGTGATTCTTGTACAGCACCGGGAAATGCGCATCGAGGCGCGCGGCGATGTAGTTGGCGTTCAAGATCGCGATTTCGGTCGCGAGCTTCAAGCCTTCACCGCCCATCATCAGGATGTAGGCGTAGCTGATCGGCAGGATGCTCGACGAGCCGAACGGCGCAGCCGACACCGGACCCACCGGCGCCTTGCCGCCATCGAGTTCCGGATGGCCCGGCAGGAACGGCGCGAGATGCGCCTTCACGCCGATCGGTCCCATGCCCGGGCCGCCGCCGCCGTGCGGAATGCAGAAGGTCTTGTGCAGGTTCAGATGCGACACGTCGGCGCCAAACTGGCCCGGCTGCGAGAGCCCGACCTGCGCATTCATGTTGGCACCGTCCATGTAGACCTGGCCGCCATGCTGGTGCACCAGATCGCAGATCTCGCGGATCTGCTCCTCGAACACGCCATGCGTGGACGGATACGTGACCATCAGCGCCGACAGATTCGCGCTGTGCTTCTCGGCCTTGGCGCGCAGGTCGGCGAGATCGACATTGCCTTCGTCGTCGCAGTTCACGACGACCACGTCCATGCCGACCATCTGCGCCGAAGCCGGATTGGTGCCGTGTGCGCTGGACGGAATCAGGCAGACCCTGCGATGACCTTCACCGCGCGACAGGTGATACGCACGAATCGCAAGCAAGCCGGCGTATTCGCCCTGCGCGCCGGAGTTCGGTTGCAGCGACACCGCGTCATAGCCGGTGATCTCGACCAGCCAGCGCTTGAGGTCTTCGAACATCTCGCGATAGCCGTGGGTTTGTTCGGCCGGCGCGAACGGATGCAGCGCACCGAATTCCGGCCAGGTGATCGGCACCATCTCCGCCGTCGCGTTCAACTTCATCGTGCAAGAACCCAGCGGAATCATCGCGCGATCGAGCGCGAGATCGCGGTCGGCGAGCTTGCGCATGTAGCGCAGCAACTCGGTTTCGGTGCGGTAGCGGTTGAAGATCGGATGCTTCAGGCAGCTGCCTTTGCGCGCGAGGTCGGTGGGGATGGCATCCGCGGCCTTCGTCGCGATGTCGGCGAAACGGAGCTGGCCACCGAAAGCCGCCCAGACCTGTTCGACCACGGCATCGGTGGTGGTTTCGTCGAGCGCGATGCCGACGCGGCCATCGGCGAAATGGCGGAAATTGATCTTCGCGGCGAGCGCGTGTTCGACGATCGCGGCACGGTTCGCGCCGGCGTCGACGGTGATCGCGTCGAAGAACGCGTTCTGGTCGAC
>JAKJFE010000050.1 GCA_022705045.1 Pseudomonadota bacterium | reverse complement strand
CAGGCGCGGTGTACCCGCGTCCGTGAGCATCAACCGCCCGGTTTGTCCGGCAGTGCGACCGAGAGTTCCAGCAGTTCGTGGCCGCCTTCCTGGCTGACCTTGACCTGGATCGCGTCGGGGTCGACGTTGACGTATTTCTTCAGCACTTCGAGCAGTTCGCGGCGCAGCATCGGCAGGTAGTCCGGCGCATCGCGCTGGGCGCGTTCCTGCGCGACGATGATGCGCAGGCGCTCCTTCGCGACCGAAGCCGAATTCGGCGCGCGCGGTTTCAGGAAATCGAAGATGCCCATGTCAGCCTCCGAACAGACGCGAGAGGAAACCCTTCTTCTGTGCTTCGGTGAACCGCATCGGCACGGCATCGCCGAGCAGGCGTCCGACGGCATCGTCATAGGCCTGTCCGGCCGGCGACGCGGCGTCGAGGATGACCGGATTGCCGGCGTTCGATCCGGCCAGCACGCTTTCCGATTCCGGGATCACGCCGAGCACTTCGAGACCGAGGATTTCCTGCACGTCGGCGATGCTCATCATGTCGCCGCGCTCGACGCGCTCCGGGTTGTAGCGCGTCAGCAGCAGGTGCTGGATCACGCGCTTCTCGCCCGATTCGGCGTGTCGCGTCTTGCTCGCGAGCAGGCCGAGGATGCGGTCCGAATCGCGCACCGAACTGACCTCCGGATTGACCACGACGACGGCGCGGTCGGCGAAATACATCGCCAGGAACGCGCCCTTCTCGATGCCGGCCGGCGAGTCGCAGAGGATGTAGTCGAACCCCATCTCCTTGAGTTCGTTGAGCACGCGCTCGACGCCTTCCTTGGTCAAGGCGTCCTTGTCGCGCGTCTGCGACGCGGCGAGCAGATGCAGGTTCTCGAAGCGCTTGTCCTTGATCAGCGCCTGCTTCAGCGTCGCCTCGCCCTGGATGACGTTGACGAAGTCGTACACGACGCGGCGTTCGCAGCCCATGATCAGGTCGAGGTTGCGCAGGCCGACGTCGAAGTCGATGACCGCGATGCGCTTGCCGCGACGCGCGAGGCCCATGGCGATGCTGGCGCTGCTCGTGGTCTTGCCCACGCCGCCCTTGCCCGAGGTCACTACGATGATTTCAGTCAAGTCCGCTGCTCCATCCAAACACGTTGATCGTCACGACAAGGGCGCAAGCCTGAGCTTGTCGCCCTCCAGCCACGCTTGCACGGGCTTGCCGTGCCATTCCGCGACCGGTTCCTCGAAGACGCGGTACTGGCCGGCGATGGCCACCAGTTCCGCCTGGAAATTCTGGCAATAGATGCGCGCCGACGTGTCGCCGCGCGCGCCGGCAAGCGCACGACCGCGCAGCACGCCGTAGATGTGGATCGAGCCGTCGGCAATCACTTCGGCGCCATGGCCGACCACGGCCGCAACGGTCAGGTCGGTGCCGCGCGCGTACAGGCGCTGGCCCGAGCGCACCGGATCGGCGTGATGCTGCCCGACCGGTCGCGCTTCCGCAGGCACCGGCACTTCGATCACGACCGGCTCCGGCGTCGCCACCGGCTCGGACGGCATGACGTCGACGACCGTCGCGGCCGCCGGCACCGGCGCCGCTTCGCGCTCCGGGCGAAACTTCGCGAACAGCGGCAGATCGAGTTCCCTGGCCAACGCAGCGACGGCGTCGTCGCCAACCGCCAGACCCACTGGCCGCAAACCGGCGCCATGCACGGATTCGATCAAGGCACGCAGCGCCGTCGCCGACGGCAACGGGTCGAGGGCCGACAGGTCGAACACCACCGGTGCACAATCGAACAATTGCGGCGCAGCACGCACGCGCGCATCGACCTCGCCGTAAACGAGCGCAGGATCGACCGAATGCAGCTTGAGTTGGGCGATGCCGACCTGCCCGAAACGCAGTTCGGCGACCCGCGCTGGCGAAGCAGGCGGTGCGGCGGGTTTGGACTCGAACAGGTCTACGGGCACAGCGGCATCGTCTCGGGTCGCTGCAGGCGTCGGGGATTTGCGGGCGCGCACGTCGGTTTCGGGCATTGAAACAGCGTGCAACATAGCGGGAATCTCCGCCCCTGAACATGGCAAGGGCCTGATGCCGCAGGCGCGATACCAGAACGACCGAGACGTCAAGGCTTCGGCGACGCGCCGGTTTGCGTAGAATCGGCTTCCGCCACGACGGATGCCTGCCCTTGGCCCTGCCCGAATACCCGTTTGCCTCGCAGTTCTTCACGCATCCGGACCAGTTGCGCCAGCATTACCTCGACGAGGGCCGCGGCGCGCCGGTGCTGATGCTGCATGGCAATCCGTCATGGAGCTACTACTACCGCCGCGTCATCGCCGGCTTGCGCGATAGCTACCGCTGCATCGTGCCCGACCACATCGGCATGGGCTTCTCGGACAAGCCTGGCGACGATCGTTATCCGTATCGGCTCGAACGCCGCGTCGAGGATTTGGAACGGCTGATGCAGTTCCTGATCGACGAGCGCGGCCTGCCGGCCACCGGCCACACGCTGGTCGTGCACGACTGGGGCGGCATGATCGGCTTTGCGTACGCGTGCCGGCATCCGGAACGCATCGCGCGTCTGGTGGTGCTGAACACGGCCGCGTTCCCGAATCCGAAGAAACTTGCCTTGCCGTGGACGCTGAAACTCGGTCGCGACTCGGCGCTCGGCGCCTGGCTGATCACGCGCTTCAACGCCTTCGCGGCGGGTGCCGCCACCTGGGGCGTGAAGCGCAAGCTCGATCCGGCCACGCGTGCGGCATTGCTCTCGCCGTACGACACGCCCGAACACCGCATCAGCACACTGCGTTTCGTGCAGGACATCCCGCTGACGCCGAACGATCCGGGTTACGCACTCGTCGAACGTACCGGACAGCAGCTCGCGCAGTTCGCAGGGCTGCCGATGCAGATCCACTGGGGCCGTCACGACTTCGTGTTCGACGATGCGTTCCTCGCCGAATGGCAGCAACGCTTCCCGAAGGCCGACACGCACGTCTACGAAGATGCCGGCCATTACGTGCTGGAAGACGCACACGAACGCATCGTACCGAGCGTGCGCGCCTTCCTTGGCCGCACAGCGCTGGAGCGGGCCGCCTGACATGTCCGGCAACGCGCCCGCTTCCACCGGCAATATCGCCGCCAGCCTGAGCTTCATGGCCTCGCGCCAGCCGGAGCGGGCGGCGATCCATTGCCCGGTCGGGCGCGACGCGGTGGGCGTCGCGATCTACAAGACGATGACCTATGCCGAACTCGAACGCGAGGTCGGACTGATCGCCTCCGGACTGATCGCCTATGGCATCGGTCCCGGCGTGCGCACGGCGCTGATGGTGCGCCCAAGCATCGAACTCTTCGTGCTGATGTTCGCGCTGTTCCGGGTCGGCGCCGTGCCGGTGCTGATCGACCCGGGCATCGACCGTCGCGCGCTCAAGCAATGCCTGGACGAAGCCCGTCCGCAGGCATTCATCGGCGTGCCGCTGGCACATGCGGCGCGTGTGCTGCTCGGCTGGGGGCGCGGCAGCATCAAGCAACTCGTGACCGTCAATGGCTCGCGTTACTTCTGGGGTGGCGCGCTGTACGAACAGATCCGCGCACTCGGCGACAAGCATGGCCCGGTGCCGCCGGCCGCCATGGCGCCCGACCAGCTTGCCGCCATCCTGTTCACCAGCGGTGCCACCGGCGTACCCAAGGGAGTCGAGTACCAGCATCGGCATTTCCTCGCGCAGATCATCGCGATTCGTGCGGCGTTCCGGATCCAGCCGGGCGAAGTCGATCTGCCGACGTTCCCGCCGTTTGCATTGTTCGATCCCGCGCTGGGCATGACCAGCGTGATTCCGGACATGGATCCGACCCGACCGGGCAGCGCCGATCCGGTCAAGCTCGTGAACACGATCGAGAAATACGGCGTCACCACGCTGTTCGCTTCGCCCGCGCTGGTCGACGTGCTCGCCCAATACGGCGCCAGCACCGGCAAGCGGTTGACGACCGTGAAACGGGTGATCTCCGCCGGCGCGCCGGTGACGCCGAAAGTGGTGCAGCGATTGCGTTCGATGCTGCCGGACGACGCGCAAATCTTCACTCCGTATGGCGCCACCGAATGCCTGCCGGTCTGCGCGATCGAAGGTCGCGAGATCCTGGCCCTGGCGGAACGCACGAATCGCGGCGAAGGCATTTGCGTCGGCAAGCCGCTGCCGGCGAACCAGGTGCGCCTGATCAAGGTCAGCGACGAAGTCGTCGATGCCTTCCTGCCCGAGAACGAAGTCGTTCCGGGCGGCATCGGTGAAATCGTGGTCTGCGGCCCGACGACGACTGAAGCGTATTTCGCGCGTGCCACCGCGACCCGGCTCGCCAAGATCCGCCACGACGGTCGCGTCTGGCATCGCATGGGGGATGTCGGCTACTTCGATGCTCAGGGCCGGCTCTGGTACGTCGGGCGCAAGGTGCACCGCGTCGAGACCGGCAACGGCGTGTTCTACCCCGAGATCGTCGAAGGCGTCTTCAACGCCCACCCGCGAGTGCGGCGCACGGCCCTGGTCGGGGTACGCATCAACGGCAAGGCGGTGCCCGGCATCTGCGTCGAATTGGCGCCCGAGATGAGCAAGGCGGACTGGAAACGCATCCGCTTCGAACTGCGCGACCTGGCGCTGCGCAACGACGCGACGAATGTCATCCGCCATTTCTGGCGCCACCCGGGGTTCCCGGTAGATATCCGCCACAACGCAAAGATCGACCGTATCGCCCTGGCGCAGTGGGCCGGCAAGCGCGCCGACAAGGCCGATCTCGGCCTGACCTGACCTGTTGGAGTCGACCATGAAAGTACTCGTCACCGGCGGCGGCGGTTTCCTTGGCGCTGCCATCTGCCGGATGCTCAAGGCGCGCGGCGACGAGGTCGTCAGCCTCTCGCGATCGCGCTATCCCGCACTCGACGCCCTCGGCGTGCGTCAGGTGCAAGGCGATGTCTCGGCGCTGGACAGCGTGCTGGCCGCAAGTCAGGGCTGCGACGCCATCATCCACACCGCAGCGCTCGCCGGCATCTGGGGCGACTTCGAAGACTTCAGCCGCACCAATATCGGCGGCACCATGGCGGTGCTCGGTGCCTGCGAACTGAACGGCATCGGCAAGCTGGTGTACACGTCGACGCCGAGCGTGGTGCATGCCGGCCACGACATCGAAGGTGGCGACGAGCGACTGCCGTATCCGGCGAAGTTCCATGCGCATTATCCGGCGACCAAGGCGGTGGCCGAACAACGCGTGCTGGCTGCGAACTCAGCCAAACTCGCCACCGTGGCCCTGCGTCCGCACCTGATCTGGGGCCCCGGCGACAACCACCTGCTGCCGCGCATCCTGAAGCGCGCCCAGGCCAGGCAACTGCGTTTCATCGGCGCGCCAAAAAAGATCGACACCATCTACGTCGACAACGCCGCGCAGGCGCATCTGGACGCGCTCGACCACATCGCGCCGGGTGCAGCCTGTGCCGGCAAGGCCTACTTCATCTCCCAGGATCAGCCGATCGCCCTCGACGAGATGGTCAACCGCCTGCTGCGCAGCTGCGGACAACCGCCGGTGACGAAACGGATCTCTCCCGCCATAGCGAAGATCGCGGGCAAGGTGTTCGAGGCGGTGTGGCGCGCGACCGGCAAGCAGGATGATCCGCCGATGACGGCCTTCCTCGCCGAACAATTGTCGACCGCACACTGGTTCAACATCGGCGCGGCCAAACGCGACCTCGGCTATCAGCCCAGGATCAGCATCACCGAAGGCATGGTGCGCCTGCAGGAGTGGTGGCAACGGGAAGGTCGTCGCGGCACCTGAGCAGCGCCGGTTGCAGGTTCTGACGGGCGGCGGCAATTCATAAAAATTGTCCTTTATTTTCAATTCAGGTTTGGCGATAGTCGCGGTTTGACCGCGTCAACCTTGGGGAACTCCATGCCGTCGAACCACTACGCTTCGCTGAAGCGCTCCGCGCTTGCCTGCCTGATCGCCACCGCCCTCAGTCTGCCTGCCTTTGCTGCAGGGGACAGCAAGGGAGCCGACAACGACCACCGCAGCTACGACGCCCGCTCGGGCATGCAGCTGACCGGCCAGCGCGCACCGTCGGGTACCCAGTCGCAGGCGCTTTCGGCATTGCGCGAGTCCGTGCCCGAACTGCGCTACGAGATCGACGTGGTGTCTGGCGCAACGCGCACGCTGTCGAGCATGAACGGTTACCTGACCGGACCGAATCGCAGCGCCGACAGCGCAGCCGTCGCACTGGGCTTCATCCGCGACCATCTCACCGAACTCGGGCTCGGTGCAGCCGATCTCGGCGAGTACGAAATCACCGATGACGTGCAGAGCAATGCCAGTCCGGTGCGCCATCTCTACCTGCGCCAGATGCACCAGGGCGTACCGGTCTACAACGGCCAGTTGCAGGTGCACGTCGATCGCGAAGGCCGCATCCTGATGGTCAACAACGGCTTCGTGCCGAACCTCGCCGCGTCGGTCAACCGCCTGCAGCCGCTGGTGACACCGGAAGAGGCCGTGGCCGCTGCCGCGACCAATCTCAATCGTGCCGTGGGTCCGATCACGCGCGGCGCGAGCGAAGGCGGCAACCTGCAACGCACGACGCTGACCGCGGCGCAGTTCTCGAGGGCGCCCATCAATGCCCAACTCATGCTGCTGCCGGTTGCGGCTGGCAGCACACGTCTGGTCTGGAATTTCCCGATCGAAAGCATCGACGGCAAGGACTGGGCCGAATTCACCGTCGACGCCGAAACCGGCGAGGTCTGGACCCGCCACAGCTACATCGCCCACGCCGACTACAAGGTCTATCCGGCGCCGGTGGAAAGCCCGCAGCACACCACGCCGCTGCCGCCCGCCGACGGGCGCGTGACCCTGATCAATCCTCACGCGCCCGGTGCATCGCCGTTCGGCTGGCACGACACCAATGGCGCTGCAGGCGCGGAGTTCACGACAACCCAGGGCAACAACGTCCATGCTTACACCGACGTCGACGCCAACGACAGCCCGGATGCGGGCAGCTCGCCGGATTGCGGCGCATCCCTGGTCTGCAGCTTTACGCTCGACCTGACGCAGGCACCCTCGGCGTATCGACCGGCCGCAGTGACGAACCTCTTCTATTTCAACAATTTCATGCACGACGTCACCTACCCGTTCGGTTTCGACGAGGCGGGCGGCAACTTCCAGACCAACAACTACGGCAACGGCGGCCTCGGCAACGACTCGGTCATGGCCGAGGCACAAGACGGCACGAGCACCGACAACGCCAACTTCGGCACACCCGCCGATGGACAGCGGCCGCGCATGCAGATGTTCGTGTGGACCAGTCCGACGCCCGACCGCGACGGCGACCTCGACAACGGCATCATCGCGCACGAATACGGCCACGGCATTTCGAATCGACTGGTCGGCGGTCCGTCCAACGTATCCTGCCTGCAGAACACGCAGCAGGCCGGCGAAGGCCTGTCGGACTGGTGGTCGCTTTACACCACGCAACCCGACGCCACGACGCGCACCCGCAGCATCGGTACGTATGCGCTGAACCAGCCGACCACCGGCCTCGGCATCCGCACCGACTATTACGACGGCGATCCGGCCGTGAACGCCGAACCCCAGGAAAACACCTGGACCTACGCGACCATCAACGGCGCGGCCGTGCCTCACGGCGTCGGTTCGCGCTGGGCCCAGGCCTACTGGCAGGTCACCTGGGCACTGATCGACCAGCACGGCTACGACAGCGATCTCGACAACTACACGGGCACGGATGCGGACAAGGGCAATATCCGCGCCATGTACTACACGATCGAGGGCCTGAAGAACACGATCTGCTCGCCGGCTTTCACCGACATCCGCGACGGCATCATCGCTGCAGCCAATTCGGCCCCGTACACGAACAAGGACACCTGCCGCATCTGGCGCGCCTTTGCCGAATTCGGCCTGGGCAGCAACGCGGTGTCCGGTGGTCCGTCGAGCACGGCACCGACCAACGGCTTCGATATCCCGGCATCGTGCAACTTCCTTGGCGCCGCGGCACCCAGCCAGAAGATCTGTGCCGGCACCGGCGCCACCTACCCGATCACCGTCGGTGAAGCCTGGGCATCACCGGCCACGGCCACGCTTAGCCTTACCGGCAATCCGGCACCGACCAGCGCCACGTTCACGCCGAATCCGGCACCGGCCAACAGTTCGGCGTCGCTGGCCATCGGCAACACGGCCGGGGTGGCCACCGGCAGCTACGCGATGAACGTGCACGGCACCAACGGCACCCAGAATTTCGACCTGCCGCTGACCCTGAATGTGTTCGCAGCCGCACCGACGGCATCGACCCTGACCGCGCCCGCCAATGCAGCAGTGGATGTGTCGGTGAGTCCGACCCTGACCTGGGCGGCGGCGACCAATGGCGACAGCTACATCGTCGAAGTCGCCACCGACAATGCCTTCAGCAGCATCGTCTATACCCAGACCGTGACCACGACCAGCCACACCGTGGCCACGCCGCTGCAGGGTTCGACGCAATACTTCTGGCGCGTGCGCACCAACAACCCCTGCGGTGCCGGCGGCACGTCGACGACCTCGTCGTTCACGACCGAAGCGTTCTTCTGCGTGGCGCCGAGTCTCGCGATTCCGGACAACAACACGACCGGCGTCAGCTCCGATCTGGTCATCGCCAACGGCGGCGCGATCACCGACCTCAATGTGAAGATCGAAACCACCCACACCTGGGTCGGTGACCTGATCTACACGCTGACCAACGTCACCAGCGGCACCTCGGTGGTCGTGATCGATCGCCCGGGACGCACTGGCACGAGCGGCGCCGGGTGCAGCGGGAACGACATCAATGCCACGCTGGACGACGAGGCCGCGGGCGGAACGGTCGAGTCGCAATGCGCGGGATCGGTGCCGACCATCAACGGCACGTTCACACCGAACAATCCGCTCACGGCCTTCGACGGCCAGGTGCGTACGGGCACCTGGCGCCTGACGGTGTCCGACAATGCCGGCATCGATACGGGCACGCTCACGCGCTGGTGCATCTCGGGTTCGACCCAGCTGGCCTTGCCGGACGACGTGTTCAAGAACAGCTTCGAATAAGCTGTATCGGCCAGTGCTGCAAACAGAAAGGGCGGTCCGCGAGGACCGCCCTTTTCGTTGGCGACGAGCCCGCGCGGATCAGTCGAGCACGTTCACCGTCACCGTCGCGGTGGCGACGTTGCCGGCGCTGTCGCGAATCGTGTAGGTGAACGGATCGAGGCCACAGAAGGCCGCGTTCGCCTTGTAATGGAACTGGCCGGGTGCCACCTGCACCACGGTGCCGTTCACCGGCTGGGTGAACGAGAGCACGCTGATCGCGTCGCCCTCCGGGTCGCTGTCGTTCGCGAGCGCATCGATCAGCACCCAGGCGAGATTGATGGTTTCGGCGTAGTCGTCGACTGCGACCGGCGCGCGGTTGCCGACCGGCTCGACCGTCACCTGCACCAGCGCTTCGGCGTAGCCGCCAAACTCGTCGACGACGCTGTAGCCGAACGTGCCCAAGCCGACGAAGCCGGGATTCGGCGTGAACGTGATCGTGTTGTCGGCGTTGATGACGATGCTGCCGCCGTTCACGCCGCCAGCATCGCTGACGCGCAGGGTGTCACCGTCGGGATCGCTGTCGTTCGCGAGCACATTGATGACGACCGGGGTGTTCATCGGCGTCGTGGCTGTGTCCGTGGCTGCCACCGGATCGCTGCCGGTGACGGTGATGGTGACGGTCGCGCTCGCCGTACCGCCAGCGCCGTCAATGATGGTGTAGGTGAAGCTGTCGGTTCCGGCGAAACCGGACGCCGGCGTGTAGGTGACGCCGCTCGCGGTGAAGGCCGCGGTGCCGTGCGCCGGCTGGGAGACCGCCGTGACCGTCAGCGTGTTGCCGTCCGGATCGCTGTCGTTGGCCAGCACCGCCACCGTGGCGGTCTGGCCACGGCGAATGCTCGCCACGTCGTTCGCCGCGACCGGCTGGCGATTCAGATAGACACGCGCGCCCAGCGTCTCGGTAACCGTCGTCTCTTCGTAGCGGTACACGTCGACCGTGCGCTTGTGCTGGGCCGGATTGCGCAGCGCGCGATCGATCCAGGCGCTCGGCAGGTTCACCGGCGTCTTCACCCATTCGACGACGGTTTCGGTCTTGGTCGTCGGCGGCGGCGTTTCGGTCTTTTCCTCGATGGTGAGGAAACTCACGTCGACGCGGCGGTTCTTCGAACGCTCGTCGCGCGTGTTCGGATACTTCGGATCGAGCTCGCCCTTGCCGCTGACATCGAACTCGGACGCATCGATGCCTTGCGCGCCGAACCAGTCGCGCACGGCCTGCGCGCGGCGTTCGGACAGTTTCTGGTTGTAGCCCTCGGGGCCGAGATCGCAGGTGTGGCCGACCACGCTCACGCGCGACACACGCTTGCCGCCGCGGATCGCATCGACCACGGTCTGCAGCGCGGCGATGCCGGTGTCGGTCAGCACTGCCGAGTCGAGGCCGAAGAAGGCATCGGCATTCATCTGGATTTCGTTGCGCACCACGACCGGCTCCGACGGCACGTCGCGGGTGACTTCGCGCTTCTGCTCGATGCTGTCGATGCGTTGCGTCGGGCGGAAGGAGTCGCCGCCGAATTCGTAGCGATAGGTCAGCCAGCCGCGGGTGTCGCTCTTGTCGGTTTCGAACACGCCATCCTTGTCGAGGGCTTCGACATCAAGGCCGAGGCTGTGGCCGGTGCCGCTGAAGAACTTCTGCGCACCGATCGACGCCGTGAACTGGCGGCTGTCGAAATCGCCGCGTTCGTAATCCAAGCCACCCTGCAGACGGAACGATTGCGCGTCGAAGAAGCGGCCGAAGCGCACACCGAGGCCGGTCTCGTAGGGATGTTCGAAGGTCTCGACCAGGGTTTCGATGGTCTGCGTCTGCTCGTACGGACGGCCGTTCTCGGTGCCGGTCAGCGTGTTCGTGACGACGCCGAGGTCGCTGTTCACCAGACGCTCGTCCGTCAACGCGCTGCTCACGGCGATGCTGCCGAACCACTTCTCGCGCTCCATGCCGACGCCGATCGTCGCCTTCTCGTCGCGCCAGCGGTTGCGGTCCCAGGCCACGAAGACCTTGGCCACGGTTGCCGAACCGGGCTTCTCCGCTTCGCCTTCACGCGAACCGTCGCCGAAGATCCAGTGGCGTCCGAATTTCACACCGGCCGCGCCGTAGTCCTGGCCCCAGGCTTCGCCGAACCACAAGGACGCCGGCTTGATGCCCCAGAACGCGCGCACCTCGCCACCGAAGTCGCCTTCGTCGGAGACGCTGATGCCGCCGCTCACATTGGTGCCGACATAGGTCAGCGGAATGCTGGTCGCGGTATCGGCCGGCACCTGTTGTGCGGCCGCGTTCATCACCAGGGCGACGCCAATCGCGCTGGCCAGCAAGGTTCGACGCATCATGCGAATTCTCCGTATCGTGAAATGTGGCGAAGCGTAACGGGAATGCAGCATCGAAGCGACGCGGACGGCGTCCCGGCCCGTGCATCCGCTAGCATGCGCGCCCCGATCGTGGAGTCCGCCATGAGCCTTACGCCCGAACTGCGCGCGCGCATCGACGCGCTGTTGTCGCAACACACCGTCGTGCTGTTCATGAAGGGCACGCGCAATGCACCGCGATGCGGTTTTTCGGCTGGCGCTGCGCGCACACTGGCGGCGGTGACGCCGGATTTCCATGACGTCGATGTAATCGCCGACCCGGACATCCGCGAAGCAATCAAGGTGTATGGCGAGTGGCCGACGATTCCGCAGTTGTACGTCCGCGGCGAACTGGTCGGCGGTGCCGACATCCTCACCGACATGGCCAACAGCGGCGCCCTGCACGAACTGCTCGGGCTCGCGAAACCGGACCGCACGCCACCCGAGATCTACATCAGCGCAGCCGCCGCCGAAGCGCTGCGCGCGGCGATGCTCGATGCGGGCGACGAAGCCTTGCACCTCGGCATCGACGAACATTTTCGCGCCCAGTTCTTCCTGAAGCCGGCCTCGGATCACGACATCGTCGCGCGCGACGCCGGCATCGCCATCCACATGGATCTCTCCACTGCGCCGCGTGCGCGCGGCCTGGAGATCGACTGGGTCGAGACGGCCCAGGGCGCCGGCTTGTCGCTGCGCAATCCGAACGCCCCGGCACCGGTGAGACCCATCGAGGTCGAAGCGCTGGCGCAGGCGCTCGACCAGGGCGCATTGCAGGTGATCGATGTCCGGCCAGCCGCGCCGCGCGCGTTCGCGCCGTTCGCAGGCGCACGTGTGCTCGAGGAAGAGCAGCCCGCACTGCTGGCCCTGCCCAAAGACACGCCGCTCGCCTTCCTCTGCCATCACGGCCAGTCGAGCCGGGCCGCCGCCGAACAGTTCCGCGCCGCGGGCTTTCGCAACCTGTTCAATGTCGAGGGCGGCATCGACGCCTGGTCGCTGCGGGTCGACCCTGGCGTTCCAAGGTATTGACGCCCAGTTGACGCCCGTCAATTCCGCGTCAGTGCTGCAATCGTTTGCAGGTTCGGCGAATTGAGACGCCGGTCACCATACGCTAGTCTGCAGCCACAACGGAGGGAAGGCCCATGCGTGCGATTGCGGTAGTGAGGACGTTCGGCGTCGTAGTACTGTTCGGCGCATCGTTGTTGCTGGTCGGCTGCAGCGAATCGAAGGAAACGCTGGCCGCCAAGGCTTGCCTCGACGAGTTCGGCCGCAAGGTGCAGCAGGAATCGCCGGACCGGCCGTTCACCGGCGACCTCGCCGTGATCGCCGCAGCGGCCAAGACCGATGCCGACGGCATCATCGACATCAGCTCGGAAGCGACGCTGGATGCCGGCCAGGCCAACGAGGCCAGACAGAAGTTCACCTGCCGCGTACAGTTCGATCCGGCCAAGCCGGACGCCGCACCGGAAGTGATCCTGCTCCAGTTCGACTACTGAACACTGCGGAATGACGGGGCTTCGGCCCCGTCATCGTTTCCGGCGTCGGTTCACTCGTCGAAGCGCAGGTGTTTCACCGATTTGCCGTGGCGACGAATAAGGCGCAACGCCTCGATGCCGACCTTGACGTGGGCATCGACGAACCCTTCGGTCACCTTCTTGTCCGACGCTTCGGTCTTCACGCCTTCCGGAATCATCGGCTGATCCGACACGAGCAGCAGCGCCCCAGATGGGATCTCGTTGTGGAAGCCCGCCGCGAAAATCGTCGCCGTCTCCATGTCGATGGCCATCGCGCGGGTCTTGCGCAGGTACTCCTTGAACGCCTCGTCGTGTTCCCAGACGCGGCGATTGGTGGTGTAGACGGTGCCGGTCCAGTAGTCGTGGTCGAGGTCGCGGATCATCGTCGACACCGCACGCTGCAGCGAAAACGCCGGCAGCGCCGGCACTTCCGGCAACTGGTAGTCATTCGACGTGCCTTCGCCGCGAATGGCGGCAATGGGCAACACCAGATCGCCGATCTGGTTCTTGCGCTTCAGCCCGCCGCACTTGCCGAGGAACAACACGGCCTTGGGTGCGATCGCCGACAGCAGGTCCATCACCGTCGCCGCATTCGCGCTGCCCATGCCGAAATTGATCATGGTGATGCCGTCGAAGGTGACGCTCGGCATCGGGCGATCCAGCCCGCGCACTTCGCCGCCACCGATGACGCGCCGGAACACGTCGAGATAACCGCCGAAGTTCGTCAGCAGGATATGCTGCCCGAATTCGTTCAGCGGCACTCCGGTGTATCGCGGCAACCAGTTGGCGACGATTTCCTCTTTCTCTTTCATCTTCTTCTCCCTCTGCGTATTCGCACCATTGTAGGCGGTCGGCGCTGGCATTCGCAGGGCGATGCACGGACACTGGTGCCACTGTCCGCGGAAGTGCCGCCATGACTGAAGTGAATCTGCTCGCCGTGATCGCCATGCTCTCGAGTTTCATGCTCGGCAGTGCGCGGGCCGCCGCCGCGGCCATCGTGGACACCCAAACGACACCGGCGCCCGTGGTGACGCACGGCGGTCACCGATACACCCTCGCCTTCAGCCGCGCGACCGATGCCGGTTGGCACGTGGTCAGGCGTGACGCCGACGGCGACACCGTGCTGACCGCCGATCTGCCCGGCCATCACTGGATCTGGGGCACACGCGACAATGTGTTGCTGCTGCTTTCGCAGGCGAATGCCGACGGCGGCGCCAAGGGCTGGCGTACGCATCGCATGCTGGCCGACGGCAAGCAATTCACGCGCGTCCACGCCGACACCGTCGCCGACGGTTATGTCGACCGCTCGCCCGACGGCCAGACTTGGGCGGCCGAACGCCGCGTCGGCGCACACAAGCGCATCGTGTTCTTCGCCGAGAACTCACCCTCGATGCGCGTCTTTGGCGCCGAGGACGTCCCCCATGACGACGCTGATCCGCAGTTCTCGCCGGACGGACAGCGTCTGCTTTTCCGTTCCAATCGCAGCGGCGCGTGGGAGTTGCACACGGCGGATCTGGAGGGAAGGAACGCGGCGCAACTGACCCGAGACGACACCAACAACACCGTGAATCCGCACGAATACGGTGGCGAGGGACCGCCGCGCTGGTCTCCGGACGGAAAGCACATCGTCTGGATGCGCAAGTTTCCAGAACGCGGCCACGATCTATGGGTGATGGACGCCGACGGCACGAACGCCAAGCCGTTGACCGACAACGGCACCATCGACGACGCCTATCCGTCGTGGTCGCCAGACGGGCAATCCATCGCTTTCGACTCGAATCGCGACGGGAACAATGAGATCTACGTGATGAATGCGGACGGCAGCGACGTCGTACGCGTCACCGATTGGCCGAAAGCCGATCTCGCGCCGGTCTGGATCCGGATCGATTGATGTCCATGACAGCCGACGATCGACCTGTTTGCGCCCTGACCATCGCCGGCTCCGATTCCGGCGGCGGTGCCGGCATCCAGGCCGACCTGAAGACGTTCGCGGCCCATCGCGTGCATGGCCTGTCGGCGCTGGCGGCACTGACCGCGCAACACACGCGCGGCGTGGCTGCGGTACACACGCCTCCGACGGATTTCCTGCGTACGCAGATCGACGCATGCTTCGACGACTTCCGCATCGGCGCGGTCAAGCTCGGCATGCTCGCGACGGTCGACATCATCCATGCGGTGGCCGATGCGCTCGAACACTGGCGGCCGCCGCAGATCGTGCTCGATCCGGTGATGGTCGCGACCTCGGGTGCGAAGCTGCTTGAAGACGCGGCGCTGGACGCCTTGCGCACGCGATTGTTGCCACTCGCCAGCATCGTCACGCCGAACATTCCGGAGGCAGCGTTGCTGCTCGGCCGCCGGATCGACGACCACGCTGCCGCGGAATCGGCCTTGTCGGCATTGATGGATCTCGGCGCACGAGCGGTGTTGCTCAAGGGCGGCCATCTGCCCGGCGCACGCATGATCGACCGACTCGCTGACGGCGATGAGCGTACGCAATTCGAACACGACACGCTCGATCTCGAAGGCCATGGCACTGGCTGCACGCTGGCGTCGGCCATCGCGGCGAACCTCGCGCAAGGCCGGTCGCTGCCGGACGCCTGCGCGCGCGCCACCGATTACGTGCACGGCGCGTTGCTGCATGCGTATCGACCGGGGCGCGGCGCGGCGGCGGTACTGGATCACTTCTGGCGCACGTGACGAGCCGCGGCCGCACAGCCGCCATCCGTGACCATCGGGCCGGGCGAGGCGAATCGCGTCTGGCATAGTCGGCTTTTCCTCGCAGGAGAACCGCACGTGAGACTGCTGCCCTACGCCATCGCGACCGCGATCGCGCTGTCCTTGCCGGTCCAAGCAACGGAAACGCCGTATCCCGGCACCTACACGGTGCCGACCAGCGCGCCGGTGCTGATCCGCGACGCCACCGTGCTGATCGGCAACGGCGAACGCATGGACGAGGCCGACGTGCTGCTGCGCGACGGCCGCATCGCCGCCGTCGGTGCGAATCTCGAAGCGGAGGGCGCACGCATCATCGATGGCCGTGGCAAGTTCGTCACGCCCGGCCTCATCGACGTGCACTCCCACCTCGGCGTCTACGCAGTGCCAGCGATGAGCGCGCACAACGACGGCAACGAAATGACCGCGCCGACCACGCCGAATGTCTGGGCCGAGCATTCGCTGAACCCGAACGACCCCGGCTTCGATGCGGCACGTTCCGGTGGCGTCACGTCGATGCAGATCCTGCCCGGCTCGGCCAACCTGATCGGCGGCCGCGGCGTCACCGTCAAGAACGTGCCGGCGACGACCTATCAGGCGATGAAATTTCCGGGCGCGCCGTATGGCCTGAAGATCGCGTGCGGCGAGAACCCGAAACGCGTCTACGGCGGCAAGGGTGCGTCGCCGATGACCAACATGGGCAATGTCGCCGGCTACCGAAAGGCTTTCCTGGATGCACAGGACTATGTGCGCCAGCAGGACGAGTACACGAAGAAGCTGATGGCCTGGGAGAAAGGCGACAAGGACGAGCGCGGCGACAAGCCGACGCCGCCGAAAACCGACCTCGCACTCGACACTCTGGCTGGTGCCTTGCGCGGCGAGATCCTGGTGCACAACCACTGCTATCGCGCCGACGAGATGGCGACGATGCTTGATCTCGCCGACGAGTTCGGCTTCAAGATCACCGCCTTCCATCACGGTGTCGAGGCCTACAAGATCGCCGATCTGCTCGCCGAGAAAGGCGTCTGTGGCGCGCTCTGGGCCGACTGGTGGGGCTTCAAGATGGAAGCGCTCGATGGCATCCAGGAGAACATCGCCTTCGTCGATGCGGCGAAGAACGGCTGCGCCATCGTGCACTCCGACTCCGGCGAAGGCATCCAGCGCCTCAACCAGGAAGCCGCGAAGGCCATGGCCTACGGCAACCGCGCCGGCTTGAAGATCACGCCGGAACACGCGATCCGCTGGCTCACCGCGAACGCGGCCAGGGCGCTCGGCGTGGCCGATCAGGTCGGCACGCTCGAAGCCGGCAAGCAGGCCGACGTGGTGGTCTGGAACGGCAATCCGTTCAGCGTCTACGCCAAGGCCGAGGAAGTATTCATCGACGGCGCGTTGCGTTTCGACCGCAACGACCGCAGCACCTGGCACCAGGCCGACGCCATGCTCGGCATGCAGAAGGAGGTGACGCCATGATCCGTCGTGCAATCGTTCTCGCACTCGGCTGCGCGCTGAGTGCCCAAGCCCTCGCCGAGACCGTGCTGATCCGCGGCGCACGCGTGCATACCGTCGACACCGTCGGCACGCTCGACGACACCGACGTGCTGGTGCGCGACGGCAAGATCGCGCAGGTCGGCAAGGCCATCGTCGCCGCCGACGCGCGCGTGGTCGAAGCGAAAGGTCGCCCGCTCACGCCGGGCCTGTTCGGCGGACTCACCGCACTCGGTCTCGAAGACGTCTCGGCCGAAATCGGTACCGTCGACCAGGCCTACACGCCAGGGGCCGTCGTGCCGGCGCAACCGATGGGCCTGCGTCCCGAGTTCGACGTGGCCTATGCCTACAACCCGGCCTCGATGGTGATTCCGGTGCAGGTCGTCGAAGGCGTCACCTTCACGATGCTGGCACCAAGCGCCGCACCCGGCGGCTCGCTGATCGGCGGACAGGGCGGCCTGGCCACCCTGGACGGTCACAGCATCGACCTGGCGCCGGGCTCGAAGTCGCTGTTCGTGGCGTTGGGCAGCGGCGCCTCGCCACTCACCGGCAATTCGCGCGCGGCGCAATACATGCTGCTCGACCAGGCCATCCGCGAAACCCGCGGCGCCTTGTTCGAGGGCGAACGCCTGCTCACTGTCGCCGGTCGCGAAACGATGGCGAAGTACCTCGCCGGCGGTCGCGTCGTGTTCTATGTCGATCGCGCCATCGACATCCGTCGCGCCCTCGCCTTCGCGAAGAAGAACGGCCTGAAACCGGTGATCGCCGGCGGCGTCGAAGCCTGGCAGGTGGCAGCGGAACTCGCGGCGGCCAAAGTGCCGGTGCTGGTCGACCCGCTCGTCAACCTGCCTGGCAATTTCGACCAGTTCGGCGCCACGCTGGAGAACGCCGCGCGCCTGCAGCAGGCCGGCGTCACCGTCGCGTTCTCGATCTCGGGCGATGCATCCCACATGGCGCGCAAGCTGCGCCAGACCGCCGGCAATGCGGTCGCCAACGGCCTGCCCTGGGATGCGGGCCTCGCTGCCATCACCGCGAACCCGGCCGCGATCTTCGGTGCCACCGACCGCGGCCGCATCGCGGTCGGCCAGCGCGCCGATCTCGTGCTCTGGAGCGGCGACCCGCTCGACGTGACCTCGCTCGCCGAAAAGGTATGGATCGGTGGCGATGCGCAATCGATGGTCTCGCGTCAGACCTTGCTGCGGGATCGGTACGCGCCGAAACGCTGACACATGCGGGCTCGCCCACGACCGTCGTGCGGCGAGCCCCGTTGTTTCGATCGATCAGGCGAGATCAAGCCGGATTCGCAGGCAATCCACCGGCTCGGCGATGTTCTTGAACCGGCGTGCAGGCAGCGATTCCACGACCAGCCCGACAGCCACCGCCGCTGTAGCCACGGACTGCGTGGCGACCAACTCGTCGGCGCCGGCGAGATTCAGCAGGCGCGCAGCCAGATTGACGTTTGCGCCGAACACGTCGCCACCGCGCGCGATCACCACCTCGCCCGCGTGCAGTCCGGCATGCACAGGCAGAGGTTCCAAGTCGCGCCGGGCTGCCTCGTCGCGATAACCCTGTTGCAAGGCGATCGCCGCGGCCATGGCCTGCGCCGGGTCATCAAACAGGCACAACACGGCGTCGCCGATCGTCTTGACCACACGACCACCCTGCTCAGCTGCCACGACATGTGCGTGTCGATGCAGGATCGCGGCCAGCGTCAACGCCTCGGTCTCGTCGGACTCGGCGAGTCGCGAATAGCCGGACAGATCGGCGAACAGCACGGCTTGTTCGCGCCGCTCGCCCTCCGCCACCGCTTCCGGCGGCAGCAGTTTCAACATCGCGCTCTGGACACCACGCTCCACCCGCGCCCGCAGCGGCTGGAAACCGATCGCCACAGCCGTGCCCGCCACGATCGGTCCGCTAGCACTCGGCATGCCGAGCTGGGTCACGATCAGCGAAGAGGCCGCGCCTTCCACGGCGACAAACAAGGCCGTCAGCACGACACCGAGCGCGACCACGCCGGCGCCGCGACGTAGCGCCAGCGCCGGGTCGAACAGACCTCGATGCAAGATCGAAATCCACAGGGACACCACGAAAGCCAACATCGACGCCGGAACACCGACGAGGGTCAGCGCACCTTGCCATGCCAAGGCCCAAGGCAATTGCCCGGCGACCTGCGGCGCTTCATCGAGTCGCGCAAGCCCCACGAGCGCGAGCGCGGTCGCCGAAAACGACCAGACCATGGTGGGTATTGCCGTGCCGAGGAATATCCATCCGATGGCTCGCCGTTGATCAGTGCTGCCACCGATCCAATTCACGTACAGCGTATTGACGACCAACCCGATCACGAGCACGAAGGGAAAAACCACCAGCAGCAGTGCCGGTAGCTTCATGGCACTGCCCAGGTGCCACGACTTGGTGGCGAGGACAGCGAGCAATGTGGCGATTGCGAATCCCCACCGTCCGATCATCCCGTCGTGCAATGACGCACTGAACCGGACGCCTCGCCACCTGACGTCGCCGGAGTCCGTGGCCCCCGCGACTTCGACGCGCGAACCAAACAACGGATCGACCAGATACATGGCGCAAAACGCTGCGACCAGGCTGGCGCCGATTCGTGCGATCAAGTCTGCCCCTTGCAACATCGCGGGCGAGGATCGCCAGATCAACGTCAGCAGGAGCGGAAACGCGAGGCACCAGAACAGTTCGCGCGAGCGCAGAAAGCGTGCGATGCCCCGCAACTCCGGCGAGGTCGCTCGAGCGTCCGCGCCATATCGTTCCGGCGGCAGCCAGGACCAAAGTCGCCAAATGCCCTGACCCGCTCGCTGGCGCATGGCCAGCCGCTGCCAGAGGCCCTTGCGACGCTCGACGCTACGGCTCATCAACGCATGCGAAATCGGCTCCGGATAGATCGAAAAACATGCCAACAGCGCCCAACCGCCGATGAACCCGGCGAGCATGAACGGATAGTCGAGCATCAGTGCCAGATCACGGTGCTCGTCGTAGATCAATCCTCGCAGGCGGCAGAACCATGCCGCCGAAAGCACGCACAGGGACAATGCAAGGTTCAATCGGCGCAGAGCCTCGCGGTCGACATTCCGCCAGGACAGCCATGCTGCAAGACCAGACGCAGCGAGCAACGTCACCATGACGAGGGCGCTGGCGGTCCACAGCACACTCGCGGGTAGCATGCCCTTGACGTAGAGCGCGATCGCCACGCCGAACAGGGGCATGAAGTGCTCGAAGATCCAGGCCTTCTCGACCGGACTCGGCAGCGCCGGCAGCTGCGGATCGAGCAGCCACCCCCCGGCCACCCAGACCGCGAACAGGAAGGTGAGAACACCGAGACAACGGATTGCGCCACGGATCATCGCCTACCCCCAGCGAGCACGGATCAACGCCCTTGCCGGACAACCATAGTCCATCGATCCCGCCAGCGGAACACGACGACCTGTCCGTTCTCGCCCCGTCCATGACGTTCGGCGCAGGGACAAGTCGGCATGACGGTCGTAATATGACGGCCATCATACGGAGTCGCAGACGTGATCCCGCGCAGCGAACAGAAACAGGAAACCCGCGCCCGCATCCTCGCTTCGGCCTCGGAAGCGCTGCGCAGTCGCGGCCTCGGTGCATCGTCGGTCGGTGAGGTCATGGCCGGCGCCGGCCTCACGGTCGGCGGCTTCTACGCCCACTTCGAGAACAAGGACGCGTTGATGCTGGAAGCGCTGGAGCGCGTCTTCGTCGAGCGGCGCGCGCAATTGTTCGGGCTGATCGAACCTGGCACGCCGGCCGAGCAACGCAAACAGGCCGCGCGCGCTTATCTGTCGCGCAAACACCGCGACATGGACGAGCAGTGCTGCCCGTTGCCGGCCATCCTGTCGGAACTGCCGAAGCAGTCGGAAGCGTTCCGCGGCCTGCTCGAAAAACACCTGCAATTGCTGCTGAAGGCGATGGTCGCGGGTGAACCCGACCGCGATGCGATGCGGCAGACCGCGCTGGCCGACCTCGCCACGATGATCGGCGCGCTGACGCTGGCGCGCGCACTCGGTCCGACCCCGTTTTCCGACGAATTGCTGGCCGCGGCGAAAGCCGCCATCCGCTGAACCCCGAGGAGGCTCCATGAACGCCTTGTCCGCCATCCGCACCACGCACCAGATCGTCGGCCGCATTGCGCCCGGCATGGCCGCACGCATGGCACGCCGCCTGCTCATGCGCCCACGCGTGAATCCGCCGCGCAGCTTCGAATCCGATGCCTACGCCAATGCCGAACGCATCACCTTCCGCTTCGGTCTCGCCGGCTGGCGCTGGGGCGGTCCGGGACCGGTCGTGCTCGCCCTGCATGGCTGGCAAGGCCGACCGTCGCAGTTCAAGCATTTCGTCAAACCACTGGTCGCGGCCGGACGCCAAGTCATCGCGCTGGAAGCGCCCGCGCACGGGCGTTCACCCGGTCGCGAGGCGCACCCGTTGCTGTTCGCCGAAGCCTTGATCGAAGCCGCAGGCGAACTGCGCGGCGTCGAAGCGGTGATCGGCCATTCGATGGGCGGCGCGGCCGCCTTGATCGCACTCGACAAACATCGCTTCACCGACAAGGCGGTGATCATTGGCGCACCGGCGGCGATGGACCGCGTGCTCGGTCGTTTCGCCGACTTCGTCGGCCTGCCCGAATCGGCGCGCGGCACGTTCTTCGATGTCGTCGAC
>JAKJFE010000186.1 GCA_022705045.1 Pseudomonadota bacterium | reverse complement strand
CGATGGCTGCGCCGCCGCGTGGCTCGGGCTATGCTCCGCGCGCGCAACCCGCGCAGGACTCGGGGAGTTAAGGAATGAGTAGTGCACAGATTCAAGTAGGCGATGTATTGGGCTGGTTCAAATCCGGGTTGGAGCTGACGTTCAAGAACCCTGCCGCCTTCATCGTCATGGCGCTCATTTTCGGTGTAATCGCCATCGTCTCGGCATTCATCCCGCTGCTGGGAAACATTGCGCTGTTGATTCTGACACCGGTATTTCAAGGCGGGTTCGTCTACGCCGCTCGCGAAGAGCACCAAGGCCGTCCGGCCGAAGTCGGCCAGTTGTTTACCGCCTTTCAGCAACCGAACAAGTTCGGACCGATGGCCATGCTCTGCCTTCCTGCAGTTGGCGCAGGCATCCTGGGAGCCTTTGTTTTCTTCTTTTTGATCGGCGGGTCCATCATGGCGATCATGGCGGGCGGCGGCGAAGGCATCAGCGCATTGGCCATCGTCGGCTTTCTCGTAGCCATCCCACTCTTGGCCGCAATCGGACTGGCGGCTGCAGCCCTGACCTACTTTGCTGTGCCGCGGGTGATGTTCGACAACGTCGAACCAATTGCCGCGATGAAAGAAAGCTTGGGTGTCGTGATGAAGAATCTCGTCGCATTCGTTGCGGGCTTCATCGTGATTGGGTTGGCGTTCTTGTTGGTAGCGATCATTCCGTTCATTGGCGCTCTCGCGATCTTTTTGATCGGCATGCCGATGTCCATGTGTGCAATGTATTTCGCGCATCGCCAGGTTTTCGGCGACAGCACGCCGGTGCAGCCGCCGATGGCGCCGCCGGCTCCGATGGATCCGCCGGCACCGCCCGCACCGCCGGCCGCGTAAGCCAAGCGTCATCGAAACGAAAACGGCCCCGAACGGGGCCGTTTTCTTTGGGGCGATGGAAGCAACGATCAGGTCTTGGCGACTTCCGCCCGAGCCGGCAACCAGCGCGAGGCCAGGATGCCGATTTCGTACAGAATGCACATCGGGATCGCGAGCAGCAGTTGCGAGACGATGTCGGGCGGCGTCAGCACCGCGGCGATGATGAAGGCGCCGACGATCACGTAGGAGCGCGCCTCGCGCAGTTGCGCCGGCGTCACCCAGCCGAGCAGGACCAGGATCACCACAGCCACCGGCACTTCGAAACAGAGACCGAAGGCGAGGAACAGCACGAGCACGAAGTCGAGGTACTGGCTGATATCGGTCATCACCGCCACACCCGCCGGCGCCACCGCCTGCAGGAATCCGAACACGGCCGGCAGCACCAGGAAATACGCGAATGCGCAGCCGGTATAGAACAGCGCGACCGCCGAGACCAGCAGCGGCACGGCCAGGCGTTTCTCGTGTCGATAAAGACCCGGCGCGACAAAAGCCCAGGCCTGGTAAAGCACGACGGGCATCGCGATGACGAGGGCGGCGAAGAAGGTGAGCTTGAGCGGCGTCAGGAACGGCGACGCCACTTCGATCGCGATCATCTTCGTGCCGGCCGGCATCTTGTCGAGCAGCGGCTGCGCCAGCAGGGCATAAATGCGATTCGCGAACGGGATACCTGCCAGAAACAACACCCCGACCGCCACGACTGCCTTGAGCAGGCGCTCGCGCAACTCGATCAGATGTGCGAGGAAAGGCAGCTCGCCGTCGACGTCAGGCGCACCGCTCATGACGGATTCGAATCCTTGTCAGGCTCGAACTCGCGCTTCACGGCGGCGATCGGATCGGCCTTGCGGATCGTTTCCTCGGTCTCGCGCAGGCTCCGCTTCAATTCATCGGCCGCGATCTCGCGGTCGATCTCGTAGCGCAGGTTGGTCCAGCTCGACCGCAATCGGCGCAGCATCGCACCGACCGTGCGCGCGGCACGCGGCAGGCGCTCCGGGCCGAGCACGATCAGCGCGACCACGGCGATCAACGCCAGTTCGCTGAGGCCGACATCGAACATGGTTCAGCGAATCAGGCGGACTTGTCTTTTTCGGACTGCGCGGCGCTGTCGGCCGTCTTCTTGTCGGCTTCGAGCTTGGGCGTGTCCTCGCCCTCGTTGAGTCCCTTCTTGAACTCGCGGACCGCGCCGCCGAGGTCGCCGCCGATGTTGCGCAGCTTCTTGGTGCCGAAGATCAGCACCACGATCAGCAGCACGATCAACCAATGGCCAATGCTGAAGGAACCCATGATCCACCTCGAATGATGAAGGCGCCAAGGATAGCGCCGTGACGACTACTGCGCCGTGTATTCCTCGAGCCGGTCGCGGAAATCGACGACCGCGTTCGGCACTGCGCCGACGCCACCTTCGAAGATGCGACGCGGCGTCATGTTGCGGCCATAGGTGGCCTGGTTGCTGTCGTGATCGATGCTGAGCACCGAACCGTCGAGCGCCACGCCGGCGAACAGGCCGCGCGAACGCGAATAGCTGTAGATCTCGGCCTTGAGCTGGGCGTCGGTCGAGGCCTGCGCATTGCGCCCGACCGGACCGGCGGCGACGGCCGCGTCGGCGCCCAGCGTGAACTTGCCATTGACGATCTGGTCGACGCCACGCTTCGAGCGGAACACCAGCACCACGTCGGTGGACTGCACGCCAGCCTGGAAGCCGATGCTGCCGCCGGTGATCGTGAGATAACTCGGGTTTGACCAGGTGCCGTCGGCGGAACGCACCGAGATCAGGCCCTTGCCATGACGACCGCCCAGCACCAGCCCGGCCTTGACGACATCCGGGATCACCGCGATGGCCTCGGCCTTCTCGATCAGATGATTGGGGACGCGCTTGTCCGGCACGGCCATGATCTCGGACAACACCCGCGCCGCATTGCGGGCGCGCTCGTCTTCCTTCTCGCCGGCCACGACCAGCGGCGAGACCAGCATCAGCAGCAACGGAACCAGGGCGAAACGGAGCGACATGCGCGGATCCTTTCGTGCGGGACGGAGTGGAAATCGGAACGGCAATCTGCCGTGCCCGCGATGAATCCGCCGTGAGCGGGCTCGCGTTATGCGCGACGCGGCAACGCGAGCGCGAGCAAGCCGCCGAGCACCACGGTCAGCGCCAGCAGAATGCGCGCCGACACGCCGATCGCCGGCACCGCCAGATAGGACGACTGCGCGGGGCCACCCGGGCCGCGACACGCCGGCATGGGCGTGATCGCCAGACCCTCCATTTCCGGCAGGGTGGTCGACACGAAGGTCGCCGCACCGGTGACCAGATCGATGCGGACGATGTCGCTGGGACGATTGTCATCCGGCGGACGGTAGTCGAGGATGCCCCACAGATTGCCGGCCGCATCGAAATCGAGGCCGCCATCGGCAAACACGATTCCCGCTGCAAGGTCACCGATCCGGGTTGCAGCACCTGTCGCCGCGTTGATGCGGTAAATCCCTTCATCACCCTGCGAACCCAGGCCGAACAGCCCGTCGGCATTGGCGCCGAGACCCGTGATCTGGGCGCCCAGCGTGCCAGCTGCGGTCGCGTGACCACTGGCCGGATCGATCTGCCACAGCTTGCCGGTGGTGTCCGACGAGGCCCAGAGGCGTCCATCACACGTGAAGGCCAGACCGAAATCCAGCGCATCGAACTGGCCAACGCCCTGACCGCTCAGCCCGGTATTGCCCGGGGCACTGCCGATCAGGTTGCCGCGACCGGTCTGCTTGTCGATGGTGATGAGGGTCTTGGTCGAATCGACGATGCCGTACAACACGCCGGTCGAAGACAGCGCGAGACCTTCGACATCGTTGAACCCGGTTTCGCCGATCAGCGTGGTCTGACCACTGCCCAGGTCGATCCGGTAGAGCTTGTTGAAGGAGACGGCGTAGGCAAGCGGTTCCGCCGCCGCGGGCAATGCCATCGCGGTCGACACGGCTAGCACTGCGGCTTGCAGGCTGCGTCGCATCCCTCGTCTTCCTCGCTACGTTCTGTCTTGTTATGGGGTAATCGTCTGCCGCCCCGATGGGACAGCACCGGCGATCTTAGTCGTCGACCGTGACGGATCAAAGCCTTGGCGCTGTTTTCATGTTGTTTTTTTGCGACAGACCGGTGCTCGTGGTTCCACGCCGGGCCGCCCCCAAGATGTAGTAGAAAGGCGGGATGAACAACCTCGGCGCTTCGAATTTCAACCACGGCGCGCGCCCGGCCGCCGCCGTGGTGCTGGTGAATCTGGGCACGCCGGACGCGCCGGACACGGCCTCGGTCCGGCGTTACCTGGCCGAATTCCTGTCCGACCTGCGCGTGGTCGACCTGCCACGCTGGCAGTGGTGGCCGATCCTG
This sequence comes from Pseudomonadota bacterium, assembly GCA_022705045.1. GTDB lineage: Bacteria > Pseudomonadota > Gammaproteobacteria > Xanthomonadales > Ahniellaceae > JADKHK01. The sequence goes on along the minus strand of JAKJFE010000186.1, from coordinate 759 downwards.
CACGGCGTGATCCTGCGGATCCGCCCGCGCCGGTCGGCGCACGCCTACCAACAGGTCTGGACCGATGCCGGGTCGCCGCTGATGGTGCACAGCGAAGCGCTGGTCAAGGCGGTCGCGGCCAAACTGTCCACGGTCGCGGCCGGACCGGTCCTCGTGCGCAACGCGATGCGCTACGGCCGCCCGGCGCTCGGCGCGGTACTGCGCGAACTGCAGGCGGCGAACGTGCGCCGCATCCTGGTCTTGCCGATGTACCCGCAGTACTCGGGCACCACCACGGGCTCGGTGTTCGACGCCTTCGCCGACGAACTGAAGACCTGGCGCTGGATTCCCGAACTCGCCTTCATCAGCGACTACTACCGCCATCCCGGGTACGCCGAGGCCTTGGCCGAATCGGTACGTCAGCGCTGGGCGCATCAAGACCGCCGGCATCTGCTGTTTTCGTTCCACGGCATTCCGGAGCGTTATCTGCATGCCGGCGATCCCTACCACTGCCAGTGTCACGCGACGGCGCGGCAGGTGGCCGAACTGCTCGGGCTCGGCGAGCGCGACTGGACCATCGCGTTCCAGTCGCGGGTCGGGCGTGAACCGTGGTTGCGCCCGTACACGGACGAAACCCTCGCCGCGTTGCCGTCACGCGGCATCCGCGCCGTCGACGTGATCTGTCCGGGCTTTTCGGTCGATTGTCTGGAAACGCTCGAAGAAATCGCCGTCGAGAACCGCGACCGTTTCCTCGCCGCTGGTGGCGAGCACTACGGCTAC
>JAKJFE010000049.1 GCA_022705045.1 Pseudomonadota bacterium | reverse complement strand
CAGATCACCGGCCACGCGCAGCTTGGCGCCGAGCACGGTCTGGCCGATGCGGCGGTCGATGCCTTCGGGCAACAGGCCACGATCGACCGTGAACTGCTGGCGTCCCAGAGAGAGTTCGAAGCGGTCGTGCCAGGAGGCCGAGAGGCCAATGCTGTCGAGCTGGAAATCGCCGACGCGGGTGCTCGACATGCCGAACACGACATCATGGCCGGGGCGTGTGGACAGGCCTGCCATCGTCGCCCACGGCACCAGCCCACCGCCGCCTGCGCCTTCGATCGTCACCAGTCCGCCAGTGGCCTTGAGCCGGCCTTCATCTGCCGCGTGCAGCGGTGTCGACAGGGCAAGCAGAAGCAGGGTGCAACGAATGGGCTGGGGTGGCATGAGGGGGCGTCGAGAGTCGATGTCGAACTATGATGGAGAATGAGTGAACAGCATGTGTGGCAGAAAAGGAAGCATACGCGAGTGGCGACGATGAACACCTATCTTGTGGGAGGTGCGGTGCGAGATCGCCTGCTCGGTCGTGCCGTCAAGGATCACGATCACGTTGTCGTCGGCACAACGCCGGAAGCGATGCTGGCCGCGGGTTACCAGCCGGTCGGGCGCGACTTCCCGGTGTTCCTGCATCCGCAGACGAAGGAGGAATACGCGCTCGCCCGCACCGAACGCAAGAGTGGTCGTGGCTATCGCGGTTTCGTGGTCAGCACCGATGCGACGGTCACGCTTGAGGACGATCTGCGCCGCCGCGACCTGACCATCAACGCGATCGCCGAAGCCGCGGACGGGAGCCTCGTCGATCCGTTCGGCGGTGTGCGCGATCTCGACGCGCGCATGCTGCGCCATGTCTCCGAAGCCTTCGCCGAAGATCCGGTGCGTATCCTGCGTGTGGCCCGTTTCGCCGCGCGTTATGCGCCGCTCGGCTTCCGCGTCGCGCCGGAAACGATGGCGCTGTTGCGGCAGATGGTGGCGGACGGCGAAGCTGCGCATCTGGTGCCCGAGCGTGTGTTCCAGGAATTGCGCAGTGCGCTCGGCGAGCCGCGGCCGGGCGTGTTCCTGCGCGTGTTGCGCGGCTGCGGCGCGTTGCGCGTGATCTTTCCGGAAGTCGATGCCTTGTATGGCGTGCCGCAGCGCATCGAATTCCATCCCGAATACGATGCCGGCGTGCATCTGGAACTGGCGCTCGATGCGGCCGCGCAGCTCGCACCGGGCGATGCCCGCGTCGGCTTCGCGGTGTTCACGCATGATCTCGGCAAGGCGTTGACGCCGCCCGACATCCTGCCGCGTCATCTCGATCACGAGACGCGCGGCCTGCCGCCGCTGCACGCTCTGTGCGCGCGTCTGCGCGCGCCGTCAGACTGGACCTCGCTGGCCGAAGTCGTCTGCCGCGAACACCTGAATGTGCATCGTGCCGGCGAGTTGCGACCCGGTTCGATGATCGACCTGATCGAACGCCTCGACGGGTATCGCCAGCCGCAGCGGGTGGACCTGATCGCACTCGCCTGCGCGGCCGACAAGCTCGGCCGTGCCGGCGAGCGCCCCGACCGCTTCGCGTATCCGTCGCGCGACCTGCTGCGCCGCGCACTCGACGCGACCCTGCGTGTCGATGCCCAACCCTTCGTCGAGCGCGGCCTGCGCGGGCCGGAGATCGGCGCGGCGGTGCGCGAGGCGCGCTGCCGAATGCTGGCGGCCTCGTGAGCGCGCCTAGTTGCGGGCGCCGCTGAAACGCTTGTCGAACGCCAGCAACCAGGTGCGGGCTGGCGTCAGTGCGGTCAGCGCGCCGGTGACGATGCCGGCCGCGTTCGCGTAGACGTCGCGAATGTCGCCGCGACGCAGGCCCGACGCCTGCTGCAGGAATTCGAGCACGATGCTCATCAGCAGCAGGCCGAAGGCGGCGCGCGACCAGTCGGCGCTGGCATCGCGCAACTGCACCGCGAAGGCCATCAACACGAAATAGGCGAGGAAGTGCCCGATCTTGTCATTGCCGATGAAGTCGACCTGGCGCAAGGCGTCGTTCGACACCAGCGACAACACGATGACGGCGACCAGCGCGAGCGCGAACAATCCGCGCCACAGCCACGGATGCGGGAACGGACGCCAGCTCACAGGCGACGGCTCTGGTCGTAACTGGTGAACGGCTCGGGCATGTGGTCGATGCCGCGCGCGAAGGTCATCAGCTTGAAGCGTTCGCCCATCTCGCCCGGCAGGGTCAGCCGTTTCACTTCCTGCGCCAGCCGATAACGTTCGATTTCGCTCAGGTGCGTGGCTTCCTCGACCAGATCGAGGATGCCGGCCGCGATCAGGAACGAGGCCTGGGCATTGAATCCCGCCAGCGGCAGGCGCGCATGGGTGCCGGCGAGCGCGAGCGCGGTGAAGTCGACGAAGCTGGTGATGTCCTGCAAGCCCGGCCAGCGCAGCGCATCGCCGTGGGCGCGGTGGTGGTAATGGCAGATCAGGGTGCCGTCGTCGCGTTCCGGCAGGTAGTACTCGCGGCGCGGATAACCGTAATCGACGAAGACCGCGAGCCCGGCTTCGAGCTGGCCGCAGACGGCGTCGATCCACCACGGCAGCTGCGGCAGGATTTCCGAGCGATAACCTTCCGGCAACGGCGCGAGCAGGTCCTGCTGCAGGGCCGCGACCGCAGCAGTCAGCATGGTGTCGGCTTCGCGTTCGAGTTCGACGAACTGGCCGTCGCCATTCAAGCCGATGTGCAGTTCGCGCGGCTCGTGGTCGCGCATGACGAAGCGATGCACCGGCAATGCATCGATGACTTCGTTTGCGAACAGGACGCCGCGCCAGGGTTGCTCGGGGGGCGTGTCCGGCCAGTCGATGCGGTCGAGCAGATGTGGCAGCTTCGCTTCCAGCGTCGCGCGCTGGCGTGCGCGCAATTCGGCGCTGCGATCGAGGATGCGATAGCGCTGCGGCAGGCAGCCCAGTCGTTCCCATTCCGCCAGCGCCGCGGCCGCGAACGCGCCGCTGCCGCCACCGACTTCGATGAATTCCGCTTCCGGACCGGCCCGCATGACCGGCGCCGTCGCCCGTGCGACACAGCGTGCGAACAGGCTGCCGAGTTCGGGTGCGGTGATGAAATCGCCGCTGACGCCGAACTTGGTCTTGCCGGCGCTGTAATACCCGAGGCCGGGCGCGTACAGCGCGAGTTCCATGAAGTGCCAGAATGGGATGGAACCGTGGGCGCGGATGTCGGCGCGAATCAGGTCGGCCAGTTCGGCGCTGTGCGCGAGTTCATCGGCGCTGGGTGCGGGGAACGGGCTGGTGTCGAGGTGGGGCAGCAAGCGGATCTCCGGATAGACGCCAAGGACACGGGGAATCACGCACAATCGACGTCCGAATGGGCGAGGAGCATACCCGATGACGGATTCATCCCGGCCGGTCGTGGTCATCACGGGCGCGGCGAAACGGGTCGGTGCGGTCATGGCGGAAGCCTTCTGCGAAGCCGGCTACGACCTTGCGATCAGCTACCGGCATTCGCGGGGCGAAGCCGAGGCGGTTGCGGCCCGTTGCGAGGCGAAACGCGCGCAATCCTGCATAGCTTGGCCGCTGGACCTGTCCGACACCGCCGCGCTTGCGCCCTTCATCGAGCGCATCGCGGCACATTACGGTCGCATTGATGCACTGATCAACAACGCGTCCAGTCTCTTCCCGACACCGCTGGCGCGCGCGACCGAAGCGCAATGGGACGACTTGTTCGCCGCGAATGCGAAGGCGCCGTTCTTCCTGGCCCAGGCGGCGGCCCCGCATCTGGCCAGGACGCGCGGCTGCATCGTCAACCTGATCGACATCTACGGCGAACGTCCGCTCGCGCAGCACCCGATCTACAGCATGGCCAAGGCCGCGCTCGGCATGATGACGATGGCGCTGGCGAAGGACCTCGGCCCCGACATTCGCGTCAACGGCATCGCGCCGGGCGCGGTGTTGTGGCCGGAATCCGGCAAGGCCGAAACCGAACGCCGCGAGTTGCTGGCGCGTACGCCGCTCGGTCGTGCCGGTGAACCCGGCGATCTCGCCCGCACGGCGCTGTTCCTGGTCCGCGATGCGCCTTACGTCACCGGCCAGATCATCCGTGTCGACGGTGGGCGGGCCCTGTCGGTTTGAATGAATCGCGGGACAGAGCCCGCTCCCACAAAAGCCAGAAACCTGGTCTTTGCTCTTGTGGGAGCGGGCTCTGTCCCGCGACTGGTCCTACCCACCAGCCACTGGCAAAGCATCGAGCAGGAATGCACGCGCCGTATCCCAGTGCCGGCGCACGGTGCGTTCGGTGACGCCGCGCACCTCGGCGATCTCGACGAAGCTCAGGCCCGCGAAGAAATGCCATTCGACCAGTTCCGCGAGTTCGGGATCGACCGCTTCGAGCTTGCGCAGCGCGTCGTCGACCGACAGCAGCTCTTCCAGCGGCATGCCCTGCTGGACGAAGCCTTCCGTCAACTGCGTGCGCACGAGGCCGACGCCGCGTTTCACCGCCATCTGTTCGCGCGAGAAATCGATGATGACCTGGCGCATCGCCCGCGCCAGCAGGCTGTAGAAATGGTGGCTGCCGTCGAACTTGCGGCCGAGGTCGCCGGACAGCTTGATGTAGGCCTCGTGCACCAGCGTGCTCGGGTTCATCGTGACGCCGCCGCCGGCCTTCTTCAGCGTCGAACGGGCGATGCGTTTCAGCTCGTGGTACGCCAGTTCATAGAGTTCGCGCTGCGCCGCCGCTTCGCCGCGACCGACGGCGTCGAGCAGGGTGGTGACTTGCGGGCGTTCGCTCATCGCGGTCCTCCAGGAAGACCGTCAGTGTCCTGTTCTGCCGCGGCGCCGGCAAGGGTGTGCCGGCCAGGGCATCGCCGATGTCCGGTTTTGTCGCAGAATCCGTTCCCCCGGTATGACACGCCGGAATCCGCCGGCGCCAAACGGGAAGGACGACCATGAGCGACACCGCCGAACTGCTGTTCGATGTCTACACCCGTTCGGACAACCCGATGCTGCGCGCCACACTGGCGCCGGTCGTGGCCGACCCGGACGGCTTCGCGCGCCGCTTCTACGAGCGCCTGTTCGAACGCGCTCCGGCGCTGCGCCGTCTGTTCCCGACCGACATGACGCAGCAGCGCATGAAACTGGTGCAGACGCTCGGCGTGGTCGCGGCCGGACTCGACGAACCCGAACACCTGGTCGGCACCCTGCAGGAACTCGGCGCCCGCCATCGCGGCTATGGCGTCAAGTTCGCGCACTACGTCGAGGTCGGCGAAGCGATGCTGGGCGCACTCGCCGACGTCAACGGCCCGACCTTCACCCCGGACGCCCGTGCCGCCTGGCAGCGACTGTTCGCCTGGGTGGCGGAGCAGATGCGGCGCGGCTGATCAGCGCTTGACCGCGAACGCCGCATCCAGCAGGGCGCGGTCCATGCCCAGGGTTTCTTCGCCCATGGCGTGGCGATACAACGCCGCCGAATAGATGCCGGACAGCGCGGCCTGGATCAGCGCCAGCGCCATCATCGCGAACACGCCGATGGCGACGACGGTGACGATCAGCGCCACCGACTTGGTCGCAGCGACCGCGATCAGGGCGACCACCATCAGCGCGATGACGAGGAATTGCAGCAGCCCGAAGACGATGCCGACGCCGCCCTGGCCGATCAGGTTTTCGCCCCAGGTCTTCTTCAGCAACAGCGCGCTTTCCTTGACCGCATCGACCGGTCCGATGTCACGGCTGACGAGGATCGGCACGGTCATGAAGGTGACCACGGTCCAGGCGGCGCCGAGCAGTCCCGCGACCCACTTGCCGATCATGCCGGCGCGTTCCTCGATGGCGCGCAGGATCATGCCCACGGTCGCCGCGATCAGCGCGTAGCCGAAGATCGTGCCGCGCTTGGACCAGGCGATGTTGAGGCCATCCGCCACGGTCGGGTCGCCGCCCTGCAGGCGGATCATCGCCGCACCGACCAGGGCGGTGTTGAAGTAGAAGATCACGAAATACTGCGCGAGGTAGAACAGGAAGACCCAGGCGTACAGCCACATCGGTTCGCGCTCGCCTTGCTCCATGGCCTTGAAGTCGAGCAGGCCGAACAAGGGCAGGATGAAACTGGCCATGACCAGCAGCGAGGCCACCACCGAGATCGCCGGAAACACCAGCAATTCCTTGTCCTGGCGCAACACGCCGGCACTTGCCTTCACCAGCGACCAACTGCGTGCGAACTTCACGAACATGACCCGACTCCGGCGCGCCCCATGCGCGGCGACGGAACGCTAAGGCAATCGCGTCAGCTTGTCGATGCGAGATCGACCACCGGGCCGATCGTCAGGCCCGAACTCGCCCACAGCGCGGCCAGCGAACGGCCGAGACGCGGATGCACGTAGTCCGGCGCGAGGTCGGCCAGCGGCTTCAGCACGAAGGCGTGTTTCAGCTCGTCGCGCGGGATTTGCAGATGACCGGGACCGTCCAGCGTCAGGTCGTCATAGAAGACGATGTCGATGTCGAGCGGACGTGGCCCGAAGCGCGGACCGCTGCGATCGCGTCCGTGCGCGTCTTCGAGCGCATGCAGCCAGTCGTTCAGTGCGTATGGATCGAGTTCGCTGTCGATGAGCGCGGCGGCATTGAGGAAATCGTCGCCGTCGAATCCGATTGCCGGCGTGCGGTACACCGGGGACACGTGCACGTCGCCGAAGCGTTCGCGCAAGGCCGCGAGGGCGGATCGCAGGTGCCGTGCCGGCTCGATGTTGGACCCGAGCGAGAGATAGGCGCGGCCCATCAGTCCGGCCGGCGCCCGCGTTCGATCTGCACGCCCACCGCAGCGGCGCCACGCACCGCGCCCGGCTTGCGGATGCGCAGTTTCAGCCACGCCACCTTGAACTCGTTCAGCACGATCTCTGCGCAACGTTCGGCCAGAGTCTCGACCAGACCGAACTGCGCATCGCCAACAAAACCGACCAGACGTTTCGACACCGCCTTGTAGTCGAGCGTGTCCTCGATGCGGTCGGTCGCGGCCGGCACGCGGTTGTCGAAGGCCATCTCCAGATCGAGCACGACCGGTTGCTTGGCACGGCGCTCCCAGTCGTAGATGCCGATCAGGGTGTCGATCTTCAGCGCTTCGACGAAAACAATGTCCATGCTCACACCTTCAGCAATTCTTCAAGCGGCCAGCGCGGACGCACCGCGATGCCGGCGTCCTGATGTTGTCCGGCGACGAGCCGCATCGCGCCCGCAAACGCGATCATCGCGCCGTTGTCGGTACAGAACTCGGGGCGCGGAAATGCGACCGCGAACCCTTCCTTTGCGCCAGCCTCGGCGAGCAGGGCGCGCAGGCGTTTGTTCGCACCGACACCGCCGGCCACGATCAGTGTGCGCAGCCCGGCTTCGGTCAACGCGCGGCGGCATTTGATCGCCAGCGTGTCGGTGACTGCTTCCTCGAAGCCGCGCGCGATGTCGGCGCGGGTCTGGTCGCTGCGGTCGGATTTCTCCCAGGCCAGCAGCACCTGGGTCTTGAGTCCGCTGAAACTGAAATCGAGGCCAGGGCGGTCGCACATCGGGCGCGAAAACGTGTAGCGACCGGGCACGCCAGAGCCTGCCAGCGCTGCAAGTTCCGGGCCGCCCGGATACGGCAGGCCCATCATCTTCGCGGTCTTGTCGAAGGCTTCGCCGGCGGCATCGTCGAGCGTGTCGCCCATCAGTGCGTAATCGCCGATGCCGCGCACCGCGATCAGCTGGGTGTGGCCGCCGGACACCAGCAACGCGACGAAGGGCGGTTGCGGCGCGCCGGGTTCGAGCAGCGGCGCGAGCAGATGCCCTTCCATGTGATGCACGCCGATCGCCGGGATATCGAGCGACCAGGCGAGCGAGCGCGCCGTCGCGGCCCCGACCAGCAAGGCGCCGACGAGTCCGGGCCCACTGGTGTAGGCGACGCCGTCGAGATCACGCACCGACATCCCGGCTTCGGCCAGCGTTTCGCGCAACAAGGGCAGCAGCTTGCGCACGTGGTCGCGCGAGGCCAGTTCCGGGACCACGCCGCCGTAGGCCTGGTGCAGGTCGATCTGGCTGTAGACGGTATGCGCGCACAGACCCGCGGCCGTGTCATAGACGGCCACGCCGGTCTCGTCGCAGGAGGATTCGATGCCGAGCACACGCATGAGGGCGCGGAGTGTAGCGGTTCGCGCGAGAATGGCCGGCATTCCCCACGTGAAGGAGCGCAACATGGCCTTGATCCTCGTTACCGGTGCATCGAGTGGCATCGGCCTCGAATTCGTGAAGCAGTTCGCCGCGCGCGGCGACCAGGTCATTGCCGCGGTTCGGCAATGGCCGAAGGGCCAGTCACACGCGGGCTTCGAGGTGATCGAAGGCGCCGACGTGCGTGACGGCGCCGGCCGTCATCGCATCGTGCAGGCCATCGGCACGCGACGGCTCGATGTCGTTGTCCACAACGCCGGCGTGCTCGCCAACGACGCGCTCGGGTCGATCAATCCGGAATCGCTGGACGCACAGATGGCCGTGAATGCGTTCGCACCGATCCTGCTGACCCAGGACCTGCGCGCGCAGCTCGCGAACCCGTGCAAGCTCGCCTTCATCACCAGTCGCATGGGTTCGGTCGCCGACAACGGTTCCGGCGGCTACTACGGCTACCGGATGAGCAAGGCGGCCCTGAATGCCGGGGCCAAGTCGCTGGCCATCGATCTCGCGCCGCAGGGCGCGGCCGTCGCCATCCTGCATCCGGGCTTCGTGCGCACACGCATGACCGGCGGAAACGGACAACTGGAACCGGCCGAATCCGCAGGCCTGCTGATCGCACGCATCGACGCGCTGAACGCCAGCAACAGCGGCACGTTCTGGCATGCCAATGGCGAGATGTTGCCGTGGTGATCAGGCGTCCGCGTCGCGGATGACGTCGCGCACCAGTTGCACGGTGAGGCGGCGTTTGCGCGCCAGGGTTTCGCGGTCGAGGCGGTCAAGCAGGTCGAGCAATGCGCCGAGGTCGCGCGGGTAGCGGCGAAACAGGAAATCGAGCACATCGTCGCCGACATCCATGCCGCGTGCGGCCCCGCGCGCGTGGATGACACGACGGCGTGCGGCGTCATCCAGCGGCTGCAGGTTCAGCAGGCTCAAGCTGGCGAGGCGCGAGGCCAGGTCAGGCAGCACCAGACCGAGGCGCGGCACGTTCACCGGCGCAGTGACGAGCAGTGCGCCACCGCCATCACGGGTGCGGTTGAACAGATCGAACAGGGCGATCTCGGCGGCGCGCTGGCCGGCGATGGCATCGACATCGTCGATCACGACGAGGGTGCGCGCTGTCGTCGCCGACAACGCCGCCTCGGCACGTGTGCCGAATTCGGCCAGCGGCAGCAGGGCGGCATCGCTGCCGGCCGCGACCACGGCCATCGCCAGATGCGTCTTGCCGGTGCCACTGGCGCCGACCAGCAAGCTGCCCGGCGTCGACGGCGCTTCGGCGAACGCACGCAATGCCGCGACGACCGCCTCGTTGCCGTCCGGCGCGTAGCGATCGAAACGCGCGCCCTGCGGGAAACGCAGGGCCAGCGGCAACTGGCGATGGGTCACGTCGACGCGTCCTTGATCGGCATCGACGGCGCGCTCGGCGCGGACGCAGCCGCCGTGGCCTCCGCGGCCGGGGTCGGCGTCGCCGTATCCGCTGTTGCTGCGCTGGCGGGTGTGGCGTCGGCTGGCGCTGTGGCTTCGGCACCGTAGATGTCACTGGCGAGATAGCGCTCGCGCGTGTGTCGCAGCACGACCAGGATCACCGCCGCCACCGGCAGGGCCAGCAACACGCCGAAGAAGCCGAACAATTGGCCGCCCGCGAGCACCGCGAAGATCACGGCGACCGGATGCAGGCCGATGCTTTCGCCGACCAGTTTCGGCGTCAGGAAGAAACTCTCGACCAGCTGGCCGACCATGAACACCGCCAGCACCAGGGCCACGTTCACCCAGATGTCGCCGCCAGTGACGATGGCCGAAATCAGCCCGCCGCCGATGCCGACCACCGGGCCGAGGTAGGGCACGAAACTGACGAGGCCGGCGACGATGCCGATCAACATGCCGAACTTCAGCCCGGCCAGCGAGAGTCCGGTCGCGTACATCGCCGCGAGTGCGAACACGACGCTCATCTGGCCACGCAGGAAACTGCCGAGCACGGCGTCGGATTCGCGCGCGAGTTGGGTCACCGTCGGCTCCAGCGGGCGCGGAATCAGCAGACGCAGGCGTTCGACCATGTGGGTCCAGTCGCGCATCAGGTAGAACGTGATCAGCGGGATCAGCAACACGTTGGCGACCCAGCCGATCACCGCTGCGCCCGAGGTCGTGAGACCACCGAGCAGCTTCGGCGCGAATCGGCCGATGTCGTCGAGATGCGTGCGCAGGCTGGCGAAGGCACGGCCGGGATCGATCGCGGTCAGCGAGAAGCCGAACTCGCTCTGCAGCCACGGCGCCGCGACGCGGTCGTACCACGCATGCAGCGCGTCGATATAGCCGGGCACGCTGCGCGCCTGATCGATCAGGGCCGGAATGATGATGGCGAGCAGCAGTGCCACCGCCATCGTCATCAGCAGGAACACGATGGCGACCGCGGCACCACGCGACATGCGTTTTGCGGCGAGGCGTTCGACCAGCGGATTGCCGAGATACGCGAACAGCGCGGACAGCGCGAACGGCGTCAGTACCGGCGCGAGGAAATACAGCAGGCCGCCGATGGCGGTCGCGATGATGAGCCAGGACCAGACCCGGCGATCGTCGATCATGGCGCGCTCCGTGGGTGCGGGCATCAATGCATCAGGCGCAGCTGCGTCGCGGCAGCAGGCGCGGCGAGGTCGAGCAGTTCCAGACGGCCGTCAAGCGCCAGCAACTGGCGCAGGCGACGTTCGCCGACGGCGAGGTCGAGGTGCAGTTGCAGGCGATCACCCTCGGCGCGCAGCACGCGCACCTCGCGCACGAATTCGAGCTTGCCGAAATAGCCGACGACGCTGGCGTAGTCCTGGGCACTGCGCACGCCCTCGATCCACCAGTCGACGCCGCCGAGTGCGCTGCCCTGCGGTTCGACCGCGTAGCGTCGCGCCAGGCGATCGGCAGCGCCGTCGATGGCGGCACCGAGCAACGCATTCGACTGCGTGTCGGTCTGCGTCCATTCCTCGTAGCTGCGACCGTCGATCAGGGTGTAACGCGCCTGCCACGGCGTGCCGCGACTAAGCCGGATCACCAGCATGGCTTGGACGCCGTAACGCTGGCCGGCAGCGACGATGGTCTGCGGCGGTGCCCCCCACAACGTGACCGGGTTGATGCGATTCTGGTCGACGCCGTCCATCTGCGGCAGCAGCATCGGGATGCCGCGGGCGCGGGCGCGTTCGGTCATCGCGCCGAGCGCGGCGATCTGGTTCGCGCTCGCGATCTGCTTCTGGGTGCCGTCGTCGATGCCGAGCCAGACCAGCAGCGGCGGGCGGTCGTCGTGCCAGACCGGGCGGCCGAGTGCGGCCAGGCGATCGTGTATGGCGCCAGGGTCGAAGTTCGCGACCAGCACGCGCGTGCCGTCGGGCAACGAGCGCGCCGACACCAGCACCGCGATCCGGCGCGCATCCGCGAGCACGCCGTCGAGACCGGCATCGGCGGCCACGCTGCGATCACCCGAGACTTTCACGAGCACCTGTGCGAGCGCCGCGCGCAGAGCGGCTTCGTCCTGTTCGTCGCGGCCGGCGGCGAGCGCGACCTCGCCTTCGTAGATCGGCATCTGCAACGCCGACACGGCACCACACGCCAGGCCGAGCAGGACCAGCAGAAGCAGGGACAGGCGTGCAGGCATCGGCGAACTCCGGCAAAGCCGCAATGATACTGGCGACGCCGCTAGACTGGGCGGATGTCGATTCGCCAAGTCTTCCTGCTGCTGTTCGTCGTCGTTGCCGCCGGCCTCGCCGGCTTCCTGCTTGCGCGCCAGTTGCGCGAGGCGCGATCGAACGCCGAACCCGCGACCCCGCCGCCCGGCGTGCTCGCCATCGGCGACCTGCGGCCAACACTGTCGCTGCCGGACCTGTCCGGCACGACGGTGGACTTGTCGCGCTTCGACGGCAAACCCGTGCTGCTGAACTTCTGGGCCAGCTGGTGCCCGCCCTGCGTCGAGGAGATGCCGGTGCTGGACGAATTCGCGCGAGCGCATCCGGACTGGCATGTGGTCGGCATCGCCGTCGAACCGGCCGACGCCGCCCGCGACTATCTGGCCGCACACCCGGTGTCGTACCCGGTCTTCATCGGCAGCGCCGACGGACCCGACGAGTCCCTGCAGTTCGGCAATACCCGGGGCGTCCTGCCTTACACCGTCCTGATCGGTGCCGACGGGCGCATCGTCAAGCGCCACGCCGGCGCATTCGACCGCGCCGAGCTGGACGCCTGGGTGCGTTGACGCGGCGATTGCATCCGGCGCCGCGCTTCGCGAGCATCGCGGTCGCGAGGTGCCGATGGACGAGGCGGACGACAGCGCAGCTGTGCAGCAGCGGGAACGCGATTTCGAGCTCGCGCGCGAGCCGCGTTCGGTGCGGGTGCTGAACGAGGCGCTCGAACGCTGGCTGACAGCGCGCGGCGTATCGGAGCCGGTGTTGCGCGCCGTGCAGGTGTGTTGCGACGAGATTCTCGCCAACGCCATCCATCACAACGGCGGTGCCCGTGACCCGATTCGCGTGCGCATCGAACTGGGAACGGACCGGTTGTGCGCCCGGTTCGCCTATCGCGCGCAGGACTTCGATCCGCACAGCAGCCGATCACCGAATACCCACACGCCGATCTCCTTGCGCGACATCGGCGGGCTCGGCATCCATCTGCTCAAGTCGCTGACGGACCGCCTTGATTACCGCTATCGCGACGGGCACCACTGTCTCGATTTCGAGAAGCGTTACCCGTCGTGATGGACCGCGGGGTCAGTGTGCCTGCCAGGTGAGATGCAGGCCGAATGAACGTTCCGGCGCCAGCGCCGACAAGGCATCGGCGGTGGCGAAGTAATTCTCGTCGAACAGGTTCTGCACGTAGACGCCGACACCGAGGCCTCCGCCGAGGTCGTAGTCGAATTCGGCGTCGACCAGATCGACCGCATCGCGAGCCACTTCCTCGAAGCCCGGGCGGTCCATTTCCCAGCGATGCATGTAGCGGGCGGCCAGACTGAAGGCGTCACCGAAGCGATGCCGTGCCTCGATGTCGGCGGTGACCGGCGGGCTGCCGAACAGCGGGTTGCCGGTACGCAGGTCCTTGCTGCGCACGACCGCGACGCTGGTGCGCAACGAGAAAGCTTCGGTCGGCGTCCAGCCGAGCAGGGCTTCGGCACCCCAAAGCCTGGCTTCGCTGACGTTCTCGAAACCGTTGATGCCGGGTGTGACGCTGGTGAGCTGGATCAGGTCGTCGACCTTGGTGCGCCACAGGTGCACTTCGCTGTGCCACTCGGTGCCGGTCCAGGCGTGGCCGAGGTCGATGCCGAACGAGCTTTCCGATCCCAGGTCCGGGTTGCCGACGACTTCACCCTGCGCGGTCACGCCGGAGAAGAAGCGTTCTTCCAGCGTTGCGAAGCGATATCCGGTGGCGATGTTCAAGCTCAGGCGATGGGCCTCGTCCAGCGTCCACACCGCGCCGGCGGTGACGGCCGTATCGCCATCATCCAACTGGGCGCCGGCCTGCTTCTGGTCGATCGTGGAATGGCGCGCGCCGAACTCGAGCGCGACCTCGGGCGCCACCGCCCAGTCGCTGATCGCGAACAGCGACCAGCCGTTCTCGCGCGCATCGCGCAAGGTGTAGCGGCGGTTGTCGATGGACGTGCTGGCGTCGAAGGCATCGACGTTGCGGCGACCGAGGAATTCGACGCCGACGTTGTGCACGAAGTCGCCGGCCTCGAAGGTCTGCTGCACGGTGGCGCCGAGATCGAGGCTTTGCACGTCGGCGAAGGTGTCGGCGAAACCGGGGCGACGGTTCCAGGTGCGCAGCGACTGGTCGTGGCCCTGCACGCTGGCTTCGAAGCCATTGGCATGACGCACGCGCACGCGGCCGACAGTGTGGTCATCGTGCGGATAGATCGTGTCGCGTGCCGGGAAGCGGCTGTTCGACTTGCCGATGTCCTCGGTGCGCGATGGCGACAGCATGGCGTCGAGTTCGAGGTCGTCGATCTGGGTGCGGTACTGCACGACCGCGCTGGCGCGGTCGAACTGCGTGTGCAGCGGCGTGCCGTTCGCAGCCTGGGTGTCGTTGGCGCTGTGTTGCGCCGCGCCGATCGAGAAGCTGTCGCTGCCGAATCCGCCGGCCAGCACGTATTCGTCGCCGCCGCTCATGAAGCTGGCGCTGGCGTAAGGCGTCGAGAACCAGCGCGGTTCGACCGAAACTGCGCCGCCGAGTGCGCCCGGTCCGTAGTGGACGACCGCCGGGCCGCGCGCGACCGCGACTTCGCCGAGCAGGGACGGTTCGACGAAGGACACCGGCACGCCGGCGCGGCGTTGCGCGGTCAGCGGCATGCCGGCATACAGGATGCCGACATTGTTCGCACCGCTGCCGCGGATCGAAAAGGTTTCGAAGATGCCGTTCTGGCCGGTCGCACCGACGCCCGGCACGCGCGTGATCACGTCCTGGAAATCGGACGGGTGCGCCACCGCGTCTTCGACGTGCACGATTTCGGTAGCGAGCGCGTCTGGCGTGTCGGCGGCCGTGCCCTTGGCGCTGACCACGATCTGCGCGGTGCGGTGCGCATCGTCTGCCGGGTCATCGGTCGCTTCCGCATTGGCCGCAAAGGCCGTCGGCGCAGCGCCCAGCGCGAGCGTGATGGCCGTCGCGAGCGCGCGGCGGAGGGTCGTGATCTTCATTCGGGTCGGACTCCGTCAGGGCCATCCCCACGACGGCCGACCCGCGATTCTAGGAAACCCCTCCGCCCACAGGCCTCCGCCTCAAGACGGAGGCGCGACGTGAATCAGCTGCGTCCGATCGCCCGGTGCGCGATGTCGCGGCGGAACTGCAGACCGTCGAAGCGGATCTTCTCGACCTCGGCATAGGCCTTGGCGCGGGCCTCGACGATGTCCTGGCCGAGCGCACACACGGTCAGCACGCGGCCGCCGGCCGTCACCACCTCGCTGCCGACCAGCTTGGTGCCGGCGTGGAAGATCTTCGTGTCCGGCGCATGGGCCGCATCGAGCCCGTGGATGGCATCGCCGTTGCGTACCTTGGCCGGGTAGCCGTGCGCCGCCAGCACCACGCCGATCGACGGACGCGCGTCCCACACCGCATTGGTTTCATGCAGTCGCCCGTCGAGCGCGGCTTCAAGCAGATCGACCATGTCCGACTGCAGGCGCAGCATGATCGGCTGGGTCTCCGGATCGCCGAAGCGCACGTTGAATTCGAGCACCTTGATCTCGCCGCGGGCATCGATCATCAGCCCGGCGTACAGGAAACCGATGAAGGGATGGCCATCCTGGCGCATGCCGGCGAGGGTCGGCTTGATCACGGTATCCATCACCCGCTGATGGATCTCGGGCGTCACCACCGGCGCCGGCGAATACGCGCCCATGCCGCCGGTGTTCGGACCGAGGTCACCGTCGAGCGCGCGCTTGTGGTCCTGGCTGGTCGCCATCGCGAGTGCGTGTTCGCCATCGCAGATCGCGATGAAGCTGGCTTCCTCGCCGTCGAGGAATTCCTCGACGACGACGCGCGCTCCGGCCTGGCCGAGACTCTGGCCGCCGAGCATGTCGTGCAGTGCCTGTTCGGCATCACATTGCGTCAACGCGACGACCACGCCCTTGCCGGCCGCAAGTCCGTCGGCCTTGATGACGATCGGCGCGCCTTCGCGGCGCACATAGGCCAGTGCCGGTTCGAGCGCGGTGAAGACCTGATACTTCGCGGTCGGAATCTGGTGGCGGGCGAGGAAATCCTTGGCAAACGCCTTCGATCCTTCGAGCTGCGCCGCGGCCTGTCGCGGCCCGAAGATGCGCAGGCCGGCGGCCCGGAACTTGTCCACGACACCGAGCACCAGCGGGACTTCCGGACCGACCACGGTCAGGTCGATGCGTTCGCGTTGGGCGAGTGCGAGCAAGCCATCGATGTCCTCGATGCGCACGTCGGCATTGCGCAAGCCATGTTCACGCGCGGTGCCGGCATTGCCGGGCGCGACGATCACTTCGGAGACGCGGATCGACTGCTTCAACTTCCAGGCCAGCGCGTGTTCGCGGCCGCCGGAACCGATCACCAGAATTTTCATCGTTACCCCTTCCCGACCTCCCCCTGCCGTGCAAGAGGAGGAGACAAGATCAATGGCGGAAATGGCGGATGCCGGTGAAGACCATGGCGAGGCCGTGTTCGTTCGCGGCGGCGATCACCTCGGCGTCGCGCATCGAGCCGCCGGGCTGGATCACCGCGCGGATGCCGGCCTTCGCGGCTGCGTCGATGCCATCGCGGAACGGGAAGAAGGCGTCGGACGCCATCACCGAACCGGGTACGATCAATCCGGCTTCTTCGGCCTTCAACCCGGCAATTTTCGCGCTGACCACGCGGCTCATCTGGCCGGCGCCGACACCGACGGTGCGACCGTCCTTCGCGTAGACGATGGCATTCGACTTCACGTACTTGGCCACGCGCCAGGCGAACAGCAGGTCGTTCAACTCCGCATCGCTGGGCGTGCGTTCGCTGACGACCTTGAGTTCGGCGCGTGTCACTTCGCGGATGTCGGCGGTCTGCATCAGCAGGCCGGATCCGACCCGCTTAACGTCCGTATTGTTCTTGCCGGCGCCATGCGGGATGCGCAGCACGCGCACGTTCGCCTTTTTCGTGCAGTAGGCGAGCGCGGCCTCGTCGTAGTCCGGTGCGATCAGCACTTCAACGAACTGGCGGTCGAGAATGGTCTTCGTCGTCGCCGCATCGAGCTTCTGGTTGAACGCGATGATGCCGCCGAAAGCCGAGGTCGGATCGGTCGCGTAGGCGGCTTCGTAGGTGTCGGCGCAGTTCGCACCGACCGCGACGCCACACGGGTTCGCGTGCTTGACGATGACGCAGGCCGGCTGCTCGAACTGGCGCACGCATTCCCAGGCGGCGTCGGCATCGGCGATGTTGTTGTAGCTGAGTTCCTTGCCCTGCAACTGGGTGAAGGTCGCGAGTGTGCCCGGCACCGGCCACAGGTCGCGGTAGAACGCGGCCTGCTGGTGCGGGTTCTCGCCGTAACGCAGGTCCATCACCTTGACGAAATTGCCATTGCTCTGGCCCGAGAACAGCGCCAGCGAGCCGTCGTCCTGCACCGCGGAGAGATAGTTGCTGATGAAGGCGTCGTATTGCGCGACGCGATTGAACGCGGCCACCGACAGCGCGAAACGTGTCTTCGCCGTCAGCGCGCCGTCGTTGGCATCGAGTTCGGCCAGCAGTGCCGCGTATTGCGCCGGATCGGTCGCCACCGCGACATGGGCGAAGTTCTTCGCAGCCGCACGCAACATCGCGGGTCCACCGATGTCGATATTTTCGACGATGTCCTCGAACGTGCTGTCCGGGTCCATCGACACGCGTTCGAACGGATACAGGTTCAGCACCAGTAGGTCGATCGGCGCGATGCCATGTTCGGCCATCACCGCATCGTCCTGGCCGCGTCGGCCTAGCAGGCCGCCATGCACCTTCGGATGCAGAGTCTTGACGCGACCATCCATGATTTCCGGGAAACCCGTGACATCGGAGACATCGCGGACGGCCAAGCCGGCGTCGCGGATCGCCTTCGCGGTGCCGCCGGTGGAGAGCAGTTCGATGCCGCGGGCTGCGAGCGCGCGGGCGAGGTCGATCAAACCCGTCTTGTCGGAGACGGACAGCAGCGCGCGGCGCACGGCCACGGTCGATGACGCGGTCATGGGAACTTCCGGAGCTTGGGAGGCGCGCAGTATACGGCTGCGTCGCAACCGGCCTTCTGGCTTATCCGAGGCGGTGCTCGGCCAGCTTCTTGCGCAACGTCGCTCGGGTGATGCCGAGCATGTCGGCCGCACGCGTCAGGTTGCCGTCGGTATGGCGCAGGGTTTCGCGCAGCATCGGCGCTTCGACTTCGGCCAGCACCAGGCGATACAGATCCTGTGCGCAATCGCCGCCCGAATGGGCGAGATAGCGGCGCACCGCACGCGCCACGCATTCGCTCAGCGCCGGTGTGGTTTCGGGCGCGGTGACGGCATCGACACGCAGGGGCTGGAAGACGTTCATGGTGCTGCTTCTTCTTGTTGTTGGTTCTGGTGCGCCGCACGCGTCGAAACGCAAACGGGGCTGGGGAGTCTATCGATGCGACCCGCGAACGCAAGCAGGATTTTTCGCCTGTGCCGAATCAATCGTCCGCACGCAACTGTTGCCGTGCATTCGAACATCGGGGGCTATACTGCGGAACATGATGGATATTTCGGCTCATCCCGCAGCGCCCTTCGTGCTCGGCATCGTGCTCGCCTGGCTGGCTGGCGTCCGCGTCTACCTGACCATCTTCGGCGTCGGGCTTGCGGCTTACTTCGGCTGGATGGAGTTGCCGGAATCGGTCGCGCTGGCGAAGTCGCCGGTGGTGCTCGCCGTCTGCGGCGCCTTGGCCGTCGTCGAATTCCTCACCGACAAGCTGCCCGGCGTCGATTCGGTCTGGGATCTGGTGCACACGCTGGTGCGCATTCCCGCCGGTGCCTTTCTTGGCGGCATCGCTCTGCCGACCGACAGCGGTGAAGCCAGCGTCGCCGGCATGGTGC
Organism: Pseudomonadota bacterium; assembly: GCA_022705045.1. Taxonomy (GTDB): domain Bacteria; phylum Pseudomonadota; class Gammaproteobacteria; order Xanthomonadales; family Ahniellaceae; genus JADKHK01. The sequence goes on along the minus strand of JAKJFE010000049.1, from coordinate 3,516 downwards.
TCGGCGGTACCGTCGCCGCCCTGAGCCACAGCCTGAAGAGCGGTACCCGCGCCCTTATCAACACCTCACCCGAACCGGCCAGCAACTGGACCGCTTCGGTCGCCGAAGATGGCCTGGTGCTGGCCACGCTGGCGCTCGCGATCGCGCATCCGTGGTGGGCGCTGGGCTTCGTGATGCTCGCGACCGTGGCCTTCGCCGTCGCCATCGTGTTGCTTTTCCGGCTCGTGCGCCACGTCGCGCGCCGTGTCCGCGCCGCGGTGGCCTGATGCTCTGGCTGAAGGCGTTCCATATCGTCTTCGTCGTGGCCTGGTTTGCCGGCCTGTTCTACCTGCCGCGTCTGTTCGTCTATCACGTCGATGTCCGCGACGAAGCATCACACGAACGTTTCGTCGTGATGGAGCGGCGCCTGCTCGGTATCACCCATCTCGGCGGGGCGCTGGCGGTCGGCTTCGGTGTCGCCTTGCTGACCTGGTGGCTGATGCATGCGCCAGACTATGCCCGTCAGGGCTGGTTGCACGCCAAGCTGACGCTGGTGACCTTGTTGATCGGCTATCACGCCAGCATGGCGATGTTCGTGCGGCAGTTCCGCGAACGTCGCAACACCCGCAGCGGGCGCTGGTTCCGTGTCTACAACGAAGTGCCGGCGTTGGCGCTGATCGGCATTGTCGTGCTCGTTGTCGTCAAGCCGTTCTGAGCCCGCGCCCCCGGTGCGGGCCACGGGGGGCTGCGATATAGTCCGGCGACCCGTCGAGATCGCCTGCAATGCTCAGTCCGGACGAGTCCCAACAAAGCGCCGAACTCCGCCAGGTCTTCGTCAAGACGCTGCCCAAGCGTCTCGAGACCGTGCATCGGCGTGCGCGTCGCCTGACGATGCAGGGTTGGGACGTCAATGTGCTCACCGTGTTCTTCCAGGACGTGCAGGCGCTGGCCGGTGCCTGCGGACGTTATGGCGTGCTGGACGCGGGCGAAGTGCTGTTCGGCATCGAGACCTTTGTCGCGCCCTATCTGGAAAACGTGTCCTTGCCCGACGACGAGGCGAGGCCGCAGTTCCAGCGCGCGATCGATATGCTGGGGGCGTTGATCGCCAAGCACGTACCGGAGAAAGTTGCGGTGACCAGTCCGGGCGTGATGCCGCTGGTGGCCGAACGCGGCGGCATTCAGACCTTGGTCGTGCCGCCGCGGGAATACTGGCGCCGCTGGGGTGTCGGCGATGTCGACAGCGCACTGGCTGCAGCACCGGCCACACCGGCGGCAGCAGCTCCGGTGCCCGCAGCGGCGCCCGCAACGAACGCAGCGGCAGCAGTGCCGGCGGCGCGTGCGCAGTCGAAGCCGATTCGCGCCACGGCTGAAAAGCGCGTCTATCACCTGACCGCAGGCGACCCGCTGGCGTCCGAAGTCGACCAGAAGCTCGAAGGCTCGCGGTATCCGTTCGACCTGATCGAGGACGCCGACACCCTGCGCGAAATGCTGGGCGCGTTCGCGCCGGCGATGGTCATCGTTGATGCCGCCTTCCTGCCGCAGCTGGATGCCATCGGCGACAGTCTGCGTCTGGCGCGCACCCGCACCAGCCAGAAGGTGGCGCTGGTCGTGTTTGCCGACAACAACGACATCGCCACGCGGCTGAAGGCGATGCGTGCGGGTGCCGACGCGTTCATCACGCTGCCGATGACCGCGGCGGATGCGTTCGCGCGCATCGAGGAGCTGCTCGAAGGCGAGGGCGGCGACCCCTTCCGCGTCCTGATCATCGAGGACGATCGTTCGCAGGCGCTGTTCGCGGAGTCGATCCTGCGCAAGGCCGGGATGGAAACGCGTGCGGTGATGGACCCGATCAGCGCGCTGGAAGAGCTGAGTGCCTTCCGGCCGGAACTGATCCTGATGGACCTGTACATGCCCGACTGCGACGGCATGGAGTTGACCACGCTGATCCGCGAACGCGAGGCCTACACCAATATCCCGATCGTCTTCCTGTCCGGCGAGCACGACGAGGAGAAGCGCTTCGACGCGCTCTCCGCCGGCGGCGACGACTATCTGGAAAAGCCGATCCGGCCGAAACATCTGATTTCCGCGGTGACCAACCGCGTGCGCCGCGCGCGTGCCACGCAGAAGCGGGTATTGGCGCACAACCCGCGCGACCCGGTCAGTGGCCTGTACGACCGCGCGCATGTGCTTGAGCGGGTCAGCGAGTTGCTCGCCAACGACGACGCCCACCGGCAGGGCGGCGGCCTGTTGTTCCTGCTGGTCGACGGCGCCCAGAACATCCGCGAGCGCATCGGCCTGAGCGCGTTCGACCAGCTGATCGGGCAGGCGGGCGCCTTCCTGAGCGGATTGGTGCAGACGCGCGACCTCTGTGCCCGTTTCGGCGACACCAGTTTCATCGTGCTGGCGCCGCAGTTGCAGGAGACGGAGTTGCTGGAATTCGGCGGTCGCATCCGCCAGGCCTTCGATCAGCACGTGTTCGAGATCGGCGACCGCAGCATCACGCTGGCGGTGGCGATCGGTATCGCCACCTTCGGCCAGAACCTCGGCGAGGCTGCCGCCATGGTCAATGCCGCCGAGCGGGCCTGCGTTGGCGCGCGGCAGGATCCCGAGCGTCGCGTCGCATTGTTCCAGACCCAGATCTCTCAGGCCGGCGATGCCGACGAGGACATGCTCTTCGGCGCCATCCGCGACGCCATCCGCAACGAGAGTTTCCAGCTGCTGTTCCAGCCGATCGCATCGCTCCGGGGTGGTCACGACGAACAGTTCCAGACGCTGCTGCGCTTGCGCGGCGATGGTGGTCGTACCTATACGGCAGCGGTGCTGGTGCCGCTGGCCGAGCGCGCCGGACTGATCCACGGTGTTGACCGCTGGGTGCTGTCGCGCGCCTTGCTGGTGATTTCCGAGCGTGCGCGCGACGGCCACCCGGTACGCCTGTTTGTCAGCCAGTCGATCGAGAGCCTGAACGACCCGCAGCGACTGGCGTGGCTGAAGCAGGGCATCGAAACGCGCCGCATCAGTCCCGAGCATCTGGTGATCGAGTTCCGGACCGCCGATGCGCTGGCGCGCATCCGTCAGCTGACCGCGTTCCACGAGAATGCGAAACGCCTCGGCATTCGCCTGTGCCTGTCGAACTTCGACGCGACCATGGCGAATTTCCAGCTGCTGCAGCACGTGCAGGTCGACTACGTGAAGGTCGCCGCGAAATACACCAATGCCGAAGGCCAGAGCGCAAAGATGCGCGCCGAATTGCGTCAGGCGATCACCCATCTGCGCGAGCGCGGCATCCGCATCGTCGCGCCCCAGGTCGAAGACGCGCAGGTGGCCGCAGGGCTCTGGAGCACCGGTGTCGATTACATCCAGGGCAACTTCGTGCAGCAGGCGACCCAGGATCTCGATTTCGATTTCAACGCCTCGGCGCTGTGACGGGGAACCCATGACGAGAACGGAGCAGGCATGACGAGCACGGAACGCAACGCGACTGAACGCCCCGGGGGCGGGCTCGTGATCACGCTGGTCGTGCTGGCGGTCGCTGCCGCC
>JAKJFE010000185.1 GCA_022705045.1 Pseudomonadota bacterium | reverse complement strand
GTGTAGCCGACCACGTGCAGGCCGACCAGCGCCACCGTCACCGTCTCGTAGGTACCGTTCGGCGCCACCGCGGCTGTCGTCTTGGTGCGCAACACGTGCAGGTTCGGCACTTGCGCCTGCGTCGTGTACGCGCCCTCGGGCGGCGCCTGTCCGGGATCGAGGCGCAGCCAGGTCGCCTTGAACACCGCATCGCCGACATTGAAGTAGGCGCTGTCCGGCTGCGACAGATACCCACCGGTCGCGATCAGGTTCTGCTGCGCGACCTTGAAGTAGCCCGGACTCATGTGCACCGAGGCATAGACCGGATAACCGTTCGGACCAACCAGCATGTTGCCGTCGGCCTCCACGATGGCCCCCGCGCCCTCGACGAAACCGGTCATGCCATGCGGCGTGCTGGAACGCGCCGCGAGTTTCAGCATGCCGGTACGCGGCTTGTTCGCGCTGGCGGTGAACAGATCACCCGGTGTCTGCAGATTCATGAAACGCGGCACGCCGTTCGCATCCAGCGCCGTCGCCCAGACGAAGGCTTCCCACGACCACTGGTGGAAGTTGCAGTCCACCGCGTTCAGCGGCGTGTCCTTCGTGGGGAAGGCCGCGTTCGCGTCCTGGAACGAACCCAAGCCTTCCGCCCATCCGAGCGCCGGGCAGCCGCCGGCCCAGGCCGGCCCTGCCATCGACAGCACCACACTCCATCCCAGCGCACCGACCCATCGCCCGATCCGACCCACCCCATGCTTGCCCATCGCCCTGCTCCCCAAGATGCGCGAACCCGTCTGGCCCGCCAAACGAGTGGACGCGATCGGCGCCGTTCTGCCCACTGTCAGGACTGACAGGGGCTCGGATTGCGCCCATGTCCGGATTCCGCGGTTTCTCCGTTCCTCGGATCGGGAAGCCACAAACCGGAGACATCCTGATGAATGCACAGACCAAATCACGCCGTTGTCGTCACCTTGCACTCGTTCTGGCTGGACTCTTCTTGGGATCCACGCCGACGCACGCCGCACAGCACTGCGTCAGCACTGGGACGCAACTCGCCAATGCGCTGAATTCGGCCGCCGGCAATGACCAGGACGATGAAATCCACATCGTTGCTACGACGCTCTCCGGCACATCCAACCCCGCGGGCAACCCGCGTTGGGGTTTCACCCCCGGCGCCAACGACCTCGACAACAGCCTGACGATCACCGGCGGCTGGAGCAGCGGCAACAACTGCAACAGCCAGGTCAGCACCGATCCGACCGACACGGTGCTGGATGCGGCGTATACCGGGCGCGCACTCGTCTTCCTCGTCACCGGCACCCCGATGGAAGGCGATGTCGTGCTTCGCAATTTCACGATCACGCGCGGTTCGTCGACCACGCAAAATTCCGGGACGAGTCTGGATTGGCGTGTAACCGGAGGAACGGCGTCATCGCTGCTGGCCGAGAACCTGCTGGTCATCGCCGCATTCAGCAGCACGTCGAGCACGATGCCGGTTCTGGTCGAGCACAGTGGCTCCGGCAATGCCAAAGTGCGCAACATCATCGTTTACGGCAATACGACAACCGCCGTTGGCGGCGTGTCGATCCGCGCCGGCGGCACCGCCTATGCCGTCCTGTCGAACGCCAGCATCTTCGACAACAACAGCACCGGCGCTGCATCGGGCCTCTCGGCGTTTGGCGTTGTCACCTTGGCCAACAATGCCGTCGCGGACAACACTTCGAGCGCGGCAACCAGCTTCCAGTTCCGTTCGGACGTGCCGGGCAACCTGACCCTGCGCAACAACCACTTCGGGACCAAATCGATGGCTGGCAGTCCGTTCTCGGAAGTCGGCACGACGACGGGCGACGCGCATTGGACCCGGGTCGCCTCGATCATCGTCCCGGACACGATTTCGCCCCTGCGCGACAGCGGCATCAACAGCCCGACTGGCGGCCTCGCAAGCACCGACTTCGACGGCGGCGCCCGCATCGTCAACACGACGGTCGATCGCGGCGCCATCGAGGCCGAAGCCATTCCGCACATTGGCCCAACGATTTCCGCCGTGTCGCCGACGCCCGGTACCGGCCAATTCATGCCCGATGGCCTGCTCAACACGACGGTCACCGCGTCCATCACGTTCGCGGCCACCGGCGGCACCGGCGCGGGCACCACCAGCCTGAGCTGTGTCGACGACAACGCCGCTGCAACCCTGTCGGCCTCGGCCAACCAGACGGTCGCGGTCGGGGCCACGGTCACGCCGGTCGTCGTGACCATGACCTATGTGCAGGCGGGCTACAACCTCGGTGTCGTCTGTACCGCCAATACCAACGGCAACATCTACAGTTTCCAGTACGCCTTCTTCGTGCCGAATGCGAGCGCGAACGGCCCGCTGGTCCAGGCCCTGGCGCCGCAGGCCGGATCAACGACGACGCTGAGTGCGCCTGTGGGCGAGATCGCAACGCACAGCCTCACGTTCAATACGCAAGGCGGCGCCGCGGGTGGCGAGGCCGACATGGCCTGCGCACCGCTGAGCGGCCCGATCGCGATCACCGGCAACGCCAACCAGACCGTGCTGTCGGGTGCACCGGTGCTACCCGTCGAGGTCGCGATGCAGGTCTCCGGCCAGGCCCAAGCCGCGAGTGTCCGCTGCGTGGTCACGCGAGTCGGTCATTCGCCGCAGAACCTGGACTACCACTTCGCGATCAATGCCGTCGACGCCATCTTCGTGAGCGGGTTCGAACCCTGATCGTCATGATCTCGCGCCCGCGAATCGCCTGATCGGCGTCGTCTGCGCGCCATCGCCACGCCTCGTGGGGCATCGACAGTCGACGCCCCAACAAGGAGTACACGATGGACGCGACTGCAACGGACACTCTGCCCGCCGACCTGAAACCCTTCGTCTGCGACAGCTGCGACGCATGGAACGCGGCGCGCGCGCCGTTCAAGCTGTTCGGTGATTCGCACTACGTCGGCCCCGAAGGACTGAGTGTCGTGGCCATCGACACGGGCGCCGGCGTCGTCCTGATCGACGGCGGATTGCCGCAATCGGTGGACGGCATCATCGCCGGACTGAAGTCGATCGGTCGGGATGTGCGCGACGTGAAGTACATCGCCGTCTCGCACCCGCATTACGACCACGCCGGCGGCGTGGCCGCGCTCTCGCGACTGAGCGGTGCCACCGTGTTGTCGACGGCCGCCGGCGCCGATGCGCTGACGCGCGGCAATGTGCCCAAGGACGACCCGCAGGCCGGCTATGGCGACTTCATGAAGTTCCCGCCGGTGGCCAATGTGCGCGCACTGGCCGACGGCGAAACCATCACCCTCGGCGACACGACACTGACCGCACACGCCACACCAGGCCACACACCGGGCGGCGCGTCATGGTCGTGGAACGACTGCGAAGGCGACCACTGCATCGATCTGGTTTTCGCCGACAGCCTCAATCCGGTCTCGCACGACGACTTCCACTTCGGCGACGACCCGCAAAGGGTCGCGACATTCCGCGCCAGCATCGCCAAGGTGCGCGCCCTGTCCTGCGACCTGCTGGTCTCCGCGCATCCCTCCCAATCCGAGCTGTTCGAACGCCAGGCACGCGACGAATTGATCCACGCCGACACGTGTCGTGACTATGCCGATGCGGCCGCGCAGCGACTCGACGAGCGACTCGCCAGCGAGCGCACGTCGACCACGGCCGAGTGACTAGCGCTTCAGGTTCAGGTGGATGACGAAGCGCACGCGCCCGAAACTCATGGCCATCGTGTGCTCGAGCGTCGCACCGGCGACCTCGGGCTGCTGCTTCAGTGCCGCCAGCAAGGCATCCAGCGCAGCGCGATCCGGCAAGGTGCCGGTGAACAGCACGTAATCGTTTTCACGACGGAAGTTCAGCAACTGTGCGTCCGCGCCCATCAGTTTCCTGGCGCGGATGCGGAGGTCGACGACGCGCGGGTCCTCGTCTTTCTGCATCCAGCCGTCGGGATCGGACGCAGTTTGCGCGCGTTCGTCGAGCGGCAGGTTCTGCGCAGTCGGCGTCCAGAATGACGGCACCTCGGCCGGCGCGAAGCGGGACCAGCGCGACTGCGTGTGGATCGCGTACGGAATGCCGGCGCCGGTCTCAGCCCACAGGCCGATGACCTTGCGCTCGGTCTTGTCGAAGCGCACTCGCAGGCCGCCACGCACATCGCGCGTCATCGCGATCTCGGTGTCGTAGTTGCCCTGCTCGACCCACCAGCCGTCGCGACACTCGCCCTTGCGGCCATGCGCGCCCCATTCGGGCACCGGGCCGAGCCGCGTCAAGGCGTCGAAGGGCAGCTCCTTGCGCACTTTCAGCGCACCGCGCATCGGATCGAACATCGATAGCGCCTGTTTCCGCCAGGTCGCGTATTCGGCCGGCTGCGCCAGACGAAACTGTTCTACCGCGCGCGCAAACTCCGTCGCGTCGCGATGAAACACCGTCGTCATGGCGTACCCGCCCGAGTCGAACAGCGAAAACGCCGTCGCGGGCGCCTTGAGCGAGTGCGTGTACGACGTATCGCTCCATCCTCCCTGACTACCCGAATCCGGCTGCATCGAAAACGAGCCCGACAGGTCCGGGCACACGGTGTCGCTGAGCGGCGCCGGGAAATCGGGCTCGTCGCCCGTGTGGCGAAAACATCCGGCGACCAACCACAGCGCGGCGGCCAGAATCAGCCAACGTGCCCAGACCGGACGCCATCTGCCATTACGCATCGAGATTGATCCAGGTCGCCTTGACCTCAGTGTATTTCTCGAAGGCATGCAGCGACTTGTCGCGGCCGTTGCCGCTCTGCTTGTAACCGCCGAAGGGCGCGGTCATGTCGCCGCCATCCCAGTAATTGACCCAGACGCTGCCGGCACGCAGCTTGCGCGCGACGCGGTGGGCCTTCGAGATGTCACGCGTCCACACGCCGGCGGCAAGGCCGTAGTCGCTGTCGTTGGCGTAGCGCAGGGCCTGGGCCTCGTCGTCGAAGGCGATGACGCTGAGCACCGGCCCGAAGATTTCCTCGCGCGAGATCGTGTGCTCGTGCGCGACGCCGTCGAAGATGGTCGGTTCGATGTAGCAGCCACCCGCAACCGGATGCACGCGGTTTCCGCCCAGCACCAGCTTGCCGCCATC
>JAKJFE010000184.1 GCA_022705045.1 Pseudomonadota bacterium | reverse complement strand
TTCGGTCCTAGAACCCGATGCCGTAAGGGCTGGCGCTCGTTTCGGTGGAGAGCTTGTCGAGTTGCTTGACGGTCGCCTCCCGCAAGCGGCCTTCGCGCTTGCTCACCTTCACCGCCGCCGCCGCCTGAGCCTGCGCCTGCTTGGGGGCGGGCGACGACGCGGTGCCGACCGCGCGGTTCGCGATGGCCGTTGCAAGCGTCATCCGTCCCTCGATCACGTCGCTGAAGGTCTGCTCGGACAGAATCGGAATGCCAAGCCTGTTCGCCTTCGCGAACTTCGTGGTCGTCGCGTTCGCGCCGTTCGCCGATACCAGCAGGGTGGTGTTGCGGTCCACCTGGTGCGAGGCGCTGCCGCCAGCAACAACGATCCAGCGGTTCATCTCGGCGCGATCCATGCCGAGGACTTTGCCGGTGAGAGCGACGGATTGACCGGTGAGGCTGCCGGGCTTGAAGTTCATGGCGACGATCCTTTGGAAGCAGGATCGCAGCATCCCATGTGCCCACACGCCGCGAAGTTGACGAAACTCTTGCCGTTATCCCTGATGCGCGCGCCGACGAATCGTGGCACTGAGGTCGAGCGTGCCGCCTTCGCTCATGCTGATGCGGACGCTGATGTCTGTGTCGTGGTGCGACGCCTGCCCGCTGCTGATCAGCCAGGCGTGCACGGCGTTGTCGAGTTCCTCGCGCAGCCGCGTCTGCAATCGCGTCAGGCCATCCACATCGCGCAGGACCGGCATCTTGGCGCCCCGTGCATCGTCGAGCAGCTGCTTGGCCAGCAGTACGCGCCCGGCAAGGAATGCCAGGGTCAGGTCCGTGATCGCGATGGTCTGCTCCGAGGCGCTCATGGCGCGCAGTGTAGCCGGGAGCATCGCGTCAGCGCGTTACTCCGTCGTGTCGCCGGCAAGCCCCAAGCGTGCTGCCATGCCGTAGATGGCGTGGACGGATCGGTGAGGCAGCTTTTCCTGGACGGCTGGCGCGCCCCCTTTCGGATACCAGGTCCGCAGGGTCTCGACTTCGGTGACCTTCCAGTGCGGCTTCGGGTCTTTCGGTGGAATCAGGCCGTGCGTGGTCGCGACGCGACGCAGGGAGGCCGAGTCGCATGCCAGGCTGCGCGCGGCGGACGCGACGTTGCCGGCGGCGATGACCAGCGCTGTGCGGATCTCGCAGATCTCGATGGTGGTCGCGGAACGACGGTCGTGCTGGATGCCGAGGTCGTGTGCTTTATGTCGAATGGCCTCGATCGATCGGTGCGGCAACTTCTGCTGCACGGCATCGGGGCCGCCCTTGGGGAACACCACTCGAAGACACTCGATCTCTCCCGGCTTCCACGGGCGGTGGCGCTCGTGCACTCCCAGCTCAAGCGCGCGGGCGACGATCTCATCGCGATCACGCCCAGGCAGTTTCGCGAGCGCACCGTTCGGTCCGTGGTGCGGATATTCCTGGCGGAGCACGGCGTCCTCCGATTCAGTCCAGATCGTGGCGCCGTTGCGTTTCGCGGAGCGCGCCGTCCCTGGCGGCGCGGCGTGCGCGTCGCTGGCATCCTCCTGGCGACCGGTCCCGGTCGTCGGTGAGGTGGGTTTTCCGCTTGGAGCGGACATGGACCTCCCTCCGTATTACGCCACTGGTTTTACGGTGGTGCGCGCGGTGAATCAAGGGCCCAACGTGCTGCCCGTCGCACCAACTTGTAACGACTCGCAACACAGGCAGTGCGTTCCAGAGTGCGGCGTGTGCGCCGCGCAGTTGCGGCACGTCCGCCAGTCGTCGATCTGAAAGGGGTCCCCGAGCGTCGCCAGCTCGATGCCGTGGATTCGAAGACGCGGTGTGCGGCCGAGGTCGGCAGTGCGAAGGGATTGTCGATGGGTTGCGGTGTTGAGCATGGCGGTCTCCTGTTCGTCAGGGCCGATCCTGATGGCCTCTTGCGGCCTTCAAAGTTGGCGTCGGTTCAGAAGCCCGCGCAGAACGCCGAGGGCGGCGGCTCCGGCAATCCCAACAGGCGCAGCCAAAGTGCCCGTTGCACGCGATCCGCCCGAAACGGGGAATAGGCCGGTTCGATCAGATCGAAGAATTCCCATTCCGAGAACGACCGCAGGTCCGGGCGACGGGATCGAATCGCCTGCAGTCGTTGCGGCACCGCGTCGAGTCCGCGCCCGAAGACGGCCAGTGAGACGTCCGCCTCGGGTGCGGGCACAACCATCGCGCCCAGCGCCGTCGCCGCGCACACAATCTGGTCGTAGCCGCGCAAGGCCCCGATCAGTGCGATGCGATGGCCCGCGAGCATGTCGCATTGGCGCGGCGCGCCGAACTCAGTGCCACGGACCTGTCGCGGCCGGTGCCCATCGGCCACCACGCGGAGTTCCGTCGTTGTGAGCATGGAAATGCCCTGCGAGTTCGGCAGGAGCGCGACGCCCTCCGGCACCACGATCAATTCGCTGGTGGTCGCATCCTCATCGCAGATCGCGCCGCATTCCATCGCCAATGTGCGCCACACGGCCGCCTCGCCGCTGCGCATCCCTTGAAACGCGACAACCCTACCTGCGATCTGTAATTGCGACATGCGACCTCCATGGCGTGGAGGCTCACTGTCGTCGGCCGCTCGGCCTTCTAGAGTTGGAAGGAATACTGCGATCGAGCGACGCCGTACCGTCACTGTCGCCGGGAATCATCCAGGCGTTGTTCGGAAGGGCTTCGTGCACCATCTCGCCGTCCTGGCGTTTCAACCTCCACACCGGCCCATACAAGAGCCGGACCGTAGTGCAGACCCCGTGGCGTTCCGTCCACACGCCCATGCCCGGGCGGATGCGATCGTGCGGGGTGATGCGCCGCAACGGCTGCGCACCGGATCGGCCAGCGGCGGTCTTGAAGGTGATGCCGCTGATCCGCGCTTCGGCGAGATATCGCGTGACGACGCGTGGGTCACGGCATGTGATCTCGGTCGTTGCACGACCTTGGATCGCCTCGGCGATGGTGCGGGAGAGACCGATCTCGCCGTCGTACAGGTAGGGGCTCGCAAGGCGCTGCTCGTTCGGCGTCGGCGCCGCCGCAAGATCACCGATGTGGGTGTCGAGCACGGTGTCGGTGGGATGGAGCAGGATGAGCTCGTGCATCGCGCGCGTGAACGCGACGTACGCGAGTCGGCGTTCTTCCTCCGCATTGTCGTCCTCCCCGCCACGCGGGAATGCACCGTCGCCGAGTCCCGCGACGTACACCTGGTGGGCCTCAAGGCCCTTCGCCCGATGGACAGACATGATCGCCAAGTGGTCACCGTCCGGCGGGCGCTGCTCCTCGTGCGCCGCCATCGGGCCCAGCATGTCGAGGAGCGAGACCGCGCTTTCATGACTGGCCGCGAGTGCCGCGAAGGCCTTGACGTTCGCCTGCGCCTCATTCGCGTCCTCGGCACGCAGGAACTGACCGCTGACGCGATCGAGAAAGCCGGTCAGGCGAAGGTAAGCGCCGATGATCACTTCTGGTTTGTCATTCGCGAGGCCGCCGGACGCCATCAGGGCAATCGCATCGGCACGCTCGCGAAGTCGCGACGCGACGTTCGCCCTTTCACGACCGATCGCCTGGGCATGCGCCACCAGCGGTTGATGCACGGAGCGTGGCGACGTCATCGAGCGCGACGCCATGTCTTTCGCAATCGCGTCCACTTCCTCTTCAGGCAGATACAGCGTCGGCACCCGCAACATCGCGCCGAGGAAGATCTCGCGCATCTCCTGTTCGATGGGCCAATGGTTCGCAGCCAGCGCCAAGGCAGCGAACATGCAGGCGATCTCGGGCACGTAGACGAGCGGCGCCCGGCCGTAGGTATGGAACGGGATCCCCGCTCGCGCGAGTTCCAGCTCGAGGGGCACCGCGTGGCTGTAGTAGCGCACGAGCAGCAGCGCGCGTCGTAGCTGACCCGACTGATGCAACGGTGCCAAGTCCCGCACCAGGCCGGAGTCGCGCAGGTCCTTGTAGGGGATGCGCCGGATGGTGGAGTGCGGGTTGCTTTGGTGCGCGATGACGATCTTGTCGTCGCGATGGATGTTCTGCACGACGACCTGAGTGGCCATCAGCGCGACGGCATGACCGAAGCGGAACGTGTAGGACATCGGGTAGCGCGTGCAGGGCGTGAAGTCCTTCGCGAACTGATGCAGCTGCAGGTCCGGCCTCGCGCCGCGCCACGTGTAGATGACCTGGTCGACGTCGCCGACGACGGTGACCTGCGCACGATCGCCGGCGAGTCCCTTGATCAGTTCGTACTGGACTTCGTTGGTGTCCTGGAATTCGTCCGCGAGGATGAAATCGAAGCGCTGGAACGCCGACCACAGTTCCGGGCGCTTCATCAGCGCGAGCACCGGCTCCCACAACATGTCGTCGAAGAAGCGGTATTTCTTCGCCAGGCGCGCTGCCTCGAAACGATGGAACGCATCGACGAAAACGCGATAGCGCGGCGGGTACGCGGCCCGCGCGAAGAACTCGTCGACCGGCCGGGTCTGCGCCTTGACCAACGTCAGGAACTGCAGGAAGCCGTCGAAGTCTTCTTTCGCCGGGTAACTGCCCTGTCCATTCGCTTCGCGCCAGGCGTCGCGCATCGCGGTTCGCGCGAACTTGTCCTGCACGCCGCCCTTCGGGGTTGTCGCCGGCGGCAACGCGCCGACGGCTACGAGGCGCTTGGATAGGCCAAGCCCAATCGAATGGAACGTGCGCACTTCGGGAACGGCATGTCCCTTCATGCGGTTCCTAAGACGGGCCGCGAACTGCAACTGCGCCGACTTGTTGAACTGCATGACCAGAACGGCCGCGGGGTCGGCACCTCCGTGCACGAGGTGCGCGATCCTCTCGACGAGCACGGTGGTCTTGCCGGAACCGGCGACCGCGGAGACGATCGCATGGCCGGACTCGTGGTCGATGACCGCCTGTTGCTCGGCAGTGAACGCCCGTTGCGTCACGGGAGACCTGCTTCGGCCAGCGGTCCGCCCTGGGGTTGTACACGCACGAACCACGTCGCCAGAAGGCGGGCGACCTGGTCGACCGGATCCTTCGCGCCTGCCGTGTTCAGCACGGCGCCAAGCATGCGCATGGCTCGCGCGACGTCGACACCAGGTCGCGGCACCAGGGTCGGTCGCTCGCCCAGGCCATCAGAGATGATGTGCCTG
>JAKJFE010000183.1 GCA_022705045.1 Pseudomonadota bacterium | reverse complement strand
TGCGTTCACGGGCGGGATCGGCGGTGTAATCGCGCTGCGCGACCACGGGCGCGGCGAACAACAGACTAAGACAGACGAATATCCAGGCGCGCATCGGCTTCCTCCACAGTCATCGCGAACGACGCGATGCGCGGCAGCAACCCCCAACCGCTATTCCATGCCGTCGGCGAACAGGATGCTGGCCGCATCCGGCAACAAGGTCGCGATGCCCAGTGCCGACGGCGCACCGCTGCCGCCCGGCTGGATCGCCGCCTGGCCCGAGGTCGGCGGCAGGTTGGCGACGAGGCTGAAGCGGAACAATGCGCCCCAGGGCATCGAGGTGCCGGTCGGTGCGACGAACCGGAACTGTGTGGCGTCACGTTCGACCGTCCAATCGTTGCCGGCGTCGAGATCGCCGTCCTGCATCGCCACGGCCACGTGCGCGAACGGCGACAGCGGCCACGCGATCGCGACCGGCCCGTCGCTGGCGAACACACGCAGATTCGGTTCGCTGCCCTGCGTCTCGGCACGGGTGTGGTCGATGTTCAACAAGGCGTAGTCGTAGCGCCAACGACCGCCGCCGAGATCCTGCACCCGTGCCGCCAGACGCAGTCGTCCATCGGCATGCACGACATCGCGGCTCATCGCCTTCGCGGTCGTGGTGCCGGGCGCGACCCAGGCATCGATGACAGGTCCCGGCACAAAGGGCAGCTGTGGTCCGCCCAGGGTCTCCGAGAAATCCAGCATCCATTTGCTGGTCGGCCCGACCCAGCGCGGCACGATGCGTCGATGTCCGAACGAGTTGTCGACGTTCGCGTCGTCGCGCACCACGTACCAGGCTTCGACGAACCATTGCGCGCCCGGATGCAGGGCGGGCGCGAGATCGCTTTCGGCCACCACCGCACGCAGGTCGAAGCCGGGAATGAAGGGGCTGTCGTCGCTGCCGTTGCAGTCGGCGTCGCGCAACGAACCGCAGCGTCCCCACTGGCCGCGCGCGGGAATGATTTCGCTGCGTGCCGACAGCCAGGCCGAACTGTCGTTGGTCGACCAGCCGTAGGTGTCGGTGCAACCGGACCACAACACGTTCGCGGGTCCGCAGCCGCAGCCGCCGCTGCCGTTCGGAAATTCGTTCGAGGAAAAGAAGGCGTGTTTGACGCCGGAACGCGCGAGTTGCGACAGACGCCCGTCGGCGTCGATCCGATACACCGCCCAGACCAGGAACGGATGCTGATCGTTGCCGGCATACGGATACCCGTGCGGGCTGGTGGTGAACATCCGGTACCAGGGCACGTCGGCATTGCCGACGCCCTGCAGTTTCGCCGACGGTGTCAGCTTCACCCGCGCCGCAGCCGCACCCGCGCCGTTGCATTGCAGATTGCAGACGGCATCGGCGCTGTCGATGGCCGTCAGCGCGACATCGACCTGGAAGTTGCCGGTATTCGGAAAATTCGGCGCGACGCAGCTTTCGATCGCCTTCGCCACCGCCGCCAATTCGACCTGCAGCGTCGCCGAACCGAGCGGTACGCCGGCCAGGCTCGCGTCGCCGAGCTGCCGCGCCAACGCCGGCCCGACCCGCACATCGAAGTGCCGCCATTCCGCCGCCGTGCCACCGTCACGCCGCTGCGGCAAGGCGTGGTCGAGACGCAGCCAATCCTGTCCGTCACCGTCGCGCAGCGCGAACTCGAAGGCGTCACCACGCGTCAGCACCAGATGCACCGGGTTCACGCGATGCGAGCGGCCACGCAGCGTGAACGACCAGGCCTGGGTCAAATCGAATTGGTCGCCGCGCATTGCGATCGACTGTCCGTCACGCAGCCGCAGGCGCAGGTCGGGCTCGGGTGACAGGCGATAACGCGTCTGCTTCGGCATCATCAGGCGCAACTCGCGCAGGCTGTCCGGGTGCCAGTGCCAGGCCAGCGTGGCGTCGCGAATCAGCACTTCGGACACTTCGGCGCGCGCTGCCGCGCACAGCATCGCGAGGACGAGGCTCAGGGCGAGTTGGACTGCACGCATCGGGGTCACCTGCGACCGGACCGGTCGCCATCATCCCACGCAAACATCGGGCCACGGACCCGCCGTGGCAGCGACCTCAGCCCGCCGCGCTGCGCACCGGCACGGGCTGCTGCGGCCAGCGCTTGAGAATGGCGGCCTTGATGCCGGCCGCGTCGAGTCCGACCTCGTGCAGCAACTGTTCGCGCGTCATGTGTTCGATGAACAGGTCGGGCAGACCGAGATGCAGGATCGGCGTCGCGAGACCCTGCGCGGCCAGCAGTTCGGCCACCGCGCTGCCGGCGCCGCCCATGACGGCGTTGTCCTCGATCGTGATCAGGCCGGTGTGCGTGCGCGCGAGTTCGAGCACGAGTTTCTCGTCGAGCGGCTTCACGAAGCGCATGTTGACGACGGTCGCGTCGAGCTCCTGGCCGACCTGCAGCGCGGGCGCAACCATCGCACCGAAGGCGAGGATGGCGAGGCCGCGGCCGCGACGACGCAGGTCCGCCTCGCCGATCGGCAGGGTGTCGAGATCGTCCGGCACGGCCACGCCGGGACCAGTGCCGCGCGGGTAACGCACCGCTGCCGGTCCCGGATGCCGGTAACCGGTCGAGAGCATGCGCCGGCATTCGGCTTCGTCGGCCGGTGCCATCACCACCATGTTCGGGATGCAGCGCAGGAAACTCAGGTCGAAGCTGCCGGCATGGGTCGCGCCGTCCGGGCCGACGACGCCGCCGCGATCGATCGCGAACAGCACGTCGAGGTTCTGCAGGGCGACGTCATGGATCAGCTGGTCGTAGCCGCGCTGCAGGAAGGTCGAATAGATCGCGACCACCGGCTTCAGGCCTTCGCAGGCCATGCCGGCGGCCAGCGTGACCGCATGCTGTTCGGCGATCGCGACGTCGTAATACTGCTGCGGGAATTCCTGCGAGAAACGCACGAGACCCGAGCCTTCGCGCATCGCCGGGGTGATGCCGGCCAGCTTCGGCTCGGCCTTGGCCATGTCGCACAACCAGTCGCCGAACACTTGCGTGTACGTCGGCTTGGCCGGACCGGGCTTCTTGACGACGCCGACCTTGGGATCGAACGGACCGACCGCGTGGTATTCGATCTGGTCGCCCTCGGCGCGTTCGTAACCCTTGCCCTTGGTGGTGATCACGTGCAGCAGTTGCGGGCCTTTCAGCTCCTTCAGCATGCGCAAGGTCGAGACCAGTTCGGCCAGATTGTGGCCATCGACCGGCCCGGTGTAATGGAAACCCATTTCCTCGAACAGCGTCGACGGCAGGGCCATGCCCTTCCAGTGTTCTTCCCAGCGCTTGAGGAACTTGCCGGTGCGGCTCTTGGCCGGGAACAGCTTCTTGCCGCGCTCGCGGAAGGCCGTGTAGGTAGGACCGGCGAGCAGGCGCGCGAACATCTTGGTCAAGCCGCCGACGTTCTCGCTGATCGACATCTGGTTGTCGTTCAACACGACCAGCAGGTTGGGTTCCGGATCCATGCCGCCGGCGTGGTTCAGCGCCTCGTAGGCCATGCCCGCGGTCATCGCGCCGTCGCCGATCACGGCCACGACCTTGCGCGGATCGTTCTGGCGCTGCAGCGCGACCGCCATGCCGAGCGCGGCCGAGATCGACGTGGACGAATGGCCGACGCCGAAGGTGTCGTATTCGCTTTCCTCGCGGCGTGGGAACGGCGCCACGCCATCCTTCTGCTTGACCGTGTGGATGGTGTCGCGGCGTCCGGTCAGGATCTTGTGCGGATAACACTGGTGGCCGACGTCCCAGACCAGACGATCGGTCGGTGTCTCGTACAGCCAATGCAGCGCGACGGTGAGTTCGACCACGCCGAGACCGGCGCCGAAATGTCCGCCGGAAATCGCGACCGAATCGATCAGATACCCGCGCAATTCCTCGGCGATGGCCGGCAGGTCGGACTCGGGAAAGCGGCGCAGATCGCCTGGAACGGCAATCTGGGCCAGTCGCGGATAGCGCTGGGCATCGATCATGGACGGCATCAAATCAGGGTATGCGGCCGATTGTCGGGCCTGACCCTAGACAGAGCAAGGGAGCCTCTGAACAAGCCCCCGCAATTGTGTTCTGATTGAAGCCCACGGAATCGCGAAGTGGTGGATATGGATCAACTGACCTTTGGCGACGCGGACTTTGCCGGCAAGGGCAAGCTGACGCGCAAGGAGCGGTTCCTGGCCGAGATGGAACAGGTCGTGCCCTGGTCGGTGCTGGTGCGGCTGATTGCGCCGGTCTACCCCGCGGCGGGGAATGGCCGCCGGCCGTACCCGCTGGAAACGATGCTGCGGGTGCATCTGATGCAGAACTGGTTCTCGCTGAGCGATCCGGGGATGGAGGATGCGCTGTATGACATGCCGGCGTTGCGCCAGTTCGCGCGCCTGTCGTCGCTGGCGGCGATTCCGGACGAAACGACGATCCTCAACTTCCGCCGCCGGATCGAGGAGTACGAGCTGGCGCCGGAGATTCTGGCGCGAGTGAACCGGCATCTGGCCCGCAAGGGGCTGGCCATCAAGCACGGCACGATGGTGGATGCCACGATCATCGATGCACCGACCTCGACGAAGAACGCGGACCGCGAGCGCGATCCGGAGATGCATCAGACGAAGAAGGGTCAGCAGTACTACTTCGGGATGAAGGCGCACATCGGCGCGGATGTCGACACGGGACTGGTGCACACCGTGGTGACGACGGCGGCGAACGAGGCAGACGTGGCGCAGATCGAGGAGCTGCTGCACGGCAAGGAGACCCGGGTCCACGGTGACGCGGGCTACCTCGGCGCGGCGGCCTACGTGAAGCGCGCCAAGAAGATCGAATGGAAGATCGCGCGGCGCCGCAGCCAGGTGGAGAAGATCCGAAACGCGCGCGAGCGCCTCCGCGCGATGCGACAAGAGACCCGCAAGGCGCAGGTGCGCGCTCGGGTGGAGCATCCGTTCCGGGTGGTGAAGTGCGTGTTCGGCTATGCCAAGACGCGCTTCAAGGGGCTGGCGAAGAACACGGCGCAAATCGTGACGCTGTTTGCGCTGGCGAATCTGTACGCGGTGCGACGGCAGTTGATGCCGAAGACGGGAGCATTGCGCCCGCAGTTCAGGTAAGCAGGGGAATGCGCGCTCGAGCGCGCGAAAATCGCCCCAGAAAGTCGCCGAAACTTGGAGCATTTCGTCAGATCGAGACAACGGTCGAAAAAATCGCGGGCTTGTTCAGAGGCTCCCAAGGCAAAAGCCG
>JAKJFE010000182.1 GCA_022705045.1 Pseudomonadota bacterium | reverse complement strand
GGCCGCGTAACGCAGCATCGGTCATGGGCGATGCGCTCAAGCCGATGCTGCGTTACGCGGCCCTTGGCATCGCGGCGACATTCGCCATCGGTGCCGCCTGGGCGGCGGCATCGGCGCAGCGTCGCTGGGCGACATTGCTGGATGCCGCGGAATCGCGCCCGCTGCCCGCCGCACCTGCTGCGCCGTCACGTCCGTCGCCGGCAGCCGTGGCGCCGCCGCCCACGAATCAGCGAGAGCTCGAAGCCGAGATCGAGCGCCTGCGCAATATCGAGCGTGATCTGACCTCGGCCAAGGTCGATGCCGAAGCGGCGATGATGGCCAAGGGCGAGTTCCTGGCCACCATGAGCCACGAAATCCGCACGCCGCTGAACGGCATCATCCCGTTGCTCGATCTGGTGCTCAGCACCAAGCTCGCGCCCGACCAGAAGGAATACCTGACGACCGCCTACCAGTCGTCCAAGCAGTTGCTGTCGATCGTCGACGACATCCTCGACTTCTCGAAGCTTGAGGCGAACAAGCTCGAACTCGAGACCACCGGCATCAACCTCAAGGAAATCGTCGATGGCGTCTCGCGCCTGATGGCGCGCAATGCCGAGGCCAAGGGGCTGCAGTATTCGGTGACGATCGATCCGAACGTGCGCCTGGCGATGCGTGGCGACCCGACGCGCCTGCGGCAGGTGCTCACCAATCTCGTCAGCAACGCGATCAAGTTCACCGACCGTGGTGCGGTCGCGATCCAGGTCAACAAGCGTTCGGAATCGCGGACCCACACCGAGTTGCTGTTCGCCGTTCGCGACACTGGCATCGGGATCTCGCCCGATGGCCAGAAGAAGCTGTTCCAGGAGTTCTCGCAGGCCGACAATTCGACCACGCGCACCTTCGGCGGCACCGGGCTCGGCTTGTCGATCTGCAAGCGCATCATCGACCTGATGGGCGGGCAGATCGGCGTCAAGTCCGAGGTCGGCAAAGGTTCGGTGTTCTGGTTTACGGTGCCGCTATTGAAAGCGCTGGGCGATGTGCAGCCGGCCCGCAGCGAGATCGAAGGCGGCCGTGCCCTGATCGTCACCGGCGATCAGGCTTTCCTGAAGCGCATCGGCACGACGTTCACGGCCTGGAAGATGCCATTCACGCAGAACAACGCCGCTGCCGAAGTCGTGTCGAAGCTGAAGGCCGCCGCCGGCGGCAGCCTAGCGGTGGATTTCCTGGTGCTCGATTTCGGGTCGATGCGCGCCACTGCGTTGTCCATCCTGCGCGGCGTGATGCGCGAACCGACGCTGGAGCAGTTGAACGTGCTCGCCATTGGCGGCGAGGACCAGTTGCCCGAAGAAGTCCGGACCGCCTCTCGTTGCGCTTCGCTGGAACGCGGCTTCGGTGATGCGGAACTGCGTTCGACGTTGAAGGCGATGCTGACCGGCACGCCGACCGCGAACAACGCCAATGTCCAGGTCGAGATGCTGGAAACACCGGTCGGTGCTGCCGCGCCCGTGGCCGCCGCGCCAGCGCCGGCCACAGGGCCGAGCTTTGTCGCCGCGGAGCCGCGTTCCGGCGGCATCGGCGGACATGTTCTGCTGGTCGAGGACAATCCCGTCAACCGTCAGGTTGCACAGCGCTTGCTGACCCTGATCGGGCTGAGCCACGAGCACGCCGAGAACGGCCGCCTGGCGGTCGAGAAGCTGGAGTCCGGCGCGAAGTTCGATGCGGTCCTGATGGACTGCCAGATGCCCATCATGGATGGCTACACCGCCACGCGCTACATCCGCAAGCTTCAGGGCGAAGGCGCGTTGCCGAAGATCCCGATCGTCGCGATGACCGCGAACGCCATGGTCGGCGATCGCGAGAAGTGCATTGCAGCCGGCATGGACGACTACATGAGCAAGCCGCTGAATCGCGGACTTCTCGAACAGATGCTGCAGAAATGGCTGCCTCCGGGCGCGACGTCACGCACGATGGCCCCCGCGCCTGCGCCGATCGCCAGGCCCGCGGTGCAGGTCGCGCCGGCACCGACGCACGCCGACGCCACCCCCATCAATGCGCAGATCGTCAACGATCTGATGGACATGATGGGCGCCGAATTCGCCGATCTGGTGCGCGTCTATCTGGAGGATTCGCCGAAGGCCCTGAGCATCCTCGAACGCTCCGCCGCCGCGAACGATCTCGACGGTTTGATCGCGCCCGCGCATTCGCTGAAGTCGACCAGTGCCAATCTCGGCGCATTGATGCTGGCCGACATGGCGAAACGCATCGAACACGGCGCGCGGTCAGGCACCATCGGCGAACCGGTGCTGCTGGTCGCCCAGCTCACCCACGAGTTCCAGCGCGTGTCGATGCACCTGCGCCAGCTGCTGTCGCAGATGGCGCCGTGACGCTTCAGTCGCCGATCTTGGTCTGCAGATAGGCGTTATCGCCCAGCCGGTCCATCAGGCCGAGCTGGGTTTCGATCCAGTCGATGTGTTCTTCTTCCGACTTCAGGATGGCCGCGAACAGGTCGCGCGAGACATAGTCCGCCACCTGCTCGCAATGGGCGATCGCGGCCTTGAGGTCGGGTACTGCCTGCTGCTCCAGCTTGAGGTCGCAGGTCAGTGCTTCGCGCGGGTTTTCGCCGATCAGCAGCTTGTCCAGC
Source organism: Pseudomonadota bacterium (assembly GCA_022705045.1). GTDB lineage: Bacteria > Pseudomonadota > Gammaproteobacteria > Xanthomonadales > Ahniellaceae > JADKHK01. The sequence goes on along the minus strand of JAKJFE010000182.1, from coordinate 2,591 downwards.
CGCTGCAGGTTCGGCAGGCCGTCGAGGAACAGGATGCGCTCGATCAGCTTGTCGGCGTGTTTCATCTCGTCGATCGATTCGTGGTGCTCGTGCGCCGCGATCTCCTTGAATCCCCAGTTCGCGAACATCTTCGCGTGCAGGAAATACTGGTTGATCGCCGTCAGCTCGTTGGTCAGCGCCTTGTTGAGGAACTCGATGGTCTTGGCATCGCCGCGCATGCGGGCGTCTCCACGGTGGGGGGCGGCCAGAATAGTCGGAGTCGGGAGCTTGCGGCGAAACGCGAAGCGCTACGCGCGTTGGGTCAGGCAGCGAGCGCCGGTGTGTAGCGGTGTTCGTCAATGAGGTTCAGCAGCAGCGGGCGGCAGCTGCCGCAGCAGGCGCCGGCACCGGTTTTCGCGGCGAGCGCATCCAGCGTATCCGCGCCTTCGTCGAGCGCGCGTTCCACCTGACGATCCGATACCGCACTGCAGACACAGACGAACATGGCGAGCCTCCGTGACCGCCATTGAATCGCAAATGCGAGTGATTCGCAATAGTCTCTGCCGCCGGATTCAGGGTGCGGCTGCCAAGGGCTGGGCCGGCGCGGGTGCTTGACCCGGGTCGACACCGTGACGGCGCGCCACGCCGGCCAGGTGTGCCAATGCACGTTGATACACGTCGCGCTTGAAATCGACGACGTTCTCCAGCGGATACCAGAAGTTCACCCAGGTGAACGAATCGAACTCGGGCCGATCGGAATGGTCGAGCCGGACATCGGACTCGTCGCCGAGCATGCGCAACAGGAACCAGACCTGTTTCTGGCCAATGCAGGTCGGCCGCTCGCGCCGACGAACGAAACGCTTCGGCAGTCGATACCGCAACCAGCCCGGCGTCGAGCCCAGCACCTCGACATGGTGCGGATGCAGCCCGGTTTCCTCGAACAACTCGCGAAACATCGCTTCCTGCGGCGTTTCATCGGAATTCATGCCGCCCTGGGGGAACTGCCAACCATCACGGCCAACCCGCCGCGCCCAGAAGAGGCGGCCGTCGCCGTGCATCAGCACGATGCCCACATTGGGTCGGTAGCCGTCAGGATCGATCACGGCCCGCTCCAGAAAATTTCACTGCGAGGATTCTTCCACAGCGCAGCGAGCGGCGACAAGGAAAACAAAGGCCTGCAAGACCGAGTCCGCAGCCGGTTCGCCTTGACAAGCGCTGCCCCGATGCCAACAATGCGCGCCCCCTGCAAGGCTATGTAGCTCAGCCGGTTAGAGCGTGGCACTCATAATGCCAAGGTCGGTGGTTCGAGCCCACCCATAGCCACCAGTCGTAAAGCGAGGGAGATCAAGGCCTTGCCGGCGTTCGTCGGCGAGGCCTTTTTCGTTGCGTCGGAGTCTGTGGCAGGTTTGTGGCAGGTTCTGTGGCATGTCGCAGCGGAGGCGGCCGCACCTCCAGACGCTTTTCGACCCCAGCACGCTGTGGCATTACTTGTTGGATCGGGGTTCCCCTACTTCGAGGCTTTCGAGGATGCGGTGTCCGGGATGTGCTCGACGAACTCCTCGATCCGGCAGCCGAAGTAGGTGCACAAGCGATCAATGTATTCCGACCTGACGCTCGCGCCACTCGGGTTGATCATCTTCGACAACGTATTCCGCGTGATGCCGGTTTCGGCTGCGACTTCCTGGAGCGTGATTCGTCGACGCTCTCGAAACTCCTTGTCGGCAATGCGTTCTTTCAGCTTGAAACGAAGCATCTGAGCACTCGCTCGTCGTCGCAGATCAGAATTTGCCCAAAAAATTTGACATCCGCAAACGGCGTGATACAAATGCACTCGAATGCACAAAAAAATGTGCATTCGCACAGCCACATCAACGCGGAGACCGTCATGTCTGATACCTACCTGACCACCGATCAGTTGGCCGAACGCATCCACTACGACGCTCGCACGATCCGCACGCGCCTCAAGGACGCCGTGCTCTTCGAAGGCGTGCACTACATCCGTCCCTTTGGTGGGCGGAAGCTGCTCTTCATCTGGGAGACCATCGAACGGGACATCTCGAAGGCATCGAATCGACACGCCCCGATGATTCCGATGGCCAACGGGGACGTCGCTCATGCCTAAGGTCTGTGTGCGCCCGGAGACCGGAACGCTTTACCTGGACTTCTTCTATCGCGGCAAGCGCTGCCGCGAACAAACCGCCCTGCCGGACACCACCGAGAATCGCCGCAAGGTCCAGACGTTGCTGAACCGCGTCTCCAAGGAAATTGCGGCAGGCACGTTCGACTACGCCACCACGTTTCCCGGCAGCGCACGCGCTGCGATGTTCTCGGCGGCAACGGTGTCCGCTGCTACACCAATGGCGCAGGCCGTCGGTGCTGCTTTGAATACCGCCACGCTCGAAACACCGATCTTCTCGGCGTTTGCGAAAACGTGGAAAGCCGAAATGACCCCGCAATGGCGGCGTCTGCATCGGCTGAGCGTCGATGCGATCTTCGATGCGCATCTGCTGCCGGCGTTTGGCGATCGCACGTTGTCGTCGATCACCAAGGCCGACGTGCTCGCCTTTCGCGCAGAGCTCGCGAAGCTGCCGGGACGCACCGGCAAGACGCTG
>JAKJFE010000048.1 GCA_022705045.1 Pseudomonadota bacterium | reverse complement strand
CGCGCCGTCGCGGCTATCACAACTGAATCGCGAGGTTGATCAACTCGTCAATGCCGTTCGCAACTCGGGTCTCGGGCACAAGCCGGAGATGACGCCGGATTCCAACGGCGCTGCCGAACTCTGCGCCGACTGACCTTGACGGAGCCGACGGCCATGCACGCAGACACCGAGCAGTACAACGCGGCCCAATCTCCCGATGATCGCCGCATCTGCGACGCGCTCGCGCGCGAGATCGAACGCGCGTTGCCCGAGGCCGAGAACAAGGTCTGGCACGCGCATCCGGTCTGGTTCCTCGACGGCAACCCGATCGTCGGCTACAGCAAGTTGAAAGACAGCGTGCGCCTGCTGTTCTGGAGCGGCCAGTCCTTCGCCACGCCCGGCCTGGCACCCGAAGGCAAGTTCAAGGCTGCTGAAGCGCGTTACACCCTCGCGGAACAGATCGACCGCGACGTGCTGACGCGCTGGCTCGCCGAATCGCGCGACATCCAGTGGGACTACCAGAATCTCGTCCGCCGCAAGGGCCGCCTGGAGCGACTGAGGTAGGCGAGCGAGACGGCATCGCGGGGCGGAGCCCGCACCCGCGACGGCGGCCAAACCTTCGAGTCGCTGCGCACCGGCCTGCCGCAACACCACGCCTACGACCTCATCTGCCGCCACGGCCTCGCCATCGATGCGAGCGGCGAGCGCCTCGCGATCGGCTCGACGACCGGCGGGCTCTGGATCGGCGAGGACCAGGGCGCTCACCGGAGCGCATTATCCGGGGTCGCGGCGATTGCGCTGGACGCGCTTGCGGTAGTCGTTCACGTTGTCGCCGCGGATGCGCGTTTCCTGAGTGCCCTTGATTTCGTCGATCTTGTGTTCCGATCCGGTCACCGGCCTGGCGTCGACCAGCGTCTCGCGCTCGAAGGCGTGCGACTTGTCGGTGTTGCGGTAGTGCCGATACAGGGCCCAGTACAGGCCGGTCGCACCGGCAGGCCCGAGCAGAAGCAGCGCGAGTGAACCATCGTCGCTCATGACTAGTTCGCCAGGATCATGATTGCAATGCCTTCGAGGATGGTGCCGACGGTGAGCGCCGCGAGGATCAGCTTCCACTGTTGCACCGGGATGCTGCCCATCGTTTCGCCGGTCCGTCCGTTCACCGCGATGTAGTGCAGCAAGCCGCCGTTCTTGCCGGGCTGATGGTACGAGTACAGCCAGACCGGCAGATACATCGACACCCAGCGCGTGCCGTGCACGTCGAGGCCTTCCTGTTCCCAGCGCACGCCGCGGTCGTAGCGGTCCACCGAGGCCTCGACCTGGGCGCGCGCGATCGACAGCAACTGGTCCTCCAGACGCGGGCGCAGGTGCTCGACATCGCGGTCGCGCTTCTCCGACGTGAACCCCGACAGGTAGGACGCGTTCCACTTCACCGCGTTCTTGGTGTCGAACGGAAGGATCGTGTTGATGATGTTGTTGGTATTGACGCTGGCGTCGAGCTTGCCGCGTTCGCCGGAAGATTCCAGCGGCAGGTCGTCGACGGTGAAATCGATGTGGCGTTCCACTTGGTAGATGTCAGCGTCGTAGTAGGTTTTCTTCTTGTCGCCGCTGCCACGGGTGTAGCGGGCGGTCTCGATCTCGCCCTGGCCGGCGATGTCGGCGCTCGCCTTGCCGTCGACGATCATGTACGGCAGATACACGCCCACCACGTTCTCGGGCGTGAACTGTTCCTTGAATTCCTTCAAAGCGAACAGGCGTCGCTTGTCCACGAACTGGCGGATGCGCGCGACCGCATCGTCCTTCTTGATATGGAAGGGCAACACCGCATCGGGCACCGCGCCGTTCGCCACCTGCTCGTTGACGCCGAAGACGTGGCGGCACCAGTGGCAGCGCGCCGTCATCGCGTTCGCGGTGTTCACCGCCACTTCGGCACCGCAGCCGGTGCACTTGAAGGTGATGACGCTGGCCGCGTCGGCCGCGATGTCGCGCGCGCCCGATGCGACGATCGTGCCGACGAGTTCGTCGTGGCCTTCGCCGAAGCCGAACGCCTCCTCGACCCGTGCACCCTGCCATTCATTGCGGCAGAACAGGCAGACCAGCAGATCGGTGCCGTGCTTGTGGCGGATGTCGGTCGCGCCGCACTTCGGGCAGTGGTTCTGACCGTCCTTCAATTCCGCAGCGGAGGTGTCGATGGCCACCGGATCGGGGGCCAGCACCTCGTCGCGAATCGGTTTGGGCAGGGTGGCCGGGTCGATCGGGAAACTGCCCGGAAGCGGCGGCACATCCTGTGGCGAGCCCGGACCGCTGGGCGGCAAGGGCGGCGGCGTGTTGGCGTTCGACATGGTGTGGTCGCAGCCGGTGACTTACAGACCCAGGGCCTTGGCCTTGAGCGCGTCGTAGTCGGACTGGGTGATCAGTCCGAGATCGAGCATCTCCTTGGCCTTCTTCAGCTTGGCGATCGGATCATCGGCCGCCGGCGCGGCGGGCGCGACCGGCTGCTGCAGGTTGCCGAGCCCGCCCATCATGCCCGAGGCCATGCCGATGCCCATCATGCCGGCCGCGCCGCCGTTCTCGCCTGCGGCCTGCATGCCGGCTGCGACGCTGGCCTGCAGGTTGGAATTGCCACGCGCACCGGAGAGCGCATCGGCGCGCTGTACGGTCTTCAGCAGCTCCTTGGTGTTGGGGTCGTATTCGATCGACACGATCGCGGTCTTGGCGATGACCAGGCCGCGATCGGATTTCCACTGGTAGGCGTTCTCGACCGCGTCGGACAGGCTCTTGGCGAAACCGATCGAATCCTGCTGGATCTTGGTGATGCGATTGCCCTTGCTCGGGTCGTTCGTGTACAGGCTGAAGGCGGGCGCCAGCGAGCCGACCACTTCGTTGAACAACTGGCCGGCGGCGGCGTTGTCCATGTCGGTGAAGTCGAACACCTGTCCCTGCTGCAGGAAACTCGCCGGCACGAAGTTCTTCACGAACAGGATCGGGTCGACGATCTTCAGGGTGTACGAACCGCGCGTCATCGCGCCGACCTGGGTGTTCAGGAAGCCGTCGTCCCAATAGATCTCGGACTGCGTGCCGAAACGGTTGTCCGGCAGTTCCTTCAGCGACACGAAGAACGCCGCCTGCTGCGAACCGGGCTGGCCGCCGAACTTGAAGCGTTCCCAGCTCTGCTTGATCAGGGTGTCGACGAGGCCGTCGCCGGCGAAGATCGACTTCGAGTTCAGGTCGTCCGAGCGCCACTCGTAACCGCCCGGTTCGGCCACGAAGCCGGTGATCGCACCGTCCTGCATCAGCAGCAGGCCGTAGCCTTCCGGCACGACGATCCTCGAACCATTGCTGATGATGTTCGACGAGCCCTTGGTGTTCGACCCGCGACCGGCATTGGTGCCCTGCGGCACCGCCGCGAACAGCGCCGCCGTCGCCGGCAGGCCGGCCGGTACCGTGTAGAAGTCCTTCCACTGGTCGGCAAGCACGCCACCCACCGCACCCGACACCGCTTGAATCAGACCCATGACATCACTCCGTGATTCGTGGCCGGGCACCGTACCCGCCTGCGCAGCGGACTATACCTTCCCGCGAGCGGCTGGTACTTCCCGATGCGCGAGTAGCCCGAACAGCGCTACGACAACCCCACTCCACCCCACGGCACCCGCGCGCCGTTCCAAGCCCACTCGCCTCGAACGCAGAAATTAGTCGCGCAAGAACGAACAAAGCCAGCATCGCGGGCCTCGAAAGAAGCCGCGACGACTCGATTTCGAAGGTTCACCGAAGGAGATGACCGAGACGAGTGCGGATATCTGCATACATGGGATCGATTCGCTGACAGAACTCAGCGGTCGAACGAATTTCCAACTGCGACTCCAGCTTCTGACTGATCCAAGAGCCTGCACCTGCAACCTGGTTGTTCGTCAGCTCGGAAACCGGCCTGGCCCATATCGCATGCACGTCTTCCATTCGTCGTGAGGTGATTGGTTGATAGAGATCTTTCAATCGCCGCTCAGCCCGCCATACGTCGCGACTCCATGGAAATACTTGCACCTCCGCGAAGACGCCGAACAGATCGAGCGACAGGCGTACACAATCTTGCACCTCGCCGCGATCTCTCACGAACGTAACGCTCGCTTCGCTTTTCACACGCTTGAATCCCAGTTCGGATAAAAGTGGAGCAGCGAACTTGTCGCACTGACTGAGCGCTTCGTCGAGCGTGTAAACGACACGACTGTCGCCACGAAATTCGCCGTACCTCCTGACGGCCGCAATCTGCTTCTGGTTCGCTGCGGGGTTAAGCGCCTCCGCGAAGAAAGGTTCGCAGTGCTGACCACTCAATGCGTGCCTGATGTCATCAAGATCTCGGAAGCAACTGACATAGACGGCAGCTGACCTGCCCCCATTCGTAGGACCAGCAGTTACTTCGTAGTGTCCGCAAAGCGAGATCTCCCCGGGTAAGAACGCACTCCTTCACCGCACGACCGCCGGATTTACGCCACCGCCCTTTGACCACGAGAGCTTCGCGAACATGCGCTCGCTCGCCCTGGTCGGTGTCGCCTCGGTTATCCGGTTCTTGTCCATCGGCCCGCGGATTCGCTCCACGCTTCCTCTCCACGGCCGGTCGCCCTTCCGCAGTTGCGCTTCGCTTCGCTCGCTGTGGTCAGCTCACGGGAGGACTTGCACCTGCAGTGCGCCCGTGCTGCGCGCACGCAAGAAAAAGCCCCGCAGTGCCGGGCTCGGAATACTTGGCGTAGAGCAGTCTGCCGATACATCAAGTTCTCGCTCTCAAACGGTCAGCCACCTCTTTGTACTTCGAGTACTGTCCCCAACGTTCTTGGCCGCTCAACCATTGCATGATGAACTCGGCAGCGTCGTTCTTTCGATTTAGGTGGTCAGACGCAACGGCCTTGACCAATAGGTCCCGTGGCTTCGAAGAGCCGACAAAGAACCCGTGATCCGCAAGCGCGATGAGATCATCAATGGAAGTGTATTTGCAGCTTGCCGCGTCAATGGCAGCGATGGAGAGCAGTACATCCTTCTCGCTCGACTGACTCCAAGCCGATTCTGTGCCATCGGAGAACTCGCGAATCCCGTGTCGATACAAGAGACATCTCGCGACCTCAAACCAATCGTCACCTACACAAGAATCGAAAGTTCCGTCTGTAAGCCAGACTGGACTTCTGAGAAAGACACCGAATTCAATGAAGAATTCACCACCTTGCCGATCGTAAACGTAGACAGCCTCGAGCACCCCGGGGACTCGAGTGCGCGTGTACACATTTCGACATGACCTGCCGCGTACGCCGGAGAAGCCGATCACCTTGAGTTCATTTCCGATTGAAACCATACGATTTACTCAAAAAAATAGTTGATTGCGAGCTTGATTTCGCGGCCGTCAGCGCCTTCCGCCACCCACCTTCCCAACTTCTCCAATTGGTCGTCGGTAGGTTTCTTAAAGAACATGAACTCCAGCGGCTTCGAAGACTCAATTGCATGTGCCGCGAGGCCGATCACTTGAGTCCTTTTCATCGCGCCGAACGTGGTCTTGATTTCGAGGACGGATCTCCAGTTGTAGAACTCCGGATAAACGGTGTAACCCACGCCGTCAACCTTCACATTGACTCGCTTCTTGGTCCTGTCGGCCCTCAACATTACGGCGATGGCCTTCTCAAACGCATCGCCATCGAGGGTTGTGAATGAGCCACGCTTCAAATAACTCCTCGCCATCGCACTAAATTGCTTCGTGGTCGCCTTCACCACGTCCTTGCCAGCGGACTGGGCATAGTCACTCAGACTTCCGAGATTTATTGGCGTGGGAACCTGCAGCTCATCCGGAAGCATCGCGTTCAAGACGAGACCAGCGAGGAAGGTAAGCTTTGGATACCGCGACGAGTACCACATCACATTTAGAGATGCTTTGATCGCGAGATTCGTGACCGTCTGCATTGCCTCCGGCAGGCTCATGTGACCACTTGGATCACGGAACATCCCCGGACTGCCATTCGCGTATAGATACTTATGCAACGTTGCTGGATCAGCGCTGCTGCCCATCCACGAGTCCTGGCTCACGAAACGACCATTACTCGGATTCAAGTACCTCGCCCGCAGGTAGTAGAACCCGAGATTCGGGTCGTACTGCTCACCGGTGAACAGGTAGTCGGTCGCAGCGCTTGAACCGAACGCGTAGGTCGTCGCGGCTTCGTCGAGGTCGCCGAAGGCCTGATACGTGTAGCGATCGGTGATGGCGCCCGAGGCGTTGGTCAGGAAGCGCGTGGTGCCGAGGCCGTCGTAGTGGAGGTAGCTGACGCCGCTGGTCGCGGGTGAGCCATCGCTGTTCTTGAGTGCGTATTGCGCGATCAGGTCGTCGCCGTGGGTGTAGACGGCTTTGAGCTGCGGCGCGTTGGCGCCGATGGCGATGGTTTCCTCGAGGACCTGGGCGTAGGCCTGGACCGGGTCGATCAGCTGACGTGTGGTGATCGCGTTCGCGGTCGTCGCGTTGGCGACGATCTTGTTGCGGATGCCGTCGGCGGTGTAGGCGTACTGCGTGATCGCGGTCGAGCCGTTGGTCGTCTTCTCGTGCTGGACCAGACGGTTCTCGGCGTTCCAGCGATACCGCTCGACGCGGTTCGGCGTGCTGGTTTCGAGCAGGTTGCCGTTGAGGTCGTAGCGGTGCGTGGTCGCTTCGGTCGTGCTGGTCGCGCCAGCGTCCGCCGTGGTCGAAGTCGTTTCGGTCAGCAGGCGGTCGTTGGCGTCGTAGGTGTAGGCGATGGTCTCGCGACGCGCCGCGGTGCCGGCGAGTGCACCGACGCCGTTCTGCTGCGACTGGGTCTGACGGTTGCCGACCTTGTCGTACGTCCACGCGGTCGTGCGATCGTTGCTGTCGATGCGGGCGTCGACGGCTTCGTGCACGAGGCGTTTGAGGTCATCGTAGACGTAGTCGGTGCGGCGTTGCTGTTCGAGCTGCGGCGAGCCGTCGGCATTGAACAGCGCGTGTTGCTGCGCATCGACCGCGTGCGTCTGCTCGATGATCGACGCGCGTGAACCGTCGGGATTCAGCAGATAGCTGAGGCCCAGCAGCACCGTCGCGGCCTTGGTTTGCAACATGCGCGTGAGCTGGTTGCGGCGGTTGTACACGTAGTCGACACGCGTGCCCCTCGCCCGCTGCGATGTCAGTTTTTCGGCGCGCAAGAAGGAACAAAGCCAGCTTTGCGGGCTGGCTTTGTCGGATTGATGCGCGATGTTGGCGAATCTTCGGGTCATCGAGGGCGGATCAGTTCCGAAAGAATGCTCGTTGTCGGGAAGGGGGAACTTGGAAGGGGTTGGCATGGGGCAACTACATCGTGTCGAAGTGCTGCCCAAAACTGGCCGTTGCAGCATCACTCGTTAACAAGGCCGCGTATTCGCCTTCGATGGACTTCATGATTCCCAATTCCACTGACGAGAGACGTCGAAAATCGCCAGCGCATTTCGCTCGCCCACGAAGGTTAAAATCAACCATTTCTGCGACTCGCTTGTAGAAATTCACCAAGCTGCGGCTAACAATTGTGGCCGACAACTCATCCATATCGATCAGCCGAACGACACCTGCGCCGACATCGCCAGTGCAGTTGACCACAAGCAGCCGTGTTCTCATGTCGCGACCGAAAGGAAGGTCATGCTCAAAGTCATCTGGCAACATTTCTTCTTCCATCATCTTTCGCAACATGGTTCTCGATTCAATGATCGCGCTAACACCGAAGAACTGGATGTTAGGAAGCACGGCGCCAAATGTGCACTCGCCATCGCAAACCGCAAGGAACTCTCTAAGCTCCGCAGGCATTCGAATTGGAGCTACGCTGTTTTCGCACTCTGCAATCCTAGCGTTCGATGCTGGCGGACAGAGCGCCACCGCGTTTGCAGAAGCTATCTCTGCCGAATACTTCCTACGAAGCATTTCTCCGCGTGAAATTCCAGGATCGTTCGGAGAAAGCACAGCGCCTACTATCTCCGATCTTGGTAACCGCTTGAGGAACTCGAACATTGATTAGCGCTTCCGAAATGGAATGAAGAACGATATCGCAACGCTGGGGTCTGTGATGATAATGAAGTGGTCATTGTTCCGCATCTTCGACGCACTCACCATGCCGGCAAGCAAGACTCCGACCCCTCGATTCTCAGTCATTGGAATCAAGCGCAAACTCACACGATGCGGGTAGTTCTCCGGACCGCCTTGGCGAGCTGCATAGAACGGGAATTCGTCGCACTGAATGAGTGGGCCAAAATCGCGTATCGCCTTGGCTCTGGCAATGCCGGTGCACTCGCTCATTCGGCTATACCAACTCGGCTTTCCACTCCGGCGTACGTAGGTGAGAAGGATGTCAGCACCAACGACATTGGAGCCGGCACCCCGTTGCGAATCTTCGATGTGTTGCGCAGCATTCGGAAAGTTTGTTCCCACAACCAAGATCGGCACAGTTAATGGACAGCTGCGTTTTGCCCGGAGACAGTTGCGCGCAAGCTCTCTGGCCGCGCGGGCAGTCCTTGTCGCATACGTCAACGCTCGATTCGTAAGATGCCGGAAAGACTGCACGGTGCGAGTTGCCATCGAGCCAATTGAGCTTCCGACCTGATTCTGCTCCTGCAGATTTGTTAACCCGGTCGGGTCGACCTCATCGACTGGATCGTTTGCCACATACGCGTAGTCGTGATGCGAACTTGGGATTGTTGCCTCTCCAGCGAATGGATCTTGCGCCACAAAATGGCCGCTGACGGGTCGATACCACCTCGCCCGATTGAAGCTCAGCCCGAGGTCGTTTTCGACGTACTCGCCGGCGTAGCTGTTTGCGATCGAGGTGGTGCCGAGACGTGCGACGGACTCACCCCAGGCGGTGTAGCGCAGTGCGTCGGTGACCGTGCCGGTCGGGTTTGCGAGGTAGCGGGTGGAGCCGATGCCGTCGCGCAGCGGGTAGCCGAGATTGGACACACCGTTGTCGAGCGTGATCTGCTGCGCGAGCTGATCCGTGTGCAGGTAGCGGGCTTTCAGTGCGCCGCTCTGCTCGCGTTCGCTGACGACTTCGCCGTAGGCCAGGTTGCGGTCGACGGCGAACGTGGTCTTGATGCCGGCAGCGGTGCGGCTGATGCGCAGGTCGTCCGGGTCATACGCGAACTGGAACAGCTCGTTGTTCGGCTTGCGGACTTCGATCAGGCGCTGGTCGCTGTTGTACCTGTAGCGGGTGCTGCCGTCCGTCGTGGTCGATTCGAGCAGGCTGCCGTTGAGGTCGTATCGGTGCGTCGTGTTCGCCGTGGTCGCGTTGCCGGCATCGACCGTGTTCGTCGCTTCGGTCAGCAGACGATCATTGCTGTCGTACGTGTAGGTCGTCGTCGCAGTCTTCGCCGCTGGTGCGAGACCGTCGGTCGTGACCTGCGTCAGTCGATTGCCGACATCGTCGTAGGTCCAGGTGCCGCTGCGCACGACGTTGGTGTTGCCATCGCGCTCGACTTCGCTGGTCAAACGCTTGAGCTCATCGTAGGTGTAGTCGATGCGGCGATCGGTGGTGATGCCATCGATGACTTCGCGTTCGATCTGCGCGATGCGCAGGCCGCTGGTGTCGAGGACGTACTCGAGGCTGCGCACGAACTCGCTGCCGCGCTTCGTTTCGATGCGCGTCAGCTGGTTCTGACGATTGTGCGTGTACGTGGTCGTCAGCGCGCCCTGCACTTCCGAGATGCGCAGGCCGAGCGCGTTGTACGCGTAGGTGATCGCCGGCAGCGCATCCTGCTGGGCCGAGATCATGCGGTTCAGTGCGTCGTACTGGTAGACGATCGTGCTGGTGCCGCTGGCGCTGATTTCGTCGAAGCGTGTGCGGTTGCCGGCCGGGTCGTACTGATAGCGCAGCGTGATGCCGCCCGGCTGCGTTTCCTCGATCACGCGACCGTGCGCGTCGTAGGCGAACGTCCACACGCCGTCCGGTGTCGTCACCTGGGTGCGGCGACCGAGCGCGTCATAGACGACGTGTTCGGTGCGGCTATCGGCGTAATCCGTGCGCGTTGGGCGACTCAGCGTGTCGTACGTGTACGTCGTCGTCTGCCCATTGAAGTCGGTCTTCGCGGCGAGGTTGCCGTAGCCGTCGTAGACGTGGTGTTCGGACTGGCCCATCGGCAGCGTGCGCGTCAGCACGCGGCCGAGCTTGTCGTAGCTCCAGCGCGTCGTTCTGCCTTCGGCGTCGGTCTGGGTGAGCTTTCTTCCCTGCTCGTCGTACGAATACGTCGTCGACAGATCGCCGGGCTGGATCACTTCGATCAGCTGGCCGCGGTCGTCGTAGGCGAAGTGCGTCGTGCGACCACCGGGATCGGTCTCGGCGATCTTCCGGCCGGTTGCGTCGTAGGCCATCGTGATGCGCGGATTGTTCGCATCGTCGCCATCGTCCGCGTCGGCATCGGGCAGGACGGTTCCGGTCATGCGGCCGGCGGCGTCGTAGACGTACCTGGTCTGACGATTCAGCGCGTCGATGCTCGCGGTGCGGCGACCGGTGTCGTCGTACACGGAGCGGTTCGAATGACCGAGCGCATCGATCACTTCGATCTGCCGACCGGCATCGTCGTACACATACTCGGTCGGGCGATCCAGTTCGTCCCAGGTCGCGATCAACTGGCCCGCGGCATCGTAGTCGTTGCGCGTGCGCGGGTTGTCCGCGTTCGTGCCCGGGGTGTCGTCCGGGTGGATCGTTTCGATCAGGCGGTTCGCGGCGTCGTAGACCATCGTCGTGACGTTGCCTGCGCGGTCGCGCTTGCCGATTTCGTTGCCTTCGGCGTCGTACGTCGTCGTCTCGAACGTGTGGTCCGGATAGGTCGTGCGCCACAGCCGGCCGAGCGTGTCGTACTCGTAGTACGTGCTGCGGGCGGCGGCGCCGGTCGCGACGGTCTCGACGGTCACGCGGCCGTTCGCGTCGTAGGTGCGGCGCGAGACATCGCCGTTCGCCGCGATCGTCTCGACCAGCTGACCCTTCGCGTCGTAGCGATGCGTCGTCGTCAGCGTCTCCGGCTGGTGGTCGCGCACGCGCGTCTGCGATTCGGTCAGCACGCGGCCCATCGTGTCGTAGGTGCGCTGGGTGACGTGGCCTTCGGCATCGGTTTCGAGGATCACGTTGCCGTGGCCGTCGTAGACGAACGACGTGACCGCACCATTCGCGTCTTCGAGCGCGCGCAGCGACCCGTCGCCGAAGGTGTCGATGTCGAACGTCGTCACCTGATCGAGCGCGTCCTGCGTCGACAACAGCACCGCCGTGTCCTGTGCGGCCTGGTTGACCCAGTAGGTATTGCGCGCGACAACGCGGCCGGCGTGGTCGGTCTCGGTCAGCAGCTGGTTCGCCGCGTTGTAGGTCCGCGTCGTCGTCTCGCCGAGATCGTTGGTTTCGGTCAGGACATTGCCGCGGGTGTCGTACGTGCGCGTGGTCGTGCGACCGAGCGGATCGGTGACGGTCAGTTCATTGCCATCGCCGTCGTAGCTGCGCAGCGTCGTTTCGTTCAGCGGATTCGTCTCCGAGACGATGTTGCCGTCGTCGTCGAAGCCATAGGTCGTCGTCCGACCGAGGCGGTTCTTCACCGACGTCGTGTGCGTCGCCAGCGCGTGCGTGAACTCCTGCGCCTGGCCGTTCGCGTCGATCGTCTTCACCAGACGACCGGAGGCGTCGTACTCGTTGCGGATCGCGCGGCGGCCGAGCGGATCGCGGATCTCTTCGAGCCAGTGCGGATAGCGCGGATTCGTCAGATAGCTGACCGTCGTTGCGTTGCCGAGCTGGTCGCGGCTTTCGATCAGGTCGCCGTTCGCGTTGTAGGCGTAGCGCAAGGTCTGCCCATCCGGCAGCGCGATGCGCGTGATGCGCCCGGCGCTGTCGCGCGTAAACGGAATCGACACGCCGCTCGAATGCAGGATGCCTTCGCGCGAGAAGCTCAGCGTGTTCTCGTGCTGGTCGGCGATCATGCGAATGCCGAAGTCCTGGTCGAGCACATAGACGATGCCCTCCGCGGTCTTCAACTGGTAGTGCTGCGGATCGACCGGCACCGACGGATTGCCCGGATCGGCCAGGTTGGGCCCGGCGCCGGTGTTGATCAACTGCACCGTGCCGTAGTCGGTCTGCTCGAGCGTCGACTGCGTGTCGCCGACCGGTTCGAACAGCAAGGTACCGACCACGTTCGCGGTGAGGCCAGAGCATTCCGGATTGAACTTCGCGCGGAAGGTCTCGACATCGCCGTCCGGCAAGGTCACCGTCACTTCGCGCGCGCCGTTCGAGCGCACGCACCATTGGCCGAACGGGCCACCTTCCTGCGTCTGCGACCACGCGAAACCAGGGCGTCGGTTCTCGCGCACGCGCACATTCTGGTAGTCGATCGACCAGCCATGGCCGAAGTCGAGGTGCTCATGCGATTGGCGCGTGTCGTAGGTGCGCGTGATGCGGATCGGAATGCCCATCAGCGGCACTTCGGCTTCGAGGAAGCTCAGCGAAAAATGTCCGAGCTTCAGATCACCATCGATGCGCAGCGCACGACGATCGGAACTGCTGCGGCCACCGCGATCGGTCGCCGTCAGGATCAACTGGTAATAGCCATTGATCAGCATCGTCGGATCGAGCGTCGTGATCGCTGCGGCAGCCACATTCGCATCGCCGGTCGCGATCAGGCGCGGCGCCGGATCGGATTCGCCGGTTGCAAGGAACAGCTGCCAGCGTGCGAGGTCGGCGTCGTCGATCGTCGCCAGCACCGTGGTCGGCGACGTCACTTCACTGTCCGCATCCGGCGCCAGCAACTGCACGAGGGGCGCGCCGGTGTCGCCAATGGTGCCGACATGCACGATCGCCGCATTCGTGACCGTGCTGCTGCCGTCGCTGCTGACCAGATCGAAGCGGTAGCTACCCGCGCTGGTTGCAGCGAATGTCGCGCGACCGTCGGCATCGAGCGCGATCGCTTGACCGTTCAGCGTCAGGGCATGGGTCACCGGGCCGAGTGCGTACTGGTCCGTCACGGCGATCGACACGTTGTCGCCGACCTGAGCGAACTCCGGCGTCGCACTCAAGGTTGCAGCGAAGATCGACGTTGCCGGCAGCACGCGGATCGTGAACGACTGCGGCGTCGGATCCTTGAAGTCGGTCGCGAGCATCGTCACGGCATGCAGCCCGACCTGCTCCGGGCGTGGCACCCAGCCGGAGATGCGATAGACCGGGTCGTAGCCCATGTACATCGGTCCGGTCGTCGTCGTGTAGGAGACCGCGTCGCCGTCGGCATCGGTGGCCGTCGGGCGATAGCTCCACACTTCACCGACGCGCGCGACCAGCCACGGCGTACTCGTCCATTGCGGCGCGTGATTCAGGGTCGCGTCGATGCGCAGCGACACCGTCTGCGACGCCGTCGCGTTCAAGGCATCGCTGACGCGCACGGTAAAGCTGTACAGGCCGGTCACGGTCGGCAGCCAGTCGATGCGTCCGTCCGCCGCGATCGTCATGCCGTCCGGTGCCGACGTCAGCGTGTAGGACAGCGCATCGCCATCCGGATCGCTCGCGATCACGTCGTAGCGATAAGCCAAATTCACCGCACCATGGCCTGCCCCTTCGCTCGTGATCTGTGGCGCGTGGTTGTTCGACGCCAGCACGTTGATCGAGAACTGGATCGGATCGCTGACACCGCCATCGAAGCTGCGCATGACGAGGTTCACCGTGCGGCTGCCCATCTGGTCGGCGCTCGGCACCCAATGCATGCGACCACTGAAGGGTTCGACGACGAAACCGCGCGGCGCGGCGACACGTTCGAAATAGTACGCGCCGTCGGGCACGGCATTCACTGGCACAACCCGCCCTTCCCAGGTGCTGTTCACGCCGACCTGCGCAGGCGTGCTCAGCGTGTATTGCATGCGCGTCGGCTTCGCGAGCACCTGCTGCATCCAGCGCGTGCGGTCTTCGCGCGAGCTGTGCGGCCCGTCGCTGACGCGCAGGTCGAACAGGTGCGACGCGGTGCGGTCATTGTGCGTGCGCGCATCCGGTTCACTCGATGCGAGCTCGGCGACGATCCAGCCGGACAGGCCGTCGACGTCGATGTCATTGAACGCCAGCGTGACGACGCGCCCCATGGGCAGCTTCGCAACGACGCGTTCGCCAAGCACCGGGCCGCCCTCGCCCTGGCGCAAACGCACCTGCAACGGCGCCATGATGGCCGCGGTGCCGCGATTGCTGACGTCGACGCTCAGGTCGATGCGATCCCCCTCATCCGCAGCGATGCGCAGATTGCCGATCCAGGCATCCGCGATGCGATTCGGGCGCGTCGCCGACACAGTGGCCACGCCCGAGCGCGATGCGTCGATGCGGTCGAGCGCGGTGAAGCTGGCCGGATCGGCCACAGGCGCCGGGAAGTGGCCCGAGGACGGCTCGAACAGCACCGTCGACACCGGGCCAAAGCTGACGATCTCGCCGTCGCCATCGCCGTCCGCATCGATCAGGGCGTGGTAGCCGACGCCGAGGTTCGATTGTTCGTTGCTGACACCCCAACTCTGTGACCAGACGAAGCCGGACAGCGCGTCTTTCAGCATCAATGCGCCGATCGGCGAGGTGCCCTGCTCGAAGCGTCCATCGCCATTTGCATCGAACACCAGGCCACGGAGGTTGGCACTGGCACCGCTCGGGTCGGCTTGATGGAAACGGCCATCGAATCCGAGTCGCGCACCGCGCGTCGGCAGCAGGATATCGGTCACGCCGTCGCCATCGGCATCGACCAGCACCGGTACACCGCCGTGGCCATTCAACGCGACGGGCGCGAACAAGGCGCTGCCATCGGCACGGAAAGCGCGCAGCCAGGCGCGCGTGCCCTGGGTCGCGCTGGCGACGATTTCACGCTGCCCGTCGCCATCACTGTCCGCCGCAGCCCACAATGCAGACGGCGCTTCGGTGCCGCCATCGCCACTCAGTCGGAACACGAGGCTGCCGTCAGCACGACGCACCTGGTCGGCAAACATCACTTCGAGCTGGCCGTCGCCGTCGAGATCGGCAATCGCCGAGGTCAGAACGCCGGCCGACACGACCCCGCTCGGCGCATCGAACTGCCACAGTGGCTGCCCGGCGGCGGTGTAGACACGACCACCGACGACGATTTCATTCGTGCCATTGCCGTCGAGGTCGACGACTTCGATGTTGGTCACCGTCGAGGTGAACGCGGTCAGCGTCGCCCAGTCATTGCGCGCCCAGCGCAGGCTGCCGTCGGCATTCAACACCGCGAGTTGCGGCCCGCCGTTCCAGCGCGCGAACACGATTTCGTTGTGCGCGTCGCCATCGAGATCGGCGATCGCCGGCACCACGTCGGGCGCTGCGCCATCGGCGCTCGGTGGCAACAGCGGCGCGCCGGTGTCGACATGGCGCGTCACGACGCGATATGCGCCGTTGGCCAGGCCAACGCCCACCATCACCAGGCGATCCCGGCGATCGACGACACCATCGCCATTGTCGTCGCTGAGACGACCGAACACGGCGCGCTGCATCGGCAGGTCGCTCACTCGCCAGCGTTCGTCGAGGGCCAGCGACAGATCGTGGTCCGGTGCCGCCGGATTGACCATCAGCGGCATTGTCGACTGCGTCGGCAGCGGCGAACTGGCCAGCCAGTCGATCTGCAACTTGTGCCGACCGGCACGCGCATCCTGTTCGGCGGGACTTTCGAAGATCAGGGGCATCGACGCATCCAGTCGTTGCGATGCACCCGCAGGCGCCTGCGCCCAACGACTGTCGATCGTCAGTTCGTCGCCGCCCCAGACGTCGAACACGGCGCTCAGGTAGTTGCCTTCGGTGACGTCCTGCAAGGTGCGCGGCAGGATCTTCGGCGGGAAGGTCACGACCAGATCGAACTGCTGTTCGGCGATACCGCCGCGGCCGTCGTCGGCGATGACGACGAAGCGGTGCGTGCTCGGACGCAGATCGGCAGATGGCGGCGGCGCGTAGCTGATCGTGCCTCCGCTGAGGGTGGCGCCGGCAGGTGCCGTCGACAGGCTGAACTGCACGACGTCGCCATCCGGATCGACTGCGACCAGGTCGTAGGCGAACGCGGGTTCGTGCAATACGACTTGAGGCAGGGATACGAACATCGGCGCGCGGTTGATGCCGTCGTCGGGTACCTCCCAGACGACCTGGGCTGCACGTTGGCCATTGCCGGACTGGAACAGCACCTGATCGACACCGGTGCGAGCCTGCGTGTAGCAGTATTCACCCCGACCGGCACCGTCGAAATAGCCGGCGTCGACCTGCGCACGGACGCCTTCGACGCGAACGAGGAAGCGCGCATAGGGAACCCGGTGCGCAGCCTCATCGAGCGCGACCAGTTCGAAGCACGCGGCATCGCTGACCGTGCGGCGTTGCGATAGCGGCGTGACCGTCAGCGTCGCAATGCGGCTCTGGTCGCCGAGCGACAGTCCACCCTGGTAACCGTAACTTTCATACGAACCGAAGCCGTATGCGATCAGACCAAACGGTGCTTCGGCGACCAGTCGGTGCTGACCTGCCGCGATGCGCAGGTTCAACTGCGAGTACCCGGATGCACCGATCGCCGGCGCGCCCGAGACATCCACAGGCTGCCCATCCAGTCGCAAGCTCGGCAATGCCGAATCGGGGATGACCACGCCGGCATAATGAAGCCGGAACTGCGCGAATTGCGGTGTCGTGAACAGGTAGTCCGACAGGTAGGTCTCGCGCGGTGCCAGCGCCACGGAGAACGGGTCCATCAGATCGGCTGCGTCGTCGGTGGTGATGTCCGGCGGCACCGAACGGTGCCCGATATCGGCCAGATTGCCCAGCGCAAGCAGCTGGACCTGTGCCGGCTTGCTGGTATGCAGCTCGACCGGACCGTCGACGCGCCGCTCGGTGCTCTCGCCCTCGTCGATGACGGCGATGATGACGCCGTTGGCGGTGACGACCGTATCGTCATGCAAGGCGGTGAACTTGTACTGGTTGCCGACCGTCCGCGTCGCCAATGTGGGCGCAAGGAAATTCTGACCGAGGTTGCGATCCGGCAGCAGCTGCTCGAACAGATGGTCGCACGCGCCGATACTCCGCGGCACGTTCGCGCAAGGACTGCCGCCGAACACCGCGATGTCTTCGTTCGCATGCACACGCATGCCCGAATACGGTGCGCCGCCGTTCGCGGTGGTCAGCTGATAGGTCTGACCCGGCAGCAGATCGATGCTCCAGGGCTCGCGCGACTGCTGACCATTCGGGCCGGACGGCAAGGCGCCTTCGCGCGGCGGGATGAAGGTCACGCGCGCCGGATGGTCGGTTGCGACGACGAACATCTGTCCGCCGTTGCTCGACATGTAGCCGTGGTAGTCGGCAATCGTGTAGTCGCGACCCAGCACGTCACGCGGATAAATCACTGCGGCGTCGGTCGTGTTCTTCATGCGGTTCAGCGAGACCACGGTCACCGGTCGGTCGACCACGACCTTGACGGCCAGATCGCGTGCGACGCCATGATCGGCATTCATCACCGCGCGCGGCAGCTCGATGGTCTGCACGCCGGCGCCGGTGATCGCGATGTCGCGATGGAAACCGAGGCCTGCGATGTCGAGGGCGCCGGTCGCACCGTCGACTGCGGCCACGGTGACGATGTGGCTGCGATCGGGCGAGTCGACCGGTGTACCCAGAATGTTCGAAATGTCGAAGTTCAGGCCGTGCGCGAAATGGAATTCGCGACCGACGTGGCTGTGGCCGACCAGGGACGCGTTGACGATGATGCGGAAGTCCTGCACCGCGCTCGCGCCTTCGGCGTCGACCACTTCGACGCGGACATCGAATGCCGCGAGCTGGGTGTCGACCGGCGTCCAGCTGATCACGCCGGTCGCGCTGATCTGCATGCCTTGCGGCGCCGCGAGCAGGTGATACTGGATGGCGTCGCCGTCTGGATCGGACGCGAGCACTGGATAGCTGTAGGCGCTGCCGGTCGTTGCGGTGGTCGGCGCAAGCGATGTGATCACCGGCGCGCGATTCACCGCGATCACCGTGATCTGGAAAGGAAGCGTCGCTTGACCGCCACGGCCGTCGTCGACGCGGACCGCCACGGCATGCACGCCGACTTGATCATCGGCGGGCGTCCACGCGATCGTGCCATTGGCAGCGTCGATCTCCATGCCGGCGGGCGCTTCATCGAGATTGAACGCGAGGACATCGCCATCCGGGTCCGTTGCGATCACCTGTGCGTGATAGATCTCGCCGCGCGTCGCCTGCGTCGGCGGCGTTCCGGTGAACGACGGCTCGCGATTCGGACGTGCGCTGACATTGATCGAGACCGTTTGCGTGCTGCTCGCCCCCTGGGCGTCACGCACTTCGATCTGCAGCGTCTGCACGCCGACGTGTGCCGCGGTTGGCGTGTAGTGGACGACACCCTGGGCATCGATGCTCGCGCCCGCGGGGGCGTCAAGCAGTGCGAAGGTGAGCGCATCAGCTTCGACATCGTCGGCCATCGCCGCATAGACATACGCGCTGCCGGCGACGACGTCGGTCGGCGGCACGCTCGTGAAGTACGGCGCATCATTGATGGCGGTGACCGCCAGCGAAATCGTGACGACCGCCGAATCGAGACGGCCGTCGCTGACATGGAAGCTGAAGCTGTCGCTGCCGAAGTAGTCCGCATCCGGCAGATAGATGAGCGCTGGCGCGTCGCCGGACAAGCTGCCGTGCGCCGGCTGCGAGTCGATGATGAAGCTCAGCGAATCGCCATCCGCGTCGCTCGCCGTCAGTTCGAATGCGATCGTGCCGTCTTCGGCAACGACGACGCTGGCCGAATGTGCGACCGGCGCGACATTGACTTCGGCGATCTGGATCGTGACGGTGACGTGCGCCGAAGACGCGTTGCCGTCGGAGACATGGAAGACCAGGCTGTCGTCGCCGAAGAAACCGGGCGCCGGCATGTACGTCAGCGTCGGCGCGCCCCCGCCCAGACTGCCGTGCTGGGGCGAAGCATCGATCACGTAGCTGAGCGTGTCGCCATCGATGTCGCTGCCGGCGAGCATGATCGTCAGCGGTTGTCCTTCGTTTCCTGACAGCGACTGGGTCTGCGCCGTCGGCGCATCATTGACCGGCGCCACCGTGATGCCGATCGTGGTGACGCTCGAGTTCGCGCTGCCGTCATTGACGTGGAAGCGCACCGTGTCGGTGCCGTTGAAGTGTGCAGCGGGGGTATACGTCAGGTTCGGTGCGCTGCCGCTCAGCGTGCCATGCGCCGGTTGCTGATCGACGATCGCCGTCAGGCTGTCGCCGTCGATGTCCTGTCCGGTCAGAAACAGGTCCAGCGCGGTGTCTTCGTCGACGCTGCGCTGCTGCGCATCCGCACTCGGCGCGTCATTGACCGGGGCAACGGTCAAGGTGATCGTCGCGACATCCGAATTCAGCGTGCCATCGTTGACATGGAAGCGCAGGCGGTCTTCGCCGTTGAAGTTCGCTTCCGGTTGATAGACCAGGTTCGGCGCGGTGCCGGTGATCGTGCCGTGCTCGGGCAGCTGATCGATGACATAGCTCAGCGCATTGCCGTCGACGTCGGTGCCCTGCAGCACGAGGCTGGCGCTGCCGTCCTCGTTCAATGTTCTGGCGGCCGAGATGGCATCCGGCGCGTGGTTCGTGATGACCTTCGGCGTCACCGTGATCGCGATCATCGCCGGTTCCGAGTCGAACTCGCCATCGTTCGCGACGAAGCTGAAGCTGTCGGCCCCGACATAACCGGCGTTCGGCGCATAGACCAGCACCGGTGCGGTGCCCGACAGCGTGCCGTGCTGCGGCGCGTTCAAGACCCGGAAGCCCAGTGCATCGCCATCGAGGTCATTCCCCGACAAGGCGATCGGCAAGGCGACGTCCTGTTCGGTCGACACCGTGGCAGCAACGGCGACTGGCGCGTGGTTGTCGCATTCGGTCTCGCCGAGATACGTGAAACCGAGGCTGCCCTGGCCATTGAGCTGGTAGCTGTTCAACGAAATCGTCGCGAAACGCGCGACCTGCACGTCGAAGCGACTTCCCTGGCCGCGCCGAGCCTTCCACACCGGAACGCGGATGTCGCGACCCAGCAATCCTTCCATCGCAGCGCGCACGTCGTCCGAATTCATGTTGCCGGGGGCGCCCTGCACCCAATCGTCGGCATCGACGTTGCGGTCGTTCGCATCGTCCGGATCCACGTACCGCTCGCTGTCGCCCGGCAATCGCAGGCTGAGCGCCATTGCCGGCGCGCTATTCGCGCCGGTCCAGCTCAGCCAGCTCCAGTTGCCGTTGCCTGAATCTCGCGGCATCTGCGTCACGACCTGGCCCGGCGCCAGCGTGGAGACGACGCCATCCGGGATGGCGATCGGCATCAGCGGGCAGCTGCCGGACAGTGTGCGCAACGCAATATCGGTGTCGCTGCTCGCCCCCAGGAGGTCGCTGGTGCGCACCCGCGCGGGCGTGGTCGATGCCGGGGTGCTCGTCGGGGCAACCAGCCAGCTGTTCGGCAATTTCCCGGCGCGGACCTGCGCCAAGCCTGCGGTCCATTGCACCGCGACAGGGTCGTTGTTCGCGTCCTCTGCGAGCGGCCAGAAGAACGCGGCCTGGTTGCCGACCACCAATCTCAGCGCGTTGGCCGAGTGCCAACGTGGCGCGCTGTTCGTATTGCCGACATGTGGAAGCAAGGTCGCATCGACGAAATCCGTGCGGACGCCGGCGATCCAGGACGATGTGATGCCCGAGCCCTTGAGTCGATGCTCCGCCATGGCACTCGTGTCGGGACTGCGCAACACGATGCGCTCGCGCGCCGCCAGTGTCAGCGCCAGGGAAAAATCGGTCCGACGCGATTGCAGTTCGACCGTGCGTGCGACGCCATCCGGGTTGTCGATCATCCAGACCGTGGCGCGCGTCGCACCGTCTTCGTCACGCAGGACGCCCCGCGCGGCCAACGCGGGCTTCGTCGACGCCGGCACTGTCGTCGGCAAGGCCACCCGCAATACGCCGTTGCTGGCGACAAGGGCATCGACACGCGTCGGCGCGGCCGCGGTCTGTGCCGAACAACACACGGGCAGGACGAGGGCCGCAAACAGCAACGAATGCATGAATCGCATGAATTTCCCCAAATCAATGAATGCGCACCCGGGCAGCCGGCGTGCATGGAACACGTGGTGCGAGACTGCGAAGCGATCTCCACAAACCGACGTCCTGCCGGCGACGTACGAGCATCTTGAGCGGAGTCAAACCCGGGCGTGCCCCCGATGGCCTTCACGGCCAAACACGCCCGACAACCAGGCACAACCTACCGATGCGCCTTGATGCAATCAATCGGATGACGACTTGCGACTCGGTCAAGATTCATGAAATCGCGACAAGAAGACGCTTCGGTGCCGTTGGAAGCACAACCGGAATGTCAAACGAATGGACCGAGCGGTCGATTTGAATGACGGGTGAAACGCCATGGACGCCGGTGCGCGTGGGTGCAAGACAAATGGGACGCGGGCAGGACCGGGCCAAAAACAAAGGGCCTGCATCGCTGCAAGCCCTTGTTTGGATTGGCTGGGAGACTAGGATTCGAACCTAGATAAACGGAGTCAGAGTCCGTTGTCCTACCGTTGAACGATCTCCCAACAGCGCGATTAGCGCTTCGAGAACTGCGTTGCGCGGCGGGCCTTGTGCAGACCAACCTTCTTGCGCTCGACTTCACGTGCGTCGCGGGTCATGAAGCCGGCCTTGCGCAGCGGGCTCTTGAGCGACTCGTCGTATTCGACCAGCGCACGCGACAGGCCGAGACGAATGGCGCCGGCCTGGCCGGTGACACCGCCACCGGAGACAGTGACCAGCACGTCGAACTGCTCGGTCATGTTCAGGGCTTCAAGCGGCTGACGCACGATCATGCGTGCCGTTTCGCGGCCGAAGAACTCGTCGAGCGGCTTTTCATTCACCGTGATCAGGCCCTTGCCCGGGCGCAGGAACACGCGCGCAGCGGAGGACTTGCGACGACCGGTACCGTAATTCTGCGAAATCGCCATGATTGCGTGTCCTATCAGCCGATGTTCAGCGCTTGCGGCTGCTGAGCGGTGTGCGGGTGCTCGGCACCCTTGTAGACCTTGAGCTTGCGCGCCATGGCGCGGCCCAGCGGATTCTTCGGCAGCATGCCCTTCACGGCGATCTCGATCACACGTTCCGGGTGCGTGGCCAGCAGGTCGCGCAACGACATCGTCTTCAGGTTGCCGACGTAGCCGGTGAAGCGGTGGTAGTTCTTGTCCTGCAGCTTGTTGCCGGTGACGGCAATCTTTTCCGCGTTGACGACGACGAGGTAATCGCCGGTGTCGCAATGCGGGGTGTAGACAGGCTTGTGCTTGCCGCGCAGGCGATGCGCGAGCTCGCTGGCGAGACGGCCGAGCGTCTTGTCCGTGGCGTCGACGATGTACCAGTCGCGCTTGACGGTCTGCGCGTTTGCGCTGACGGTTTTCATCTGCGTGCTCCGAAGAGGGTCGGGGTCAAAAAAGGCCGGCGACTATAGCCAGCCCTGGCGATTTTGGCAAGTCACCCCGGTTCCACCGGCGTTCGGCCAGCCGTTGCAGCCCGCTGCGCCTTGCTGATCGCGGCCGCCAAAGCTACCGTCCGCAACCTGAACGGACGGCTGGCCAGCGCTGATCCCGGCCGCCCCGTGCCATTGCACCCGCCCAAGCCGACGCGACGTCACGGCACTTCCGTGACGACCGTGCTGCCGCGGCTCGGGCGCCGC
>JAKJFE010000181.1 GCA_022705045.1 Pseudomonadota bacterium | reverse complement strand
CGACCCAGGTTGCATCCGCCAGCCCGCGATTCGCCCCGACGCTTAGAGCCAAGGCTCTACGCCCGCCCGATACCAGCTTAGACATGGCATTCACCGCGTCACGACGCTTCCGCGCCGCGATGCATCATGGGCGAACGACATGGGCGACGATCGACAGCAAGGCTTGTATGACCCCCGCTTCGAGCACGACAGCTGCGGTTTCGGGCTGATCGCGAGTCTCGACAATGCGCCTTCGCGCGAGCTGGTCGACGCGGCATTGACCGCGCTCGAACGCATGGCTCACCGCGGCGCCGTCGGCGCCGACGGCAAGTCCGGCGACGGCTGCGGCCTTCTGCTCCAGCGCCCCGAGAAATTCCTGCGTCATGTCGCTGCCGAATGCGGCATCCGTCTCGGCCCGTCGTTCGCGGCCGGCAACGTCTTCCTGAGTCGGGACCCGGCGCTGGCCGCGGCAGCGCGGGCGGTGATCGAAGCCGAATGCCAGCGCGTCGAACTGCGCGTCGCCGGCTGGCGCGAATTGCCGCTCGACACCGAACCCTGCGGTGCACAGGCGCTGGCGAGCATGCCGCGCATGGAGCAGGTGTTCGTGATGCCGACGGTGGCGATGGACCAGTCAAGCCTTCAGCGCGCGCTGTTCCTGGCGCGTCGACGCAGCGAGATGCGCCTGGTCGACGATCGCGATTTCTATGTCGTTACCCTGTCCGCGCACACGCTTGGTTACAAGGCCATGGTGTTGCCTGCGGGCCTGCGCGTGTTCTTCCGCGATCTCCAGCATCCGCTGCTGGCCGCCGCCTTCGCGACCTTCCATCAACGCTTCTCGACCAACACCGCGCCGCAGTGGCGCCTCGCGCAGCCGTTCCGTTTGCTTGCGCACAACGGCGAGATCAACACCATCGAAGGCAACCGGCACTGGGCCGAGGCGCGCAGCGCGAAATGGCGCACACCGGCGATCGACCTGCGCGAACTGAAGCCGCTGGTGTCGCTCACCGGTTCGGACTCGATGAGCCTCGACAACATGCTGGAAGTGTTGCTGATGGGCGGCATGGACCTGCTGCAGGCGATGCGTGTGCTGATTCCGCCGGCCACGGGCGCACTCGAAGCGCGCGACCCGGACCTGGCCGCGTTCTACGATTACCACGCGCTGTCGATCGACCCGTGGGACGGCCCGGCCGGCATCGTCTTGTGCGACGGCCGCTACGCCGGCTGCACGGTTGATCGCAACGGCCTGCGTCCGGCGCGCTGGCTGATGACGCGGGACCGCCATCTCGTCATCGGTTCGGAAACCGGCATCTACGACATCGCGCCCGCCGATATCACCGCCAAGGGCAAGATCGGCCCGGGCGAGATGATCGCGGTCGACTTGTATTCGGGCGAGTTCCTCGATTCCGCCGCCGTCGACGAGATCAATCGCGCGCGTGCGCCATTCAAGCGCTGGCTGAAGCAGGGCAGTCGCTATCTAGTCTCCGACCTGATCGATCCCGCGCTCGCGACCGAGCCGTTCGACACGGCCACGTTGCAGCGTCACCAGAAGCTGTTCCAGCTGACGCGCGAGGAACGCGAGGACCAATTGCGCGTGCTCGCCGAAACCGAGCAGGAAGCGATCGGGTCGATGGGTGACGACACGCCGCTCGCGGTGCTGTCGCGGCAGACGCGTTCTCTGTACGACTACTTCCGCCAGGCCTTCGCGCAAGTCACCAACCCGCCCATCGATCCGTTGCGCGAGCAGTGCGTGATGAGCCTGTCGACGCCGATCGGCCGCGAAGGCAATGCCTTCGAGATGGCGCCGGAGAACGCGCGCCAGACCATGCTGAATTCGCCGATACTCTCGCAGCGCAAATTGCGGCAGATGCTGGCGCACGAGGAATTCGCGAACGCGCACGAACGTTTCCCGTTGCATTACGACGCCGCGCGCGGCCTCGAACAGGCCATCCGCGACCTGTGTGATGCGGTCGAGGCCTCGGTGCGTGCCGGCACGGTCATCGTGATCCTGAGCGACATGCATCCCGAGACCGGTTTGCTCACCATGCATGCACTGCTCGCCACTGGTGCGGTGCACGATCACCTGGTGCATGTCGGACTGCGTTGCGAATGCAATCTGATCATCGAGACCGGCACGGCGCGCGATCCGCATCACTTCGCCTGCCTGATCGGTTATGGCGCGACCGCGGTGTATCCGTATCTGGCCTACCAGACCTTGATCGAGCTGGCGCGCGGCAAAGTGATCCAGCCCAAGCGTGGCGGCGAGATGATCGAACTCGGTCGCAGCTACCGGCGCGGCATCAAGAAGGGCCTGCTCAAGATCATTTCGAAGATGGGCATCAGCACGATCGGTTCGTATCGCGGCGCGCGCCTGTTCGAGGTCATCGGCCTGAAGCACGAGGTCGTGGACCTTTGCTTCGCGCACACGCCGAGCCGCATCGGCGGCGCCGGCTTCGCCGAACTGCAGGACGACGCGCGCGCATTGCACATGCTCGCCTTCAGCGCGCAGTCCCAGATCGAGCCGGGCAGCCTGCTCAAGTATCGCCACGGCGGCGAGTACCACATGTTCAATCCGGACGTGGTGCAAAGCCTGCAACGCGCGGTGCTGACCGGCGACTACGCCGACTATCGCGTCTACGCCGATCACGTGAACACGCGCCCGGCCTCGACCTTGCGCGATCTGCTCGCGTTGAAGCTGTCGACACAGCCATTGCCGCTCGATGCGGTGGAGCCGCTGGAAGCGTTGCTGCCACGCTTCGATTCGGCCGGCATGTCGCTCGGCGCCTTGTCGCCGGAAGCACACGAAGCACTCGCGATCGCGATGAACCGGCTCGGCGGCCGTTCCAACTCGGGCGAGGGCGGCGAAGACCCCGAGCGCTACGGCACCGAGAAGATGTCGAAGATCAAGCAGGTGGCGTCGGGTCGTTTCGGCGTCACGCCGGAATACCTGATCAATGCCGAAGTGCTGCAGATCAAGATCGCGCAGGGCGCCAAGCCGGGCGAGGGCGGTCAATTGCCCGGCCACAAGGTCAACGAACTGATCGCGCGCTTGCGCTATGCCCGTCCGGGCATCGGCCTGATCTCGCCACCGCCTCATCACGACATCTATTCAATCGAAGACCTGGCCGAACTGATCTTCGACCTGAAGGAAGTGAATCCCGAGGCGTTGGTGTCGGTAAAACTGGTCGCACATGCCGGCATCGGTACGGTGGCAGCCGGTGTCGCCAAGGCCTATGCCGACATGATCACGATCTCCGGTTACGACGGCGGCACCGGCGCGAGCCCGATCTCGTCGATCAAACATGCCGGTGCACCCTGGGAACTGGGCGTGTCGGAAGCGCGCCAGACGCTGCGCCGCAACGGCTTGCGCGGCAAGGTGCGCTTGCAGGTCGACGGGGGTCTGAAAACTGGTCTCGACGTGATCAAGGCCGCGATCCTCGGCGCCGACAGCTTCGGCTTCGGCACCGGTCCGATGATCGCGCTCGGCTGCAAATACCTGCGCATCTGCCATCTGAACAACTGCGCGACCGGCGTCGCGACGCAGGACGAGCGTCTGCGCGAGGGTTACTTCACCGGGTTGCCCGAGCGCGTGATGAACTACTTCCGCTTCGTCGCGATGGAGACGCGCGAATGGCTGGCGCGTCTCGGCGTGGAGAAGCTCGACGACCTGATTGGCCGCACCGACCTGCTCGCACTGCTCGATGGCGAGACCGACAAGCAACGTGGCCTCGACCTGCAGCCGCTGCTCGCCGAAGACGCGCTGATCAGCGACGCGAACTGCTGTGCCGCCGGTACGCGCAATCCGCCGCGTGATCCGGCCCAGCTCGCGAGTCGTATGGCAGCGGACATGCGTTATGCCATCGACGGCAAACACGGCGGCGAGTTCTGGTACGAGATCCGCAATGCCGACCGCGCCATCGGTGCACGCGTGTCCGGACTGATCGCACGTGCACACGGCAACCACGGCATGCGCGACAAGCCGATCTACGCGCGCTTCAAGGGTCACAGCGGCCAGAGTTTCGGCGCCTGGAATGCCGGCGGCTTGAACCTGTATCTGGAAGGCGACGCCAACGACTACGTTGGCAAGGGCATGTGTGACGGCAAGATCGTCATCCGTCCGCCCGTCGACGCCCGCTTCGTGGCGCGCGAGACGCCGATCATGGGCAACACCTGTTTGTACGGCGCCACCGGTGGCGAGTTGTATGCCGCCGGCCGGGCCGGCGAACGCTTCGCGGTGCGCAACTCGGGTGCGACCGCGGTCGTCGAAGGTGCGGGTGATCATTGCTGCGAATACATGACCGGCGGCGTCGTCGCCGTGCTCGGTCGCGTCGGCATGAACTTCGGTGCCGGCTTCACCGGCGGCTTCGCCTACGTGCTCGATCTCGACCGCGACTTCGTCGATCGCTACAACCATGAACTGATCGACATCCTGCGTCTGTCGCCCGAAGGCATGGAGCACCACCTGCAGCATCTGCAACGGCTGGTGCGTCGCCACGTATTCGAAACCGAGAGCGTCTGGGGTCGCACTTTGCTCACCGAATACCGCGACTTCCTCGGCAAGTTCTGGCTGGTGAAGCCGAAGGCGGCCAGCCTCGAATCCTTGATCGACACGCTCGGGAGGGCCGCATGAGCAAGTCCAACGCGAAGTCCGCCAAGCCCGGCGTGTTCCAGTTCATCGACGTGCCGCGACGCATGCCGCGCGAAGTACCGGTCAACGTGCGTGTGCTCGGCTGGAACGAGATCTACGGCCAGTTCGATGCGCCCGGCGCGGTTGAGCAGAGCGCGCGTTGCCTCGACTGCGGCAATCCGTATTGCTCGTGGAAGTGCCCGGTCCACAACGACATCCCGAACTGGCTGGCGCTGGTCAAGGAAGGCCGCTTGTTCGATGCCGCGGAACTCGCGCACGAGACCAATCCGCTGCCCGAGATCTGCGGTCGCGTCTGTCCGCAGGACCGGTTGTGCGAAGGCGCCTGCACGATCAATGTCGGTTTCGAGGCGGTGACCATCGGTTCGGTCGAGAAATACATCGTCGACGAAGCCTTCAGGCAGGGCTGGCGACCGGATCTGTCGCGCGTGGTGGCGACCGGCAAACGCGTCGCGATCATCGGCGCCGGCCCGGCCGGACTGAGCTGCGCTGATCGCCTCGCGCGTGCCGGCATCGAAGCGCATGTGTTTGATCGCTACGAAGAGATCGGTGGCCTGCTGACCTTCGGCATTCCGCCGTTCAAACTCGAGAAGCAGGTCAT
>JAKJFE010000047.1 GCA_022705045.1 Pseudomonadota bacterium | reverse complement strand
GCGACGGCGACGCTGACCGCCCCGCCCGCCGAATCCCGTGAAACCTCAGGCATGGACCGCACCGTCAACGCCTATGCACCGGTGGAACCGCTGGCGCGACCGACGGTCAAGCCCGCCGCCGAGGCTCCCGCAACGGCGAAGCCCGCGTTCGGCAGCGTGTTCACCGGCTCGATGTCCGAGTTGCTGGCACGGACCGGGGGCGCCCTGGCGGTCACGACCTACCAGAGCGGGCGCATGATCCTGGTCCGCAACGACCACGGCAGCCTCAACACGCATTTCAAGGCATTCCACAGCCCGATGGGTATCGCCCACCGTGATGGCCGCCTGGTGGTGGCGACGGGGAAGTCGGTCATCGAGTTCCACGACCAGAAGGGATTGCTGCCGTCGCTGGAACCGGCCGGACGCCACGACGCCTGCTTCGTGCCCAGACACACGCACTACACCGGCGATATCCGCATCCATGAAATCGGTTTCGCTCAGAACGAATTGTGGATCGTCAACACCCGCTTCTCGTGCCTGGCCACACTCGACGGCGTGCACAACTTCGTGCCGCGCTGGAAGCCGAAGTTCATCAGCGCGCTCGAGGCGGGCGATCGTTGCCATCTGAACGGCATGTGCATCGATGGCGACCGCGTGCGCTTCGTCACCGCGCTCGCCGACACCGACACGCCCGGCGGCTGGCGCGAACACAAGGCGACCGGCGGCCTGCTGATCGATGTCGCATCGAACGAGATCGTTGCGCGCGGTCTGTCGATGCCACATTCGCCGCGCGTGCACGATGGTCGCATCTACGTGCTGGAATCAGGCAAGGGTGCACTGTCGACCATCGATCTCGCGACCGGTCGAAGCACCGTAGTCTGCGAACTGCCGGGCTTCACCCGCGGTCTCGCCTTCCACGGCCACCATGCCTTCATTGGCCTATCGCAGATCCGCGAATCGGTCTTCGGCGGCCTGCCCATCGTCGAGCGCCTGAGCGAGCGCCTTTGCGGCATCTGGGTCGTCGATTTGCGCAGCGGCAAGATCGCCGGTTTCCTGCGCTTCGACGGTGCCGTGCAGGAAATCTTCGATGTGCAACTGCTGCCCGGCCTGAGCTATCCGGAGCTGCTCGAGCCCGAGGACGACCGATTGGCCAGCGCCTTCATCCTGCCCAACCTGGCCGAGGCGAAGAGCGCAGCCTGAGCGATGCCGGGGCTCGGCTACAATCCGCGCCCCTTTTGGAGATCCCCATGCAACTGCACCAGACCCAGGCCGCCATCACCGGCGGCGCATCCGGGCTCGGCTTGGCCGTGGCCCGACATCTGATCGCCCATGGCGCGTCCGTCACCCTGCTCGACGTGAACGACGAGAAAGGCCAGGCTGCCGCCAAGGAGCTCGGCGAACGCGCGCGCTTCGCAAAACTCGACGTGACCTCGGAAAGCGACGTCCAGGCGGTGCTCGCCGATGCGAAGACGGCGATGGGTGGCCTCAACGCCGTGATCAGCTGCGCCGGCATCCTCGGCGCCGGTCGTGTGCTCGGCAAGGAAGGACCGATGCCGCTGTCGCAGTTCGAAACCACGGTGCGCGTGAACCTGGTCGGCTCGTTCAATGTCGCCAAGGCGGCCGCGAACCTGATGCAGGCGAATGCGCCGGGCGAGGACGGCGAGCGCGGCGTCATCATCAACACCGCGTCGATCGCTGCGTTCGAAGGCCAGATCGGCCAGGCCGCGTATTCCGCTTCGAAGGGCGGCGTGGTCGCGATGGCGTTGCCGATGGCGCGCGAGTTCGCACGCATCGGCGTGCGCGTGATGACGGTGGCGCCGGGCGTCTTCCACACGCCGATGGTCGATGGCATGCCGCAGGCCGTTTACGACTCGTTGTGCGCGCAGGTGCCCTACCCGTCGCGCCTCGGCAAGCCGGACGAATTCGCCGACGCGGTCGCCTTCATCCTGCAGAACCGCTATCTCAACGGCAGCGTCATCCGTGTCGACGGCGCCATCCGCCTGCAACCGAAGTGAGGTGAACCATGAAGGCCTATGACATCAAGCGCGGCGTCGTACTCGACCACGATGGTCGGATCTGGCAGGTCAAGGACGTCGAACGCAGCGCGCCGCAAGGCCGCGGCGGCAACACGACCTATCGCGTCATCATGTATTCGGTGCCGGGCAACGTGAAGCTGGACATCAGCCTGCGTGCCGAAGACGACATGCGCGAAGTCGAACTGTCGCGCCGCCCGGTCACGTTCTCGTACATGGACGGCGACGCCTACGTCTTCCTCGACACCGAGGACTTCACGCCGTACACGCTGGACCCCGATCTCGTCGGCGCCAACGCCGGCTACATCACCGAAGGTCTGGAAGAGTGCTTCGTGCGCCTGCTGGACGAGACGCCGATCGGCCTGCAGCTGCCGCCGAACGTGACACTGCAAGTGATCGAGACCGCACCAGAGCTGAAAGGCGCCACCGCAACCAAACGTCCGAAGCCGGCCAAGCTCAATACCGGCATCGAGATCATGGTGCCGGAATACATCGTCAACGGTGAGAAGATCGTGGTCAGCACGACGACCGGCGAATTCGCCGGCCGTGCCTGATCGCATCATGCAGAACCCGGCCGCCTCGGCGGCCGGGTCGCGTTCATTCCTCTTCGGCGGCGTCGAGTTCCGCTTCCGCCGCATCCAGCTCCGCCTCGGCCGCATCGAGTTCGGCTTCGGCCAATTCGGCCTCGGCGTCCGCGAGTTCCGCTTCGGCCTCTGCTTCCGCGAGATCGGCCTCGGCCTGGGCCAGCTCCGCTTCTGCCTTCTTCAGCTCGTCCGCCTGCGCCACGCTCAACGGCGCGAAAGCAAGGGCAAGAACCAGGCTGCTCAGGAACAACACATTGCTTGAACGCATGTGACTCTCCGCGGGTGGGGTGCCGGTCGACACTACGCCCGCGCCCATGGCCTGTAAAGCGCGCGGAAAGCGAATCTTTCAGGCTCAGAACACGAACTCCAGTGCGAAGTTCAGCCCGCCATCGCCCTCGCCGGCATCGAACCATTCGTAGCCGCCGCGCAACGACATCTGATCGTTGAACGCATAACGCCCGCCGACTTCGGCCATCAGTCCAGTGTCGGTTTCGCTGAAACGAGTGTTCGCCGGTACGCCAAAGGATTGACCATCGGTGGACATTCGCGCGATGCCGATCTTCGCGAAAGGCACGAAGGCGTCGTCGCCGAATTCGTACCGCGCGCCGACTGACCAGACATCGGTGCTCAGGTCATGAGAGCCATGCGGCGAGCCATCGGCGTTGAAGCGATGAACCGTCGCTTCCAGCGACCAGTCGTCGTCGAAGCGGAGACCCCCGTGGAGGCGGAATCCGGTGCTGTCGAGATCCGACAACCTTGTTGCGCCGATGCCGACATACGGTTCGGCTGCCACCACGGTGCCGCTCAGCACTAGGGCTGCCAACGCACCGATCATGGTTCTCGTCCACATGGTTCCACTCCTTGCGTCGCGCCGATTGCGCGCTGCTGGGACACAGCCATGGCGACCAAGTTCCCGCCGACGCGCATCGACTGCATACGATTGCGTTGACGCGGATGCATTCCCGAGCGGCGCGCGCTGCGGCATGATCGGGTCTTCTGCGGTGCAGCATGAGCGAGCGAACGATGGAACCGGAACGGTTGCGCGAGGTCGAGTTTCCCGAGGTCGACCAGGGGCTGAAGGACGATGTCCGTCGACTCGGCGCATTGGTCGGCGACATGCTGGCGGAACAACACGGCGCCGACTTCCTTGCCGAAATCGAACGCCTGCGCACAGGCGCGATCCGTCGCCGCGAGCGCGCTGCCGCGATCGACGACTACGCCGCCCTGCTGCGTGACCACAGCCCGCGCCATGCCGAACGCCTGGCGCGCGCCTTCGCGACGTATTTCCAGGTCGTCAATGTCGCCGAACGCGTGCATCGCATCCGTCGTCGCCGCCACTACCAGTTGAACGAGGGCGGCGACCAGCCCGGCGGCCTGCACGAGACCCTGGCGACGCTGAAGCAGGCCGGCTTCACGCCCAACGCCGTGCTCGCGCAGTTGCAGCAACTCGACATCGAGCCGGTGTTCACCGCGCACCCGACCGAAGCAGTGCGCCAGTCGCTGCTGCAGAAGGAAGAGGAAATCGTGCGCTGCCTGCTCGCCGAGATCGGCGGCCTGCGCACGCCCGGCGAATCGGCGACCGATTGGGCGCGCATGCGCACCGCGCTCACCGCCGGCTGGCAGACCGCGACACTCGCACGCATCAAGCCGGACGTGACCGACGAACTCGAACACACGGTGCACTACCTGTCCGATCCGATCTACCGCACCCTGCCGATCTTCTACGAGGTGCTGGTCGACGGCTTCGAGCGCAAGTTCGGCGTCTCGCCCGAGATCCCGACCGTACTGCGCTTCGCGTCCTGGGTTGGCGGCGACATGGACGGCAATCCGAATGTCGGCCCAGAAACCATCGCGGCGGCGCTGGCACGGCATCGTCGCGCCATCCTCGCGCAATACGCGGCCGACCTGAAACGCATCGCCGGCCTGCTCAGCCAGACCGAGGGCCTGTGCGGCTTTTCCAGCGACGTGTACGCGCGCCGCGACCACTACCTCGCGACCATGCCCGAGATCGCGGCGCTGATCAGCCTGCGTCATCGCGACATGCCTTATCGCGTGCTGCTGCGGCTGATGCGCGCACGCATCGAGGCGAGTGCGAATGGCGGCGAACATGCCTATCGCGACGTCGAGGAATTCATCGCCGACCTCGAGGCCATCCGCGCCAGCCTGCATGCCCACAAGGGCGATCATGCCGGCGGCTTCGCGCTGCGCCGCCTGCTCTGGCGCGTGCGCAGTTTCGGCTTCCATCTGGCGCGCCTCGATCTGCGACAGGACGCGCGCGTGCATCGGCGCGTGCTGCTCGCCGCTGATCCGCAACTCGCGAACCATGCCGACCCGGCCGCACGCATCGCCGAACTGGCGCGCGGCGACGCCGTTGCCGATGCGCCACTCGACGATGCGCTGTTCGACCGCGCCCGTCGCGTGTTCTCGACCGTCGCCGACGTGCGCCGACGCTACGGCCGCGATGCCATCGGCCTGTACATCATCAGCATGGCTGCAAACGCCAGCGACGTGTTGTCGGTGATCGCCCTCGCCCGTGCCGGCAAACTCGTCGACACGAATGGCCAGGTGCCGCTCGACATCGCGCCGCTGTTCGAAACCATCGAGGACCTGCAGCAGGCGCCGCAGACCTTGACGCGCATGCTGGCCGATCCGGTCTATCGCCAGCACCTGCAGGCGCGTGGCGATCGCCAGTTCGTGATGCTCGGCTATTCCGATTCGGCCAAGGATGGCGGCCTGCTTGCCGCGCGCTGGGCGTTGCAATGCGCGCAGACAAAGTTGCTCGACGTGGCCGCCACGAACGGCATTGCGCTCGATTTCTTCCATGGCCGCGGTGGTTCCGCCAGCCGCGGCGGTGGCAAGACCAGTGCCGCGATCCTGGCCGCGCCGCGCGCGACGATGAATGGGCGCCTGCGCGTCACCGAACAGGGCGAGGTGATCCATCGCAAGTACGGCATCGACGCGCTGGCGCTGCGCACATTGGCGCAGACCACGGCCGCGGTGCTGCTGCCATCGCTGCTGCCGCCGCCGGAGGACGCGCGCCAGGCGCAGTGGGCGTCGATGATGGCGCGACTGGCCGATGCCTCGCTCGCGCACTATCGCGCCCTGGTCAGCGACGGCGATGCCTTCGTCGCCTACTTCCGCGACGCCACGCCGATCGACGTGATCGAACGCATGTCGCTGGGTTCGCGCCCGGCGCGCCGCGGCGGCGCCCAGATCCGCGACCTGCGCGCGATCCCGTGGGTGTTCGCATGGACGCAGTCGCGCTGCGTGCTCACCGGCTGGTACGGGCTCGGCACCGCGCTGGAAGCCGGCGTGCGCGAATTCGGCGTCGACGCGATGCGCGAGATGGCGCGCGACTGGCGCTTCCTCGCGAGCCTGCTGGCCGACGTCGAAATGGTCATCGCCAAGACCGACATGGGCATCGCCGAGGTCTTTTCGAAACTGTCGGGACCGCTGCACGCCCGTTTCTTCCCGATGCTCGAAGCCGAACACCGGCGCGTGCGCGAAATGCTGGCGCTGCTGACCGAACGCGAACTGCTCGCCAACGACCCGCGCCTCGCCCGCTCGATCCGCCTGCGCAATCCCTACGTCGACCCGATGAGCCTGCTGCAAGCCGACCTGCTCGCCCGCTGGCGCGCCGCCGACCGCCCCGACGACGACGTGCTGCGTGCCCTCATCACCTGCGTGCAGGGCGTGTCGCAGGCGTTGCAGAACACGGGTTGATCGTCAGTTCGGATCCGCTGGAACCACGAGTGCACGCTCTGGATCACCCAACGCGCCGGTGCGCAGGTTCGGCGGGATGTGGCCAAGATCGCCGGCGCCGAGCAGGCGCATCGAACCATCGGCGTCGATGCGGATCGTGCTGAGGCTGGTGTGACCGAAGGACATCGCCAGCCAGGATTTCGGATCAAGGCCGAGTGCCTTGCTGGTGAGGTAGCGGATCACGTTGCCATGGCAGACCAGCAGCTCGCGGCGCGGCTGGCCGGTCGCCGGCTTGAACTGTGTCGCGAACAGGCGATCGAGTTGTTCGGTGCAAGCCTTCAGCGATTCCGGCGTGCTGTCGGCGGTATCGCTGGGCCTGTGCGTCGGCGGCGTGCATTCGGCGAGATCGTCGAGCGTCGTCATCGGCGGTTCGTCCAGACTCTGCATCACCACGCGCGCCGTGTCCTGTGCGCGTTGCAGCGGGCTGACCCGCACCGCGTCGAAGTCCGCTTCACCCGCGAGGCGGGCGCCCAGCAACTGCGCCTGCGCGATGCCGAGCGTCGACAGCCCCGGTCCAAGCTTCGGATCCGCCTTGGGGTCAAGCTCGTAGTGCCCATGTCGCGCCAGCACGATGATCTTGGCGGTGGGCGTCTGCGCCTCTTCAGCGGTTGCAGGCAAGGCCAACACACTGACCAACACGCCGATGCACGCACGCAACCACCGTCCCGAAGTACCCATCGCACACCTCGCCGCCATTCAATTTGTCGATCGACATTGTCGCGCAAACGTCGCGCTTGATCGCGATCCCCGAACACGCAAAGCTCGCCGCCACGCCCACGTCATGACCCTCGCCATGCGTCTCCGCCCTGCCCTGACCGTCGCCCTCTGCGCCCTGGTCGCTGCCTGCGGCATCGCCGTACCCGACGACAAGTCCGACTACATCGGCGAATGGCGGGCGCCCGACATGGGCCTATACATCAGCCGCGACGGTCGCGTCGAATACTGGCGCAAGCAAGGCCTGTCCAAGACCTCGGTCGAAGGCCCGCTGCAATCCTTCGAGGGCGACGACTTCACGGTCGGCGTCAGCGTCATGACCACCACCTTCGACGTGACGGTGCCGCCGCATGAAGTCGACGGCGAATGGACCATGACCGTTGACGGCGTGCGACTCACGCGCGTCCCGCGCTAGCCGGTGCGCGACACCACCCGGCAAGCCAGCCGCTGGTGATGACGGAAGCCCATGCGTTCGTACAGGGCGCGGGCGTGAGTGTTGTCGGCCATGACATGCAGGAACGGCATCTGGCCGCGACTGGTCTGGATGCGCAGAAGCAGATTCATCAGGCGCCGGGCGAGGCCGCGGCCTTGGGCATCGGGGTGCGTGCAGACGGCGCTGATCTCGCGCAGACGTCCGGCATGCATGCGTTCGCCCGACATGGCCAACAGGCGATCGCCGTCCAGAATGCCGTAGTACTCGCCGAACTCGATGGTGCGTTCGGCGAACGGTCCGGGATGCGTCAGCTCGGTCAACGCGATCATGCGCGCGATGTGCGAGGTGTCGAGGCGCACGATGTCGCGATGATCCAGCGCTTCCGGCGCCGCATGTTCGTACACCAGCTGATCGACCTCGGCATCGACATCGACCTGCCAGCCTGAGGGCGGCGTGCCATCCCAGCCGAGCACGTAGAAGTGTTCGTCCGGCGCACAGAACGGCGCGAGTTCGTCGAGCGCCGGCGCCTCGCGCTCACGCGCACCGATCAGTTGCGAGAACCCGGGCGCAAAGCGACGGATGCGGTCCGTGCCCGCAGACAGGTGCGATTGCGCGCCGGTGAGGCTGTGCCAGACGATGTTCGAGAGCGGATCGAGCGTCATGGCCCGACTGTCGTCGGACCACGACGCACGGTCAAGCCTGCGGGTCACGCCGCGCGGTAGTTGTCCTGCATCGGATAGACGCGTGCATACAGCGCGAAGATCGCGGCGCAGATCAGGGCAAAACCGGCGAAGAAGAACATCAGGAAGGCATTCGGACTCAGGCCCAAGGCACCGACCTGCTCCAGCACCGCGGGCTGCTTGATCGTCGTGTTCGCGAGCAGTACCCAGAGATTGCCGATGGTCACGGCCAGGTACCAGAACGCCATGATCACGCCCTTCATGCGCGCCGGCGCCTGGCTGTAGGCGAACTCCAGTCCGGTCGCCGACACCAGCACCTCACCGAAGGTCAGCAAGGCATAGGGCGCGATCTGCCAGGCCAGCGAGACCGGCTGTCCGTCGTCAAGCCAAAGCTGCAACACGCCCGCGACAATCCAGGCC
The DNA here is from genome assembly GCA_022705045.1 of Pseudomonadota bacterium. Taxonomy (GTDB): domain Bacteria; phylum Pseudomonadota; class Gammaproteobacteria; order Xanthomonadales; family Ahniellaceae; genus JADKHK01. The sequence continues at coordinate 14,131 of JAKJFE010000047.1, read as the reverse complement.
ACGCCCGAGAACGCGATACCGAAACCCATGCGGCGCAATGCCGTGACCTGCAGGCCGATGCGGTTCAACAGCGGATACAAGACGAGGTTGTTGAACGGAATCAGCAGCATGACCAAGATCGGATTCAGCGCCTGCATCTGCGCCGCGTCCTTCACCAGCTTGCTCGGCCACCACCACAGGTCGGTCGGCATCACCATGCTGTTGCCCTGCAATACCCAGGTCGAGGCCTTCTGGTCGAACAGCGACCAGAACGGCGTGGTCAGCGCGAACACGATCAGGATGCGCAACACCGCGCGCACACCGTCGACCGCATCGTCCGGATGCTTGCCGCGCGCGCGTTCCAGTTGCATCGACGTGCCGATGCCACCGAACGCGATCACGAACACGATGGCCAGGCAGAAGGCCGAAACGAAACCGATCTGTCCGATGAAGGCGAAGGACGCCACGGCCAGCAGGACGCCGATCCAGCCGAGGATCAAGCCCGAATTGCCCTCGCCCGTGCGCTTCGCCTTCAACGCCGTCAACGACACATTGAGGAAAGCGTCCGGATCCTTCGCCGCCGGTGCCACGTGCACGTACTTGTGGCGACCGAGCCAGAAGAAGAAGGTCGCGATGACCATCAGCACGCCGGGCACGCCGAACGCCACGGTCGGACCATAGTTGCGCAACAGGATCGGCATGAACAATGACGCGAAGAACGATCCGAAATTGATGATCCAGTAGAACGCGTCGAAGACCAGCTTGGCCTTGTGCTTGTTGCTCTGGTCGAACTGGTCGCCCATGAAACTCGCGACCAGGGGCTTGATGCCGCCGGAGCCGAGCGCGACCAGCGCCAACCCGGTGTAGAACCCGATGCGATGCTCGACAAAGAACGCCAGCGAAAACTGGCCGATGCAGTACAGGATCGAGAACCAGAAAATGGTGCGGTACTTGCCGAACACCCGGTCGGCCAGCCAGCCGCCGAGCAACGGAAAGAAATAGACGCCGATCACGAAGGTGTGGAAGACATCCTTCGACATCGCCGCCCGTTCCGACTCCGGCAGATAGGCCAGGATCACGCTGGAGATCAGGAAGTTGGTCAGGATGTTGCGCATCCCGTAGAAACTGAAGCGCTCGCAGGCCTCGTTCGCGATGATGTAGGGAATCTGTCGCGGCATCTGGCCGCTGTTCGGGGCTGCTGTGCTCATCGCGCACCACGGTCTGGAAACGGCCCGCGAGTGTAGACACGATTGCCGGGGCCGCCTACCCGGGTCGGCTGGCGAACGACGTGAAGACGGCTTTCACGCGGCCACGTAAGATGGCGATTCAACCTCAGCGAGGCTTCCATGCCCATCCACGCCCTGCGTTTCGATCTCGCCTCCGTCGAACCCGAGTTCGACCATCCGCGCCCCGAACGGTTGGTGTCGGGCAATCCGCAACGCACGACCTGGAACCACTACACCAATGCCAGCGGTGAAGTGTTCGCCGGCGTGTGGTCGAGCGAGGTCGGGGCGTGGCGCATCGCCATGGGCGAACGCGAGGACGAACTGTTCTTCGTCACCGCCGGGCGCTGTCGACTCACCGCCGACGATGGCCACAGCGTCGATTGCGGCCCCGGGCAATCACTGGTGATCCCGGCCGGGTTCAGTGGCGTGTTCGAAGTATTGGAGCTGCTGACCAAGCACTACCTGATCGTCGACCGCGGCGGTTGATCAGCCCTGCTTGTCCGGCAGTACCGTGTGGGCCGCATGCCAGTCCCGGTAGCGCTGCGTGAAGCGGCGGGCTTCCCAGGCCAGCAGCCGCCACGCGATGTCGAGCAGCATCGCGATCGCCAAACCAACCACGATGCCGCCGAGCACGAGGGCGTTGACACTGCTCGCCACGCCGGCATCGACGGCGCCATAACCGGTCCGCTCGATCAGCCACTGCCCGACCGCGTGCGTCATCAGGTACAGCGGCGCCAGCGTCAGCGGATTGGTGATCATCTGCAGCGCCACCATCACCGTCAGGTTCGCGCGCACCACCATCGCCGCCAGCAGTGCGATGAATACCTGGAGTCCGTACGTCGGCATGAAGGCGAGCACGCTGCCGACATACAGCGCCGGCCAAACGTGTTCGCGCTTGAACGACCACAGGTAGGGCCGCGACCGCGCGGCCTCGGCGAAACGACGGATCACCGGATAGCGCCCGACGTTCGCGCGCCGCGGCAGCACGCGCAGCACCCGCTTCAGCCGGCGGCGACGGCCAAGCCATTGCTGGCGGATAGCGGAATGCGGCATCGACAACCCCTGAATGAACGTCATCGTAGCGGCATTGCATCTCGTCCATGATGGCAACGGCGGGTTATCCTGCCCGCCTTGCAGGAGTGGCCGTGGCCAACCCCGACACCACGCAGCAACTGATCGACCGCGCCCGTGAGGGCGACGCCGGTGCGCGCGAGTCGCTGGCGCGCCGTTACCGCGCCGTGGTCGCGCAATGGGCGCATGGCCGCCTGCCCGGCTACGCCCGCGACCTCAACGAAACCGCCGATCTCGTCCAGGTGACGATGATGCGCGCGATCGACAAGCTCGACCTGTTCGAATGGGAACGCAGCGGCGACTTCAGCGCCTGGCTGCGGCAGATCTTCATGAACGTGTTGCGCGACGAACTGCGCCGCGCTGGCCGCCAGCACGTCTCCGAACACACGCCGCTCGACGAACTCGTTCCGGGACCGGACCTGATCGCGCGCGAACTCGGCGCCGAATCCGCCGTCGCCTACGTCAATGCGCTGGAGCAACTGCCGATCGAACTGCGCGAGATCGTCATCCTGCATCTCGAATTCGGCCTCAGCCACGCCGAACTGGCGGAAGCCGTGGGTGCGCCGAGCGCGGACGCCGCACGCATGCGACTGCGCCGTGCGCTGTCGGCGTTGGCACTGAACCTGGGTCGCGACTGCGTGGCCTGACATGGGGGAACAGCGCGATCCCGCCGCAGCGGCACCGAAGGCGACGGACTGGCAGGACGAACACACCGACGCCCTCGACGATCTGGACCGCGTTGCGATGCTGCGCGGCTTGCGCCGTCTCGACGCGATGCGTCGTGCCTTGCGTCCCGATGGCAGCGAACTGGAACCGCTGCCCGATCCCGAACCGCTGGCGCCCGAACTCGGCGACGACTACCGCGTCGAGCGTCTGCTCGGTATCGGCGGCATGGGCGCGGTCTGGCTGGCGCGCTGGCGTCAGGACGATGTCGAACGCGATGTCGCGGTGAAGGTGCTGCTGGCCGGCCGCGACTCGACCGTCGCGGCGCAACGCTTCCAGCGCGAACGGCGCATCCTCGCGCGGCTGCAGCATCCCGGCATCGCGCGCCTGCTCGATGTCGGCAGCACCACCGATGGCCGTCTGTTCCTGAGCATGGAGTACATCGCCGGCCATCTGCTGCAGGAGCACGTGCGCCAGCATCGCCCCGACATCGCCACGCGTCTGCGCCTGCTGGTCGAAATCGCGGATGCAGTCGGCTTCGCGCACCGGCACTTTGTCGTCCACCGCGACCTCAAACCGCTGAACGTCGTGGTCGATGGCGATGGTCATGCCCATCTGCTCGATTTCGGCATCGCGCGCCTGCTCGGCGACTCGGACGAGGAAACGCTCACCCGCACCGGCGTGCGCCCATTGTCGCCCGGGTATGCGGCCCCCGAGCAGCTGCGGGGCGACGACGTCGGCGTCGCCGCCGACATCTATGCGCTCGGCGTCATCGGCTACGAATTGCTGTGCGGTGTGCGCCCGTTCGATCGCCAGGGCGGGCTGGAACGCATCCTGCGCGATCTCGGCAGCGAACGCCTGCGTCCTCCGAGCGAACAGGTGGCCACGACACGCGGCGACGACGCGCTGCGTCCGCCCTTGCCGGCGCGGCGACTGGCACGCGAGCTGCGCGGCGATCTCGACACCATCCTGATGCGCGCGCTGGCGACCCATCCGGAGCGTCGTTACGCCACCGCGAGCGACTTCGCCGACGACCTGCGGCGCTATCTCGACGGCCGTCCGATCCGCGCGCGTCCGGACAGCGCCTGGTATCGCATGCGCAAGTTCGCCGCGCGTCACCGGTCGGGCGTGGCCATCGCATCGAGCGCCCTCGTGGCCCTGGTCATCGGCCTGGCGGTTGCGTTGGCGCAGGCACGTCGCGCCAATGTCGAACGCGACCGCGCGCTCGCCGCGCGCGACTTCCTGCTCGGCATGGTCCAGAGCGCGAATCCCTACCAGGCGCCGAATCCGTCGCTGCGTGTCGACCTGATGTTCGAGCGTGCGGCCGCGACGCTCTCGGGCCGGTTCCCCGATGATCCCGAGATGGAAGCGCAGTTGCTGCAGCAGTTCGGTCGCAGCCTGATGATTCTCGAGCGCGGCGCCGCCTCGGAAGCGGCGCTGGAACGCGCGCAGGCACTGCTCGTCGGTCGCGTGGCCGATACCCATCCGCTGTTGATCGAGGTGCGCAGCCGACTGGTCGACCTCTACCGGTTGCGCCGTGACCTGGATCGTGCCGACCAGCTCGCCAACCAGCAGTTCGCGTTGTGCGAACGCGAAACCGCGTTGCCGGCCCTGACCTGCCTCGGCGTGCGCAACGACCGCATCGAGACGGCGCTGGCGCTCGGGCGTCCGGCCGATGCCGTCGACCGGATCGCCGAAGCCCGCGGTTTCGCCGACCGCGGCGGACTGCAGGGCGATTACGAAGCCGTCTTCCTCGACTACTTGGCCGGCATGGCCTTGCGCCAGCTTGGGCGCAGCGACGAGGCCGCGCAGGCCTTCATCCATCTGGCGGAGCGCAGTTTGCGCATCGTCCCGGCACAACATCCGGGCCTGCTGACCGACACCATGTGGTTCGGCTGGATCGCACTCGACCTCGGCGATGCCGAACTGGCGACGCGATGCGCCGAGATCGCGCTGACCGGGCGCCTGGCCTTGTACGCGCCGTGGTCCCGCTATGTGCACGAGGCGCGGCTGCTGCGGGCGCAGGTCGCCTTCGTCTCCGGCGACACGTCCCGTGCACGCGCGGAGTACGCGACCATCGTCGACTCGAGGCCACCCGCTGGCGACGACGGCAGTTCGCAGCTGCAACTGGCGCGCACCTGGCTGCGCTGGCTGGATGGCGATACCGACACGTCGGGCCCGGTGCCTGCGCCAGGTGTGGACGACCGCATGCCGCGCGCGATCGAGATGCGCCTGCTGCAGCGTGCCCTGGCGGCCCGGCGCGGCGAAGGCGCCACCGCGACCAGCGACCTCGACGACACCCTTGCCGCGTCACCCTACTGGCAACCGCTGGCCTGGAGTCTGGACGCCCATGTCGCCCGCAACGAGGGTCGCGACACCGACGCCGACGCTATCGACGCACGCATCGAGCAGGAATTGCTGCGCCAGCAACGCCGACTCTACGACCCGTTTGTTCAACGCTGGCGTGGCGCAGCCCCTGCTGCCGCGACCGAGCGACTGCAGACCATTCGCGCACTCGTCACACGCATCGCCGAGACTCGTGCACGGGCGCAATGAGCCCGGCGCCATCCGTTCAAACCCCGCCTGGAGCATCCATGTCGACGACGTTTCGCACCCACACGCCGATCTTCAGCCGCAGCATCATCGGCCTCTGCGTGCTGGTGTTCCTGGCGCAGATGCAGTTGTCGGAAGCGCTCTTGGTCCGTGGCGCGCTGTGGCCGATCGGCCCGGACTTCGCCCCGTGGCAACTGGTCAGCTACGCATTCCTGCATGGCGGATCGACACATCTGCTGTTCAACATGCTCGGCTTGCACATGTTCGGCGCGGATGTCGAGCGCATCATCGGACCGCGCCGCTTCGCGTTGCTGTATGTCGCCAGCGTGATCTGCGCGGCACTGGCGCAACTTGCGGTCAACGCCGTGACCGCTTCGCCCTGGCCGACGGTCGGCGCCTCGGGTGGCCTCTTCGGGGTGATGCTGGTGTTCGCATTGCTGTTCCCGAAGGCCAAGATCGTGCCGCTGATCCCGCCGATCCCGATGCCGGCCTGGCTGTTTGTCAGCCTGTATGCCGGCCTCGAACTCTGGCTGGGCGTGACCGGCACGCAGCAAGGCGTCGCGCATTTCGCCCATCTCGGTGGTCTGCTGGGCGGTGTCCTGGTCTGGTTGTACTGGCGGGCCGAGTTCGCGCGCCGCGCACGCTGACGCGGCGCGCCGTTGACCGGCGTCATGCGCCGGTGCAGCGAAGGCACTACGATCCAAGCATGAACACGGCGCAACTGGACTGGCGCGAATCCGGGAATGACGAGGCGGTGCTCGCCGTCAGCGGGCACTGCACGATGGCGCATCTGCCGGACCTGCTGGCGCGCATCGACGGCCTGCGCCGCGTGCCGTCGCGCATCGATCTGTCCGGCGTGGAAACACTCGACTCGGCCGGTGCATTGGTGCTGCTGCGCATGCTCGATCGCCAGCGTCGGTATCGCGACGCGTTGCCGCGCATCGCCGCGGCCCGCCCCGAACACCAGGCCCTGATCGAACTCGTCGCGGAACGCGCTGGCGTCGAACCCGCGGGCTCGGTGCGACACAGCAGCTGGCGCGCGTGGATGGTGAAGTTCGGCGAGGCCGTCGGCGGCTTCGTCGACCACGCCTGGCAGCTCGCCAGCTTCTTCGGCACGGTCAATCACGGCTTCTGGGCGATCCTGACCGGGCGGCGCAAGCTGCGCGTGACCTCGGTCGTGCACCACATGGAGCGCACCGGCCTCGACGCGGTGCCGATCGTGTCCCTGCTCTGCTTCCTGGTCGGCGCCGTCGTCGCCTTCCTGTCGGCGACCGCACTACGCGATTTCGGCGCATCGATCCTGACCGTCGAAATCGTCGCAGTGAGTTTCCTGCGCGAGTTCGGCGTGTTGCTCTCGGCCATCCTTGTCGCCGGACGCTCCGGCAGCGCCTTCACCGCCGAGATCGGTTCGATGCGCAGCCGCGAGGAGATCGATGCCATCCAGGCGCTGGCGCTCGATCCGATCGAACTGCTGGTGATCCCGCGCCTGGTGGCGCTGCTGGTGATGCTGCCGGTACTCGCCTTCATCGCGATGCTGTCGGGCATCCTCGGCGGTGCGCTGGTCGGCGCAATGGCGCTGGACATCTCGCCAACCATGTTCCTGGTGCGCATGCAGGACAGCACCGAGCTCTACTACCTGTGGCTCGGCCTGATCAAGGCACCGGTGTTCGCCTTCCTGATCGCCTGCATCGGCTGCCTCGAAGGCCTGAAGGTCTCGGGCAGCGCCGAATCGGTCGGCCGGCACACCACGTCGTCGGTCGTGCAGTCGATCTTCCTCGTCATCGTGTTCGATGCGCTGTTCGCGGTGCTCTACATGCAGATGGATCTGTGAGCATGGACGCAGCGACGAACGCCATCATCTCGGTGCGCGGACTCGGCAATCGTTTCGGGCGTCAGGTCGTGCATGAAGGCCTCGACCTCGACGTGCGCCGCGGTGAGGTGCTGGCCGTGATCGGCGGCTCTGGCGCTGGCAAGTCGGTGCTGCTGCGTTCGATCATCGGTCTGCAGGAACCCGCGGCCGGCACGGTGCGCGTGTTCGGCACCGACCTGCGCGCGACCGATGCGACGACGCGTGCCAACGTCGAGCGCCGCTGGGGCGTGATGTTCCAGGACGGCGCCCTGTTCTCGTCGCTGACCGTGCTCGAAAACATCAAGGTGCCGATGCTCGAGCACCAGCGCCTGCCCGAGGACCTGATGGACGAACTCGCGCGCCTCAAGATCGCCCTCGTTGGCTTGCCGCCGGACGCTGCACACAAGGTGCCGAGCCAGCTGTCGGGCGGCATGCGCAAACGCGCCGGCATCGCCCGCGCGCTGGCCCTCGATCCGGAAATCCTGTTCCTCGACGAACCGACCTCGGGACTCGATCCGCTCGGCGCCGCCGCCTTCGACGAACTCATCGTGACCCTGAAACAAAGCCTGGACCTGACCGTGTTCCTGGTCACCCACGACCTCGATTCGATCTTCACCTGCTGCGATCGTGTCGCCGTGCTGGTCGACAGACACGTGGTCGCGGTCGACACCCCGGCGCGGATCAGTGAGCATCCGCACCCGTGGATACAGGCCTGTTTCCGCGGACCACGCGGTCGCAGTGCCGAACACGCGCTTGGCCTGCGCGCGCAAGGAGCCTGAATGGAAACACATGCCCGCTTCTTTCTGATCGGACTGTTCTCGCTGGTCGTGACGGTCGTCCTGGTGCTGTTCGTGTTGTGGCTCGGCAAGCTGCAACTGGACCGCGAATACCAGGAATACGACGTGCGCTTCCACGAATCGGTCACCGGCCTCAGCGTTGGCGGACTGGTTCAATACCACGGCATCCAGGTCGGCGAAGTGCGCAAGCTCAGCCTTGATCCGAAGGATCCGCGCGAAGTGCGCGTGCGCATCCGGGTCGGTGCCGACACGCCGATCAAGACCGACACCAAGGCGCAGCTCAGCTACACCGGCCTGACCGGCGTCGCCGTGGTCGAGATGTTCGGCGGCACGCCGGAAGCAAAATTGCTGCGCGAAGTCGATCCCGAGCACACACCCGAGATCGACACTGTGCCGTCCACGCTCAGCCAGTTGATGAGCGGCGGCAGCGGCGCGATGCACAGCGCCCAGGAAGTGATGGCGCGTATCGCCGAAGTGCTGAACGACGACAACATCGCGCGGGTGTCGGCGCTGCTCGACAACCTCGCGGCAGTCAGCGACGATGTCAAATCCGACTACCCCGCCTTGCGCGACGCCCTCGGCGAAGCGCGCGTCCTGGAACAGCGCCTGGCCTCGGCCGCGCAACGCGCCGACGCACTCATGGCGCAATTGCAGAAGGACGTATCGCCCCAGGACGGTCGCCCCGGCCTGCTCGACGAAGCGCGCACCGCGGTCGCCGACATCCGCGCTGCCGCCCGCGAAGTCGATGCCTTCGCGAAGACCGGGCAGTCCACGTTCGGCAGCCTCGACACCCAGGCCCGCAACGAACTCGCCGCGACCCTGCAATCGCTGCAGATCGCCAGCGAAAACCTGGCGCGCATCACCCAACGCTTCGACGAGAACCCTGCCGACTACGTGCTCGGTGGCGAGTCCCTGCCCGTCTACACGCCGGAGAAGAAAAAGTGACCCGCAGCAACGCTTCTTGTGGGTGCGATGCGCCATCGCACGCTTTCCAGCCCACCCGCCGCATCCTGCTCCTGTCGAGCCTCGCCCTGCTGCTGTGCTCGTGCACCCTGATCCAGCGCCCGGAACCGGTCACGACCCTGCAACTGCAACTGGTCGACGCCGATCTCGCTTGGCCCGCCGCACTCTTGCCCGGCAAGGTCGAGTCGGTGTCCGCGTTGCGCAGCAACCGGGTGCTCGTCGTTGATGGCGCCGTGCTGATGCAGCACGACGGCCTGCGCTGGGTCGATACGCCTGCGGTGATGCTGTCGGAGCAACTGCGTGCATTGCACGCGCGCGCGGGCTCAGCCGATGCGGCGAAGGCTGCGCTGGACGTGTGGCTGGGCGAGTTCGATCTGCGGGTCGGCGCCGATGGCCATCAGGAGGCGGTGGCCACCGCCCACGCGACGCTGCGTTGCATCGGGTCGGACCGCAGCATCACCATCGCTCCGGTCTCGTCCAGCACCGCGCCTGCAAGCAGCGATCCACAGGCGCTGGCCGATGCGTTCGCCGGAGCCAGCCGCGACCTCGTCTCGGCCCTGCTCAAGCAATCCTCGGAACGCGCGCCCGACTGCGACGCGCGTTAGCGGATCAGCCGTTCTGAGAAGTCGTCGGACGGGTGGTGGAATCGTCCGATTTGCCCGTGTCGCCGGCATCGTCGGACTTGCCGGTCTTCTTGCGCAGCTTCTCTTCCTTCTTCTTCTTCTGCGCCAGCTCTCGCTGCTTCTTCGCAAACGCGTAATTCGGTGCGGCCATCGTGGTTCCCCTGTGCGGCGAGTTGAAAGATATCCGCCATGGTCCCACGCGGACGCGGCTTCGCCTACCAAAACTTTGCTTGCGCCGATTCCCGCTCCGGTCAGCGTTCGAAACGACGTTGCAGACAGCGCAGCGCCTGACGCGATTCGATGCGGACCTTGGCCCAGCCGATGGTGGCGTTGAGCAGACGCAGCGACCACGGCCGCAACGTGTAACTCAGCGTGCGTGTGAAACGCGTACCTTCAGGCACCGGCGCGAACTCGTAGCGGAGGTGGACCGTGCTGCCGTCCGCCATCGTCGCAGCGGCGGCCCAGTACCGTGGCGGATCGGCTTCAAGTACGCGCCAGGTCAGTTCCTTGCGGATGCCGACGCTCCTGATCTGCTCGCGAAAATGGTCGCCAACGCGCATCGACGCCCCGGCATGCGCCTCGGTGCCGAGCGAGGCATGGTGCCATTCGCGCCAGCGGGCGGGCCGCGTCAGGTCGTCGTAGATGATCTCCGGTGCAGCGCGCAACAGGGTCTGTGTGGTGTGCGTGGTCATGGCCCCTCCATCCGCCCGTCGACAGTCTCAGCGCGAACGAGGCCTGGTGCGCCAGCGTCGATCGGCTCCCAATACAAGGTGCCGAGCAACCAGTCCGTCAGCGGGAAGACGAGGTTGAAGTTGCAGTCGCGCATCAGGCTGCGGCGATGGTGCAATCGATGCAGCTGCGTCATCTGGCGGATCCACGGCAGCCGCGTCACGCCGTGTTCCGGCGGCAGATGTTCGATGGCGTGGAAGACCTCGTAGGTCAGATAACCGGCCAGCAAGGTCGCTGCGAACAACGCGCCAGCATCGGTGCCGACGACCTGAGCGACCACGAGGTAGGCAGGCGCGGCGATGCCGATCGAGAACAGCACGATCAGCCAGGCCGGAAAGAAGATGACGCGCCAGTCGCGCGCCTGTTCGAAAGTCATCTTTGTCTCGACGAAGAAGCTGTGGTGATCGCCGGTGTGGCGTCGGTAGAACAATCCGCCGAGCCAGGTCTTGTGATGGCCGAAGCCGCGGTGCACGGCGTATTCGCCGATATTGAAGACGAGCAATCCGGCCGGAATCGCCAGCCATTCCCAGCCCGTCACGGTATCGATGCGCGTGATCAACACCGCCAGCACCGCGATGCCGTATGCGAACACGAAACCGCCATGCAGCCAGGCGTTGTAGCGGGGGCTGATCTCGGCGCGATAACGCGATCGAAAGGCGTCGGTGTCGTGGGTGGGCATGCGGGATGCTCCGCGTGAGGTTGCTTGTCGTTTGGGGCGCGCCAGAGCATCGCGCCGCACGCGGCGCTCCTACGGGCATGGAACGAGCGTGCGGGAGATTCGGTTGGGACGCATTGACGGCAGACGCACTGACATTGACATTTCGCGCCAGCAGGCCTAATCAGGCGACATGCTTGATCCGCGCACCATCGCCAATGCCTACGTCCGCACCCTGCTCGGGGTGATCGAGGGCTACGGCGTGGCTGCGGACGACGTGCTGCGCGGCACACGCGTCGATATCGCGGCGCTGGATGCGCCGAATGGTCGCATCGGGGTCGAGGACATGCATCGCCTCTGGGCGCACGGTCTGGCATTGACGCAGGACCCGCTGCTTGGACTCAAGGTCGCCGAAGCGACCAAACCGACGACCTTCCGAGTGCTTGGCCTGGCGACGATGAGCAGTGCCTCGCTCGGCGACGCGCTGGCCTTGATGCTGCGGTACCACCGGCTGGTCAGCGAGTCCGGGGTGATGACCACCGAGACGCATGCCAACGGCGACGTGTCGGTCCACTACAGCGCGAAGCTGATGCGCGTGCAGCAGTTTCCACAGCAGGTCGAAGCCATCGTCGGTGGCATGTGCGTGATGGCGCGCTGGCTGGCGGAACGCCCGCTGGCACCAGTTGCGGTGCGCTTCCGGCATGCGCCACTCGGCGACGTGTCGGCGTATCGACGCCTGTTCGGCTGCGATGTGCAATTCAACGCTCCGGCGCACACGCTGCGTTTCGCCGCCGCCGATCTGGCGCGGCGACTGCCGCAGGCCGATGCCGAACTGCACCGCATGCATCGCGACCTGCTCGACCGCCAGCTTGACGGTCTGCCGCAACCGGGACACGTCACCGCGTTCGCGCAGCAATGGCTACCCGCACAGCCCGCCGGCCGCATGCGCATCCCCGATCTCGCCGCCGCGCTCGGCATGAGCGTGCGCGCGGTGCAGCGTCAGTTGCAGCACGAAGGCCAGTCCTGGACGCAGCTCGTCGACACCGCCCGCAAACACGCCCTCGAACACTGCCTCTCGCAAGGCCTCACCCTCGAAGCCGCCGCCCAACACCTCGGCTACCACGACGCCAGCAGCCTCAGCCGCGCGGCGAAGCGGTGGTTTGGCAAGACGGCAGGCAAAGTTCGCTCAGATGCCAAAGACTGGAGGCCCGCTTCGTAGCTTCGTAGGCTGGGTTGAGCGAAGCGAAACCCAGCAATTGCCGTACCCTTCAGCAATGCGAACCTATCGCAGGACCTGGTCCCCAGGCAGCACCTACTTCTTCACCGTCAACGCCGCAGATCGCCGCGACAACGATCTGCTCGTCCGCCACGTCGACGTCCTGCGCGACGCATTCCGCGCTGTGCGCGCAAGTCATCCCTTCGAACTGTCCGCCATCGTCGTGCTTCCGGATCATCTGCACTGCGTATGGCAACTTCCGGAGGGCGACACGGACTACCCAACGCGTTGGCGCCTGATCAAGTCCCATTTCTCACGCGCGATTCCGGCGGAAGAGCAAGTTTCGGTGAGTCGCAGGAAGAAATCGGAGCGTGGGCTTTGGCAGCGACGGTACTGGGAACATCTGATCCGCGACGAATTGGATCTGCACCGTCATCTCGACTACATCCACTTCAACCCGGTCAAACACGGATTGGTTTCGCAGGTGCGCGATTGGCCGCATTCGAGTTTTCACCGCTTCGTCGATGCGGGCCACTATGACGTCGACTGGGGCGCTTCGCAGGAGATCATGAAGTTGTCGTTCGAGTAACCGATGCTGGGTTTCGCTGCGCTCTACCCAGCCTACGCCGCTGCATTCAACCCGGAGACGGAACACCTTCGACCATAAGCGCTAGAACAAATAACAGCGGAAGTGATGTTGCCAACAACAGCCAACCAAATTCCCGCCACCGCGAACGCATCATCAGCGCAACGGCAGCGATTAGCGACACGAGCAATCCAATCGGCGCTGAAATGACCAACGGAATGAACCAATCCGCTAAGCCGGCATCGCCCGTGGCGATTCTACGAATGACTCCGGAAACGGCGACAACTGAAAGCAGACCATTGATGCTGAAAGCGAGCGCCAGAACGACACGCAGCCAATCCGGAATATCAGTGGCCGCAGGCTCGTCGTTGCCGGCGCGCATTCCTCTCACCTCAACCGCTGATTGATCTTGTCCAGAGCGGCTTTGCCGGGATTCAAATCCTTGGCGGTGAGGGTGTTGAGCGGGATGTCGATGGTGTTGAGGTGTTCGTGCAGGTCCTGGGCGTTGTTGTCGACGTAGAGCAGGCCGGTGACGACTTCGCCTTCGGCCTGATGCTTGGTGATGTAGTTCATCGCGGCGATCTTGTTGTGCGGGTCGTAGTCGCGGTGCAGCTTGCGCAGCAGCAGCACGGTGCCGTCGTGTTGTTCGACTTCGATCACCTGCCCTTCCGCGTAATCGACAACGATTTCTTCCTTGGTCGGGATGAAGTCGATGCGGTTCACGGCTTCGTTGTGCTCGCGCACGTAGTCGTAGCTCTTGGTGCTGCCGGGGTGGTTGTTGAAGGCGACGCAGGGGCTGACGACATCGATGAAGGCGGCGCCCTTGTGCGCGATCGCCGCCTTGATGATCGGCACCAGTTGCTTCTTGTCGCCCGAGAAGCCGCGCGCGACGAAGGTGGCACCCATCTGCAGCGCCAGGCTGATGGTGTCGATCGGCGTATCCGAATTGACAACGCCCTTCTTCGACTTCGAGCCCTGGTCCGCGGTCGCCGAGAACTGGCCCTTGGTCAGCCCGTACACGCCGTTGTTCTCGAGGATGTAGACCATGTTCACGCCGCGGCGCATCACGTGCGCGAACTGGCCGATACCGATCGAGGCCGAATCGCCGTCGCCGGACACGCCGAGATACAGCAGCGACCGGTTGGCGAGGTTGGCGCCGGTCAGCACCGAGGGCATGCGCCCGTGCACGGTGTTGAAACCATGCGAGTTGCCGAGGAAGTA
>JAKJFE010000046.1 GCA_022705045.1 Pseudomonadota bacterium | reverse complement strand
CGCGAAAGCGGGCGCGAACCAGACGAATCATCGAAATCCGGATGCAGTACCGACACCGCCATCGCGGCGATCGGTTCGAAATCGAGGATTCTCAACAGCCTGCTAGATCAGATGCTCAAGGATGAACGGTTTCGTGTGGGTGGTTTGGTACCCGGGCCCTCTGAATCGGAGTACTTTCTTGAGTTCTTCGCAGACATTGTCGGCTCGTTCTCATCGATGGTTCACGGTATGTACAAGCCCGCGAACATCCTTCTGAGAAGCGCAGTAGAGAACCTGGTACGTGGGCTCGCAGGAGTCTTGTCCAGTGAGGCGTTGCAGACCAAGAGCGTCTATAGGCTGTTCGAGATTGCTCAGAACGAGCCAGCCTTCACAGGCGTCTCGGCTACCAAGATTGCGGAGTTGCATGTTGCCTACGGCGAACTCTGTCTCTTTGCGCATAGCGCTACTTCGCATCATCGAAGTGGTTCAACGCATGTCGCGGCTTATATGCGGCACGACACGGCACGAATGAGGGAGTATCTGCGCTTCTTGGAGAGGGTAAACAGTCTCGGGTTAGGGTTGCTTGTGGGGTGCGACCGCAATCTCTACTTGGGGTGCACGGGAAGGGTCCGCGATACCTTGGATGATGTGCTACCCACTGAAGTACGACTCTGGGTATTGGGATTACGAACCTAGTTCAAGAGTTATTGCTCCCCTTGTGAATGGTTCTGAGTTTCGCGGATCGCGCGAAGTTCCTTGGCGACGATCAGGTCCTTGTCGCGTCCGAGTGCTTCTTTCGCGGTGATCAGGTCGTCCAGGCTGATGGCGCGAATGCGATGGCCGAACAGCTCGACTTCGACGGCATCACGGACCACGCGCTCGAAGTCACCGACGCCGGTGATGCTGCTGAGCAGATCGAGCGTACCCAGGTCGGTGTGCAAGTACAGGTGGTTCAACGGTACGCCTGGCCTCGGTTCGTCGAGGAATGATGGGCGCTCCACCGACAGCCGGTGGACTGGATGCGCATCGCGAAGGGCGTCGCGAAGCTTTTCGATGTTTTCCGTCGTGAGTGCCGCGCAGACATCGATATCACGCGTCAGTGCGCTGGACCCGTGCAGGATCGCGGCATAACCGCCGACCAGCACGAAGTCGATGCCGGCCTCACTCAGCCGCAGCAGCAGTCGTTGCAGGTCGCTCACGCAGCTTCCGTCCGGCCTGCTCGATGGCGAGTGCCAGGTTCAAGGCATCCTGATGCTGCAGCACGCGTTCCTCGTACGACAGACGCAGGTTGTCCGCGATCAGGCCGAGGTCGATGCCGGCCTGTGCGGCGATGTCGAAGGGTTGGGTCGGATCAGCCATACAACAAGAATAACTCGCCGATTCCGTTCGCGGTAACGCAACGCCCTTCGACAGGCTCAGGGCGAACGGATGGGGGCGGTGATCGACCTCAGAGCCGATCGACCGCGAAGGTGTCGCAGCGTTGGGCGTCGCCGGAGTCCATGCCGATTCGGAACCACTTCACGCGCTGGGCGCTGGAACCGTGGGTGAAGGAGTCGGGCACGACGTGGCCGCGGGATTGTTGCTGCAGGCGGTCGTCGCCGATGGCGGTGGCGGCGTTGAGCGCGGATTCGATGTCGCCGGCTTCGAGCCATTGCAGCTGGCGTTGCGCGTGGTTGGCCCAGACGCCGGCATAACAGTCGGCCTGCAGTTCCTGGCGCACGCTGAGGCCGTCGGCGCCTTCCATCGCCTCGCCCTGCGCGCGCAGTTGCGCGGTGCGCTGCATGACGCCGGTGACGTTCTGGATGTGATGGCCGACTTCATGGGCGATCACGTAGGCGCGGGCGAATTCGCCGGGCGCGTTCAGTTGCCGTGTCATGTCGTCGAAGAACGCGGTGTCGAGATAGACGCGCTGGTCACCCGAGCAATAAAACGGCCCGACCGCCGAGGTGGCGTTGCCACAGGCCGAGGACACCGCGTCCGAGAACAGTACGAGTTTCGGTGCCGGATAACGGCCGCCCTCGAAGGCTTGCGACCACACGTCTTCGGTGCTGCCGAGGATGGCGCGCACGAAGTCGGTCTCTTCGTTCTCGGGAAGTGCCTGCGGCGCCGCGTCGATCGGCGCGTCGCTCTGATCGGTCGGTGCGGCACCGCCGCCACCGAGCAGGGCCAGCAGCTCCGAGGGATTCTTGCCCATGAACAGCGCGATCACGACGACGATCAGTACGCCGCCGATGCCGAGGCCACCGCCGCGTCCCATTGGCATGCGCCGACCGCCGCCGGCATCGGCACCCACCACGTTGTCACTGCGACGACCGCGCTTCCAAAGCATGTGCTGGCTCCGATTCCATCGTTGGATGCTGGCAGTCTAGCGCTGCCTGCGCGAATCGTGGCCGAGTGGCGACGCGCCGATCGCGGATCCGTCAGTGGTCGGCAGCCAGTGCGCGGATCGTGGTGCGGTCATCGACCCGGGATTTCGACAGGATCGGATCAAGCTGAACGGCCTGAACCGCTTCCGCTCGCGCGCGATCCAATTGGCCGGCCGCCGCTAGGACCAGTGCGCGCAGGCCGTGCAGGTCGGCCTTGCGGGCGGCATCGGTATCTGCGAATCGTTCGAAAATCTCGGCCGATGCGTCGATCGCGGTCAGTGCGTCATCAAATCGACCCAGCTTGAGCAAGGTCAACGATCGATTGCGCTGCAAGTCGGCGACGGTGATGTTTTCCCCGGCGCCATTGTGTCTGTAGACCGCCAGTGCACGGTCATTCCAGGTCATGGCCTCGTCGTAGCGTTTCATTCCCGCGAGAATGGCGCCGCGGCCGCCCATCGTCGCCGCGTATTCGATGTGATCCTCGCCGAAGAGGGTCTTGCGCAAGGCCAGACTCTTGTCGTTGGCCTGCAAGGCCTGGTCCAGCTGCCGCGCGTGCAGCAGCGCGTTGCTGAGGTTCTGCCAGGTGCGGGCACAGCCGGGGTTGCTCGTTTCCTGCCCGGACGAGGCGCAGAGTTCGCAGATCGCGCGGTACTCAGCAATGGCGTGCAATACCCCTTTGCGCTCCCAGTCGATGGTCGCCAGCGCCAGTCGACCGGACAGGACCTTGGGGTGGGCCGGACCGAACAAGGCCGTGTACATCGCATTGGCTTCCTCGGCATACCGCGCCGCGGCATCGACATGGCCTTGCTGTACCTCGGCGGTCGAAAGACTGACCAGCATGCCTGCGAGGCGTTCGTGAGGAGCTTTGTAAATCGTTCTCGACAAGGCCAGGGCTTCCTCGAGCAACGCGCGCGCTTCGTCCCTGCGACCCATGTGGTACATGGCAAATGCCAAGGTGGCGATGCCAGAGGCATATTCGCTGTCCTTGGGTGTGGAAGACGCGCGCCACTGGTCGATGGCGGGTTGCAGGCGTTCAACGGCTTCGGTCGGGTGTCCTGCCGTGGCCCTTGTCCAGCCAGGCAGCAGCGTGCGGAAACGCGCTTCCGGGGAGTCCTGGTCGGGCAGGCGCGACGCGCGTACGGCAACGTCGTCGGCAGCAGCGATGGCCTCATCGAAACGCGCCGCGCCCACCAGAATGTCGACCCAGGCCACGAGCCCAGTGACGGCGGCTTCGTCTGGCGCCGATTTCAATTCGGCGATCAAGGGCTCGGCCAGTGCGATCGCGGCGTTATTGTGGCCGTCGGAATTCAGCGAGAACGCTTGCCGCAGCCGATAGACGAGCCAGTCGCGGCGTTGCAATGGCTGCCCTTCCAGCAGATCCGCCGCCCGTGCATATGCCGTGGCCGCGTCCGCGTGGTCACTCATGGTCGAGTTGATGTCGGCATAGGCGGCGTGCAACGCGGCACGGGTGGCATCGTCCAGCCCTTGACTGGATTCGAGCCGGGTGGCCGCGGCCTGCACCAGTTGCTGCGGGCTCGGGCGTTGGCCTTCCGGCAGTTGTTCCTGCGCCGACTTGAATATGCCGAGCAGGTAGTCGCGCACCGCATTGGCGCGCGCCGATTCGGTGCGTGCGGTCGCCGCCGAGGCGATCGCGGCGCGCGCCTGGACGGCGGCTTCGCGGCCGCGTTCCACGGCGATGCCGAGGCTCACGATCAGGCCCAGGCCGAGCGCGGCGCTGAGGCTGACCGCGCCGCGATGGCGCTGCACGAACTTGCGTGTGCGATACCAGCGCGACGGCGGATGCGCGGCGACCGGTTGTCCGGCGAGATGGCGTTCGATGTCGTCGGCGAAGGCACCGGCACTGCCGTAGCGACGTTCGGGATCGGGGTCGATGGCTTTCAGGATCACGTTGTCGAGATCGCCGATCAGCCCCGCATGCAGCGCGCGCAGGCGCAGGCCGGCCGGCAGGGCCTCGTCGCCGAGGCGGTTCGCGATCACCGACGGCCGCGTCGTCCAGCCGCGCTCCGGGCGCGTGCCGGTGAGCAATTCGTGCAGGATCACGCCGAGCGCGAAGACATCGGTCGCGGTCGATACCGGATCGTTGGTCAACTGTTCCGGCGCGGCATAGTCGGGCGTGAACGCGATGCGCGTCGTGCGGGTGTCGGGTTCGTCGGCGTCGAGCAGCTTGGCGATGCCGAAGTCGAGCAGCTTCACCTGGCCGTCGCGCGTCACCAGGACGTTCGAGGGTTTCAGGTCGCGGTGCACGATCAGCATGCGGTGTGCCGCTTCCACGGCCCGGCACATGGTGGCGAACAGGCCGAGGCGGGCGCGCAGGTCCAGGGCTTGCTGCTGGGCGTAGGTGGTCAGCGGCGTGCCGTCGATGAAGTCCAGCACCAGATACGGCGTGCCCTCGACGATGCCGCCATCGACCAGGCGCGCGATGTTCGGATGATCGAGCTTGGACAGGGCTTCGCGTTCGCGCCGGAACGCCTTCTGGCGGTCTTCGGCATGCAGGCCGATGCGCAGGATCTTGACCGCGACCGTGCGCGACGTGCCCGTCGTGTCGGCATGGGCGCGATACACCACGGACATGCCGCCTTCGCCGATGCAGCGCTCGAGCACGTAGGCACCGACCTGTTTGCCGACCCAGTCGGCGGCGTGGGCGAGATGGGCGTGGGTTTCGACGCCGGCGAAATGGTCGTGGACGCGATCCAGCAGATGTTCGGCGGTGACCGAGCCGGTCTCGATCAGGTCGCGGACGCGTGCCCGCAGCGCGGTGTCGGGACAGTGCGCATCTAGCCAGTCGCCGCGCAGGGACGCGGGCTGTTCCATCGCGGCCTCGAACCAGGCACGCAGGCCGGCGCCAGGCCCCGGATGCACGCTCATGGCGACAGCGCCTGTTGCAGGAAGGCGCGTGCGAAGCGCCAGTCGCGATCGACCGTACGGGTCGAGAGACCGCGCAATTCGGCGATGCGTTCGAGGGTCAGTCCGCCGAACAGGTACAACTCGACCACCTCGGCCGCGCGCACGTCCTCACGTGCCAGTGCCTGCAACGCGCTGTCCAGTTCGAAGGTGCGTTCCGGGCTGGCCATCAGGGTTTCCATGACGCCGCCATCGCCGGTCGGCCAGTCGACCCGGATCAGGTCGCCGCCGGATTTCAGCCGCGCCCGCGTGCGTGCCCGATCGATCAGCAAGTGGCGCATCGCCTTCGCCGCGTAGCCGTAGAAACGCGCCGGATCGCGCAGATCGAGGTCGTCGCGTGCGGCCAGCGACAGGTACAGGTCATGCACCAGCGCGGTCGTATTCAGTGTGTCGCCGCGGCGACGGCGTTGCGACTGCGCCAATTGCTTGAGTTGCGCATACAGGCGGACGAAGACGTCATCGACGTCCGGCGCAGAGGCTGGCAACGATTCGGTCATCGTCGGATCGCTTCCCGGTCGCCGTGATGGCGCATTCTGGCGTGTCGGCGGCGGCGAAGGATAGGGCGCGGGCATCATTCGAAGTCATTCGCGAAGATCGGTCCTCGGCAGGCGTCGGCACTCGCGCGCGGATCGATCACGATCGCATAGCGATTGCCGGCCGCCATCGCGATACCGGTGCTGGCATTGAGCAGATACCAGCGCTGCAGCGAAGGCTCATAACGTGCGCTGACGAGCGGTGTCGGCATCTGGCCGCTGCCGCTGACCGACACGTGCGGATTGGCACAGGGAATGCCATTGAGGGCGGGATGATCGAGCAGCGAGACCACCGGCGTCACCAGGTTGGCGGCGTTCACCGTGTGCAGGAAGGCATTGCGGCTGGGCGCTTGGGCGTACACCACGAACGCGCTGTTGTTCGGCATGGCTGCGGCGTCGGTATTGACGATGCGCCAGGCGCCGTTGAGATGGGCCGCGCCGAAGGGGTGCGGATTCGCGGTGCTGCCGAGGCCGGCACCGCGCGTGGCGCTCACGAGGAAAATCCAGTCACTCGGCAGGTTGGCCCAAGTGGCACCGAGGCTGGTGCCGGAGACCAAGAAATTGTTTGCTGCGCTCGCCACGTGTGTTCCCGCTGCAGCACTGGGCAACGGCTGGAACAGCGTGAACCCGGCGCCCGCCGGCATGTTCATGGCGTCGTCGGTGAGCAGCGACCAGCGTTGGGTGAAATCACCGAACGACTGCGACATCGGTCCGGGACTCGGCACGTTCGAGCTGGTGTCGTTGCCGCCGCTGCGGGTGACGAGCATCAATGCGGCAGGGTTGTCGTCCAGCCCGGGGCGACTGAGTTCGGTGCTTGTCGCGCTGGCACCGGCGTTGTGGGTGAAACTCTGGTCGCCGAACTCGAAGGCCCCGAGATCGACCCAGGCGCCGATCTCGCGGCGCAGTCCGTCGTTGTCGAGCGGCGCCGGTGCCCCGAGGCGCAGCAAGGCCTGGCGCGCCAGATAGTCGCCGGCGTCGATGGCGGGCGACGTCGGTTTCAGGCGCGGATTGCTGGCCGAGACGAATTGCGGATCGGCCAGCAGCGTGTTTGCCCCGAGTGGGCTGGTGTTGCCTGCGGTGTTGAACAGCAGGTTGTAGTCGTTGCTGATGCCGGCATGCCCCGGCGTCCACTGCAGTCCCGCTTCCACGCCGGCGCTCGTCGAACGCGCGACGATGTTGTTGCGGATGCGTGCCACCAGCGCCGTCTGCGCGACCGAGGTGTCGAACAGCACGATAGCCCGACCGACACTGCGGATCGTGTTGTTGATGATGTCCAGGCTGTTGTTCCCGCTGCCGACGACGCTGCGGATGGCGACATCGCTCGCCTGGGTGCCGACGTCGATCAGGTTGTCGATCACACGGGACTCGAACGACACGGTGCCGCCAAATGGCGCGAGGTCGATGCCGCCACGGAATCGCGTCGCGTCGCTGTCGGGGGCGCTGCTGGCCACGATGCGGTTGCGGCGGATGTCGATGCCGGCATTGGCCGTCGTGCCCTGCACATGCAGCGCCGTTCTCGCCGCAACGGACGATGGCGTCCCGGCCTGCGACTCGATCAGGTTGTCCTCGATCCGGAGCAGCGCGGGCCGATTGATGCTTGCGAACACCGTCTGGTTGGCGTCGAGCGACGCACGGATCCGGTTCTGGCGTACGAGCACCTGGGTCGCGGAGCCGGTGTCCGTGCCTAGGGTGGCGACACTGAGTCCGGCGAGGGTGCCTACCTGGGTGATGTCCATGCGCTCGATGACGACGCTGCCCGTGCGTGTCGTGCCGAACTCGAAGCGGCCGCCGGCCAGGCTCAGGCCGCTGTAGACCAGGTCGAAGGGCACCTCGAGGCCGGTCGTGCTCGGTGAATAGTCGACGATCAGGTTGCGGCCGGCCGCCAAGGTCGGATGGAAGCCTTCCGCCGCTCGCAGGCCGACCAGTCGATCCTCGATCAGCAGCGATTCGTCGATCACCGCGTCACTGGCGACGTCGACGACATCACCTGGATTCACGCCGAGGATGCAGGCCTGCAGGGTGTGATGGCAGGGGGGCGGACCGGGCCAGGTCCGCACGTCGGCCACGGCTGCGCCCGAAACCGAAAGCAGGCCCGCGGCAACAAGGATGATGCTCTGGCATGACGACGACATCGACGGCTCCGTGCGTAGTGGCAACGAAGCAAGCGATGTTTCGGGTGCGATCACGACATGGCTGCGTTGAACGGTCGCGGTCCTGCATCGGACGGGCGGACTTCCGGCAGATGGATCGGCCGTGACCTCGGGTTACGGTGCGCGTCGGACGCCGGACAAGGATGATCAGGACATGGACAGGACGATTGTGCGGGCCGCGATGATCATGGCGGTCGGGCTGCCCTTGTCGGTCGCGGCCAAGCAGGTCGATCGCTGGCCGCTGGCGCCGCAATCCCGGGTCTGGACCGTCACCCATCTCGCCGACGATGGTCCGGGCAGTCTGCGTTGGGCCATCGATGCCGCGGCGAAGGGCCGTGAGCCGGACCTGATCCGGTTCGCCGATGGCCTGCAGGGGCGGATCGCGCTGGAAGCGCCGCTGCGCCCGCGCGATGCCATCGCGGTCATGGGGCCGGGCGCCGACAGGATCACGATCGATGCCAGTCGGGCCGGACACGCCTTCGCGATCGAGGGTGTCGCACCGGTGCTGATCGATGCCATTCGTATCGTTGGCGCCACCGACAGCGCGATCGCCGCACAACGCGCCGACCTGCGTGTCGAGCGCTGCGTGATCGAGCAGAACTTCGGATTCCGCGGCGGCGCGATCCGCATGCGCGACGGCGTATTGCGCGTCGCCGACAGCGAACTGGCGCGCAACATCGTCGACGCCGAACTCGATCCCGGCGACGGCGTCGGTGGTGCGATCTGGCTCGAACACAGCGATGCCGAGGTCCTGCGTTCGCGCATCGGTGCGAATCAGGCGTCACGGCTGGGCGGGGGAATCCATGCGGTGATGGCGGACGGACAGTCGTTGCTGATCCGGGACAGCCTGATCGACGCCAACATCGCACCGACTCAGGGCGGCGGGCTGTATCTGCTGGATGGCCACACGCGCATCGTCAACAGCACGGTGTCCGGCAACCGATCCGAGCGCAACGCCACGTTCTGGTTCAACGCCGAAGTCGACGTCAGCAACAGCACGCTCGCGCACAACCGCAGCGTTCAGGTGCAGACGCCGGGCCAGTGCCCGGGATTGTGTGCGTCGTCGAGGGCAAGGCTGCGGCTGGTCAGCAGCATCGTCAGCGACAACCGCGACGTGCATGACAACCCGATGGACTTGGTTTCGGCCGGTGCGAATTCCGTGGTGCTGGAACACACGCTGGTGAAATTCCGCGAGCCCGAGCTGGTGTTCACCGACCTGGGCGGCAATCGACTCGGTGTCGACCCGTTGTTGTTGCCGCTGGGTCCTGCGGCAGACGCCGCGTGGCCGGCGCACGCGCTGGCGGCGGGCAGTCCGGCCATCGATGCCGGTTCGAACCCTTGGTCGTTGCAGGCCGACCAGCGTGGGGGCTGCCATCGACGCCAGCACGGGGCCAGCGTCGATATCGGTGCGGTGGAGTCGCAGCCGCTGACCGCGCATTGTCCGTCGGACAAGCGCGGCCGGATGCGCGATTAACGCGGACCGCGCGGGCCGCCGCGATTCGGCTTGCCGCCGCCACCCGGACGCGGACCACCCGGGCCACCCGGACGCTGGCCACCGGGGCGCGGTCCGCCGCGGCCTTGCGGGCGCGGATTGTCCATGAAGCTGTGCGAATCCATCGGGCCGGTGAAGGTCGCGGGACCACGCTTGCCGGCGCCGCCGAAGCCTTCGCGACGCGGCTTGCCGGCGCCCGGAGTGAAGTTGCCGGACGGACGGGCCGGTCGGCTGTCGATGCGGTTGCCGCGGTTGTCGTCGTCGTGGAACGTGCGCGCCTCATTGCCGAAGCTGTTGCCGCGTTCCGGACCATTCCGAGCACCAGCGCCGGGGCTGGCATCACGACGCGGCTTGCCCTTGAAACCTCCGGGCTTGCCTCCGCCACCAGGCGGGCGCGGTCCGCCGGCCTTGAAGCCGCTGCCAGGTTTGCCGCCGCCCGGCTTGCCGCGACGTGCGCCGGAACCCGGCTTGCGGTCGCGACGGAAACCGTCGTCGGAAACGCGATCGAAGGCACGCAGTTCGCGGCCTTCGTCCTGCTGGCCGCTCCAGCCTTCGGCGCGGCCGGACGGACGGAATTCGTTGACGTTCTTCTGGGCGCGGCGCACGCCGAGCACGGCCTGCAGGGTCAGCGTGTCCGGCACATCGCCGAGACCGACTTCCTTGCGCAGCGCGACGATCTGTTCCATCGGCAGCGCCTGGTAGTGGCCGCGGCGCAACTGGCGCGGCAGTTCGATGCTGCCGTAACGGATGCGCTTCAGGCGGCTGACCAGCAGGCCGACCGCTTCCCACATGCGGCGCACTTCGCGGTTGCGGCCTTCGCGCAGGGTCACGCGGAACCAGCTGTGCGTTTCGCCGAGCGAAATGGTGTGGATGTCGTCGAACTGGGCACTGCCGTCGTCCAGCAACACGCCGTTCTTCAGGCGTTCCAGGATTTCTTCGGTCACGGTGCCGTGGATGCGGCAGACGTACTCGCGCGCCACTTCGCGCGACGGATGCATCATCGCGTTCGCGAGTTCGCCGTCGGTGGTCAGCAGCAGCAGGCCGGTGGTGTTCATGTCGAGGCGGCCGATGGCGATCCAGCGCGCGCCCTTCAGCTTCGGCAGGCGCTCGAATACGGTGCGGCGACCATCCGGATCGTCGGTCGTGGTCAGTTCGCCTTCCGGCTTGTGATACATCAGCAGTTGCACTTCCTCGGCCGGCGTCGGCACCGCGATGAAGGCCTTGCCGTCGATCTCGACGCGGTCGCCGTTGCGGATGCTGCTGCCGATCTCGGCGACGTTGCCGTTGACCTTGATCTCGCCGGCGCCGATGCGTTCCTCGATGGCGCGACGCGAGCCGATGCCGGCCTGGGCCATCACCTTCTGCAGGCGTTCCTCGACGACAGGGCCGCCTTCCTTGGTTTCGCGATTCAGGGACAGGACGCGACGCGGACGTTCTTCAGTGCTCATGCTTTCAATGCTCGTGGGAGTGGGGTGCGGCGACGTCGCTGTCTTGCGCGTCGACTTCGTCGCCGTTGCGGTCTTCGCTCGGCGTGCCGGCGGATTCGACGCCGGCCTCGGGTTCGGTGGAAACGGTCAGGTCTTCGACATCGCTTGACTCGACCGCGGACTGGCGCTCGACGAAGGCATCGTCCGCTGTTTCGGCGGAAGCATCGGCGGTGTCCTCGTCATCGGCCGCCACCGGTGCCGTCGGCAATGCGCCGATGGTGTCCGGGTCGAGCGCGAGCTGGGGTTCGATGTCGCTCAGGTCGCGCAATTCGGCCAGCGGCGGCAGTTCGTCCAGGCTCTTCAGGTTGAAGTAGTCGAGGAAGTGCTTGGTGGTGCCGAAGATCGCCGGCTTGCCGGGCACATCGCGATGGCCGACGACGCGGATCCATTCGCGCTCTTCCATCGTCTTGATGATGTTGGTCGATACCGCGACGCCGCGGATCTGCTCGATCTCGGCGCGGGTGATCGGCTGGCGATAGGCGATCAGTGCCAGCGTTTCCAGCAGCGCGCGCGAATACTTGGTCTGGCGCTCGCTCCACAGGCGCGAGACCCAGGGCTGGGTGTCGGTGCGGATCTGGTAGCGCCATCCGCTCGCGACCTCGACCAGTTCGATGCCGCGGCCGTCGCAATCGGCCTGCAGGTCGGCGAGGGCGTTGGCGATGGCGTCGACGCCCGGCATCTGGTCTTCGTCGAACAGTTCGTTCAATTGCACCAGGGTCAAGGGATGGCCGGCTGCGAGCAGGGCGGCTTCGACGATGCGCTTGAGCTGGGCATGTTCCATGGTCGGGGTGAACATCAGGACTCGGCTTCGACTTCGGCTTCGGCGGCGACGGACTTGGTGCGCACGTAGATCTGCGCGAATGCGTCGTTCTGGGTGATTTCGAGCAGGTTTTCTTTCGCCAGTTCGAGGATGGCGAGGAAGGTGACAACGATGCCGAGACGGCCTTCCTCGGCATTGAACAGCGATTCGAAGGTGTGGAATTCGCGATCTTCGAGCTGGCCGAGCACGTCGCTCATGCGTTGGCGTACCGACAGTGCTTCGCGCTTGATGTTGTGGTGGCCGAACAGGTCGGCGCGCTTCAGCACATCTTTCAGCGCCAGCAGCAGTTCCTTCAATTCGACCGGCGGAGGGATCTTCACCACCGTACGTTCGCCGACTTCGGCCTTGGCCGGGAAGAAGTCGCGGTCCTGGCGCGGCATCGCCTCGATGTCCTCCGCGGCCTTCTTGAAGCGCTCGTATTCCTGCAGGCGACGCACCAAGTCGGCGCGCGGATCGTCTTCGAGGCCTTCGTCGCCGGGCGGGCGCGGCAGCAGCAGGCGTGACTTGATCTCGGCCAGGATCGCGGCCATGACCAGGTAATCGGCGGCCAGCTCCAGGCGCATGTCCTGCATCAGGTCGATGTAATCGACGTACTGGCGCGTGATCTCGGCGATCGGGATGTCGAGGATGTCGAGGTTCTGGCGGCGAATCAGGTACAGCAGCAGATCGAGCGGACCTTCGAAGGCTTCGAGGATGACCTCGAGCGCGTCCGGCGGGATGTACAGGTCCTGCGGCATCTGCAGCACCGGCTGGCCCTTGACGGTCGCGAGCGGCATTTCCTGCTGCTGCGGCGGGGTCGGGAACAACGCGACGTTCGTGGTGGCTTCAGCGGGTTCGCTGCTCATGGTGTTCCGGTGTCGAAACGCATTCGGCTCACGCCATGCGCCAAGGACGTTCGCGCCACAGGCGCGCCTCACTGCACAATTCGATCAAGAGAGACATCCGAAACCCGCGAGGGGACCGCGCTTGGCGGTGCCGGTCAAAGGTCAGGGAAACAACGGGCCACTCGTCGGGCGGCTTCGGAACGTTGGGCCTGCAAGGCACCGTTCCAATTCAGGCGCGCAGCCTACGTGGCGCCGCAGCGCTTGTCCAGAGCGGGGCGGCTCGAGATACTGAACGGATGTGGTATCTCATCCAAGGTTTTGATCGCGCCGATTCGCTTGCGGCGCGTTTGGCGGCGCGACCGGCGCACATCGCGCGGCTGAACGCGTTGCGCGACGACGCTCGCCTGCTGCTCGCCGGTCCATGTCCGGCCATCGATGCCGAAGATCCGGGACCGGCCGGGTTCAGCGGCAGCCTGATCGTCGCCGAATTCGCATCGCTGACCGATGCCCGTGCCTGGGCCGAGGCCGATCCCTATGTCGCGGCCGGCGTGTATGAGCGCGTCGACGTACGTCCGTTCAAGAAGGTCCTGCCCTGATGCTGCCGCGCGATCAACGTGTCGATGAAATCCGCCGCCGTCTCGAAGCGGCCTTCGCGCCGGCCTCGATCGATGTGATCGACGACAGCCACAAGCATGCCGGCCATGAGGGCGCACGCGATGGGCGCGGTCATTTCACGGTCCGGATCAGCAGCGAAGCGTTCCGCGGGAAACCGCTGCTGGCCCAGCACCGCGCGATCTACGCGGCGCTCGGCGAGTTGATGACGACCGACATCCACGCGCTGGCGATCCAGTCCAGCGCGCCTTAGCCGATCAGGGCAGTTCGACCTTCGCGGCCGGCTTCCAGCCCTTGGCGCGGTGTTCGGCCACGACGGTCGTGTAGATGCCGCCACGCACATACCACTCGGCGGTCAGGCGCATGAAACGCGGCTTGGTCGCCTTGACCAGATCATCGAGAATCTTGTTGGTCACGGCCTCGTGGAAGGCACCTTCGTCGCGGTAGCTCCACATGTAGAGCTTGAGCGACTTCAGTTCGACGCAGGTCTTCTCGGGGATGTAGTCGATGTGGATGGTCGCGAAGTCCGGCTGGCCGGTCTTCGGGCAGACGCAGGTGAACTCGGGAATCCGCATCCGGATGGTATAGTCGCGGCCCGGCTGTGGGTTGGGGAAGGTCTCCAGCGCTTTCGACGGTTTGGTCGACACGGTCGTTCTCTCGGGTACGGTGAGGGCGCGCAAAGGTAGCGAAGCGACCTTGGCGCCGCAAACGAGGTTTGGCCGGTTTCCGTCCTCACGAATTCATCACGACACACGCACGATGCGCCTTTCGACGATCAAACTTTCCGGCTTCAAGTCCTTTGTCGATCCGACGACGCTGCATTTGCCGACCAACATGACCGGCATCGTCGGCCCGAACGGTTGCGGCAAATCGAACATCATCGATGCCATCCGCTGGGTCATGGGCGAAAGCGCGGCCAGTCGCCTGCGCGGCGACGCCATTACCGACGTGATTTTCTCGGGCTCGGGCCAGCGCAAGCCGGTCGGCAGTGCCCAGGTCGAACTGATCTTCGACAATTCGGACGGCACGATCCAGGGCGAATACGCGAACTTCAACGAAATCTCGATCAAGCGCCAGGTCAGCCGCGACGGCCAGTCCAACTACTACCTGAACAACGCCAAGTGCCGGCGCCGCGACATCGTCGATGTCTTCCTCGGTACCGGCCTTGGTGCGCGCAGCTACTCGATCATCGAGCAGGGCATGATCTCGCAGATCGTCGAGGCGCGCCCGGAAGACCTGCGTACGCACCTCGAGGAAGCCGCGGGCATCTCGAAGTACAAGGAGCGGCGCAAGGAAACCGAGTCGCGCATCAAGTCGACGCGCGAGAACCTGGATCGCCTGAACGACCTGCGCCAGGAAGTCGACAAGCAGCTCGAACACCTGAACCGCCAGGCCAAGCAGGCCGAGCGCTACCAGAAGCTGAAGGAAGAACACACCCGCGTCGACGCCGAACTGAAGGCGTTGCACCTGCGCAGCCTGCAGGGCGAGCTGGACGCGCGTAACCAGGCGTTGCGCCAGATCGAATTGCGCGCCGAGCAGCTGACGACGGAGCAGCGTGCGATCGAGGCGCGGCTGGAAGAGGAGCGCGGCAAGCAGATCGAGGCGACCGATCATTTCAATGCCGTGCAGGGCGAGCTGTATCGCGTCGGCGGCGAAATCGCACGCGTCGAGCAGCAGATCAGCTACAACCGCGATCTCGCCGAACGCCTGAATCGCGCCGCGAAGGAAACCGATACGGCGCTGAACGAAGTCGCCGAGCACATCCGCGGCGACCAGGAACAGATCGAACTGTTGCGCATGGCGCTGGCCGAGGCCGAGCCGCAGATCGAAACCCTTCAGGACGAGGCCGAGAACCGCCAGGACGCATTGCGGCAGGCCGAAGCCGCGATCATGGACTGGCAGTCGCGCTGGGACGCGTATGCACGCGACAGCGGCGAATCGGCGCGTGCCGCGGAAGTCGAGCGCACTCGCCTGAATTTTCTCGACAAGCAGTCTCTGGATGCGTCGAGTCGGCTGAATCAGCTGGAAGACGAACGTCGCAAGATGGACGTGGCCTCGCTCAGCGACGGCGCCGAAACCCTGCTGTTGCGTCAGGAGGAGACCAAGGAAAAAGTCGAGCAGTTGACGCTGTTGCTGGACGAGCGCAAACACGCGCTCGGCACCGTTCAGGAACAGACGCGTGAACTGCAGCATCAGCTCAACGACGCGCGCAGTCGCCTGCAATCGGCCAAGGGCCGGATGGCTTCGCTGGAAGCGCTTCAGCATGCGGCGCTCGGTCAGGAGAAGAACGCGACGGCAGCGTGGTTCGACAGCGTCGGGCTCGGGTCGTCACGTCGCCTCGGCGAAGCGCTGGACGTGCAGGACGGCTGGGAGCGTGCTGTCGAAACCGTGCTGTCCGGCTGGCTCGAAGCGGCCATCGGTGATGTGCCGCATGGCTTCGGCGATGCGCTCGCGAATCTGCGCGAAGGTCAGGTCACGATCATCGAGGCGCAGCGTGGCAACAGCAGCGGCAGTGATCGTTTGTCAGCGCGAGCGCAGGGCCCCTCTGCGGCTATGGCATTGCTGGATCGCGTTCGCGCTGCGGAATCCTTTGACGAGGCCAAACGCATCGCGGCGACGCTGGCGCCGGGCGAGTCCGTCATCACCCGCGACGGCGAATGGCTGGGGCGCGACTGGTTGCGCGTGGCCAAGGGCGGTCAGGCGGGCAGTGGTGTGCTGGCGCGCGAGCGCGAACTGCATGCGTTGGCCGAAACGATCCAGACCCTGGACGCGCAGATCGAGGAATTGATCGCGCGCCAGGAAGCACTCAAGCAGGCGAACTTCGACGCCGAACGCGCCCGCGACGACGCCCAGCGCGACCTGTATTTCTCGCACCGCCAGTTGTCCGAGATTGCCGGTCAGATTCAGAGCGAACGCGGAAAGCTCGAAGCGGCGCAGAATCGAACTGCCCGCATCGATAGCGAGCTGGCCGAGTTGCGTGTGCGTGTCGAGCAGGTCGATGCCGAAGCGCGCGAAGCGCGTGGTCGTCTCGATACGGCCGTTACCTTGATGGGCGATCAGGAAGAACTGCGTCTGCGTCTCGATGGCGAACGTCGCCAGTGCCTCGAACGCCGCGAAGATGCGCGCGCCGCGGCACGCGAAGTCACCGATCAGGCGCACCAGCTCGCATTGAAGATGGAGTCGAAGCGAGCCGCGCTGGCGTCGCTCGAACAGTCGCTCGGTCGCATGCTGCAACAGTTGTCGACCCTCGAATCACGCAAGTCGGAGCTGGCGACGCAGATCGCGACGCAGAGCGACCCGGGTGCACAACTCGATGCCGAGCTGCGCACCTATCTCGATCAGCGCATGCTCGTCGACAAGCAGCTGATCGAGGCGCGCAAGGCGCTGGAAGCCTGCGACCTGGCGTTCCGCGCGCTGGAGCAGGACCGTCATCGCGTCGAACGCGAATTGTCGACCGAACGCGAGAAACTCTCGGGCGTGCGGCTCGAAGAGCAAAGCCTGCGCATGCGTGCCGAGAGCCATGCCGAAGCCATCGCCGGTGCCGGTTTCGCCAGCGACGCGGTCGCAGCAGAATTGCCGCCGGAAGCGAACATCACCGACTGGGAAGCGAAGTCGGCCGATCTCGAACAGAAGATCCGTCGCCTCGAGCCTGTGAATCTGGCGGCGATCCAGGAATACGCCGAGCAATCGACGCGCAAGACCTATCTCGACACCCAGCACGGCGACCTGACCCAAGCGCTGGAAACGCTGGAAGGCGCAATCAAGAAGATCGATCGCGAAACTCGCACTCGCTTCAAGGAAACCTTCGACAAGGTCAATGCCGGATTGCAGGAACTGTTCCCGCGCCTGTTCGGCGGTGGCCATGCCTATCTGGAACTGACTGGCGAAGACTTGCTGGATACCGGCGTCTCGATCATGGCGCGCCCGCCGGGCAAACGCGTGACCTCGATCTCGCTGCTCTCCGGCGGCGAAAAGGCGCTGACCGCGGTCGCCCTCGTGTTCTCGATCTTCCGTCTGAATCCGGCGCCGTTCTGCCTGCTCGACGAGGTCGATGCCCCGCTCGACGAGGCCAATGTCGGTCGTTTCTGCAACATGGTCGGCGAGATGAGCGAACGCGTGCAGTTCCTGTTCGTCACCCACAACAAGGCGACGATGGAAGCCGCGAACCAGTTGTGTGGCGTGACCATGCGCGAGCCCGGCGTGTCGCGACTGGTCTCGGTCGATCTCGCCGAAGCCGCCAAGCTGGTCGGCGCGTAAGGAGCAGGTCATGGACGCAACCACGCTGCGCATCATTCTCGCCGTCGTCGGCGCCCTCGTGCTCGGACTGATCTGGTGGACCGGACGTCGTCCGGCGCCGCCGCAGGGTCGCCGTGTCATCGCGAAATCCTCCGGCGAACGCGCCGAGCCGCAGATCGGCGACATCCGTGATCCCGATCGCGATCACGACGTGCTCGATCCCGAGATCGCCGCCGAACTCGATCGCCTCGGTCGCGAGATCAAGGGTGACGATGATGCACCGCCGATGCGCAGCGAACCGCGCTTCGATGCGGCGCCGGCGCAGGCCGAACTGGCGATCGAGATGCCGGAGGCGACAGACAGCGCGTCGGCGGCGGAAGTCACGAAACCGCCGGTGGCCTACGTCGAGTCCAACGTCGGCGCACGTGTCAGCGACAAGGCCGACCGCATCGTCACCGTGTATGTTGCCGCCAACGAAGGCCAGACGTTCGCGGGCTGCGACATCATCGTCGCGTTGGAGAAGACCGGCCTGGCCTACGGGGCTTTGGGTGCGTTCCATCGCCTGCCGGCGGCGCCATCGGAATTCGGCGCCGTGTTCAGTGTCGTCAACATGATGCGACCGGGACGATTCGACATGACGCAGATCCAGTCGCTGCGGACCCAGGGCCTGTCCTTGTTCATGGTGCTGCCGAACGCGTTGTCGGCGCTCGATGCCTGGGATGCGATGTTGCCGACCGCGCAGCGGCTGGCCGAACTGCTGAACGGCCAGGTGCTGGACGAAGAACGCAACGCGCTCGGTCGTCAGCGCATCCAGCACATCCGCGATGAACTGCGCGCCTATGATCGCGCGCAGGAAAAGAACACCATCCGCAAGACTTGGTGAGCGCGTGAGCGGCGATCTGTTCGCGACTTCGTCGGCAGCGACGCGCATCGCGCAATTGCGCGACGAGATTGCACTTCACAATCACCGTTACCACGTGCTCGATGCGCCTTCGATTTCCGACAGCGCTTTCGATGCACTGGTGCGCGAACTGCAAGCACTGGAAGCCGAGCATCCGCAACTCGTCACCGCGGATTCGCCAACGCAACGTGTCGGTTCGCCGATCACGGGCGGGTTCGACGAAGTCCGTCACGACGTGCCGATGCTCAGCCTCGGCAATGCGTTCAGCGACGCGGATGCCGGCGAGTTTTTCCAGCGCATCGCCGACAAGCTCGGGCGTGACGACATCGCGTTTTCGGTCGAACCCAAGATCGACGGCCTCGCCATCAGCCTCCTGTACGTCGACGGCGTGTTGACCCGTGCCGCCACCCGCGGCGACGGCAGCACCGGCGAGGATGTGACGCACAGCGTGCGCACGATTCCCTCGGTACCGCTGAAGCTCATGGGCGGCGACCTGCCGCGCGTGCTCGAGGTGCGCGGCGAGGTCTACATGCCGCGTGCCGCATTCGAGGCCTTCAACGAGCGTGCCCGCGAACGCCGCGAACGCACGCTCGCGAATCCGCGCAACGCCGCCGCCGGTTCGATCCGCCAGCTCGATCCGAAGGTCGCCGCATCACGCCCGTTGGCTTTTTTCGCCTATGCCCTCGGTCGCATCGAGCCGGAAGCGACTTGGACACAACACACCGACATGCTCGCCGATTTCCGTGGCTACGGATTGCCGGTCTGTCCGGAAGCCGATCGCGCGGTCGGCCTCGACGGCCTGCTCGCGTATTACCGCCGCATCGGCGAGCGCCGCGATGCGTTGCCTTACGACATCGACGGCGTCGTCTACAAGGTCGACGACATCGCCGCGCAGCGCGAGCTCGGCTTCGTCTCGCGCGCGCCGCGCTGGGCCATCGCGCACAAGTTCCCGGCACGCGAGGAACAGACCGTGGTCGAGGCCATCGACGTGCAGGTTGGCCGCACCGGCGCGATCACGCCGGTCGCGCGTCTGCGCCCGGTGCAGGTGGCCGGCGTCGTCGTCACCAATGCAACCTTGCACAACGAACACGAAGTGCGGCGCAAGGACGTGCGCGTCGGCGACACCGTCATCGTGCGCCGCGCCGGCGACGTGATCCCCGAGGTCGTCTCGGTCGTGCTCGACCAGCGGCCGGAGGGACTGGTCCCGTTCGACATGCCGACGCAGTGTCCCGAATGCGGATCGCTGCTTGCGCGCGAGGGCGATGAGGCGGTGCTGCGTTGCACCGGCACAGGCATCTGCCCGGCACAGCGCAAGGAATCGATCCGTCATTTCGCGTCGCGTCGGGCGATGGACATCGAGGGCCTGGGTGATGCGTACATCGAGAATCTGGTCGATCTCGGCTATGTGCATCATGTCGCCGATCTGTATGCACTGACGCTGGATCAGTTGCTGGAGATGAAACGTCGCGCCGACGAACGTGATGGCGTCGTTCCGGAGACGGTGAAGAAGGGCAAGGTCGCCAGTCGTTGGGCCGAGAACCTGCTCGCCGCGATCGACGCCAGCCGCAAGACCTCGCTGCCGCGCTTGCTGTTCGCGCTCGGCATCCGCGATGTCGGTGAGTCGACCGCGAAGACGCTGGCCCGGCATTTCGGCGCGCTCGATCGCATCGCGTCGGCGAGTGAGGCCGATCTGATGACCGCGCCCGATGTCGGTCCGGTGGTCGCGTCGCGTATCGCCGCGTTCTTCGCTGCCCCGCACCAGCGCGAAGTCGTTGATCTGCTGCGTGCCCGCGGCGTGCAGTGGGAGGAGGGCGAACCGCTGGCCGCGGCGGGACCGCTGCTCGGCCAGACCGTGGTGCTGACCGGAACGCTGAGCGCGCTCACGCGTGACGAAGCCAAGGAAAAACTCGAAGCACTCGGCGCCAAGGTCTCTGGCAGCGTGTCCGCCAAGACGAAGTTCGTCGTGGCCGGCAGCGAGGCCGGCAGCAAGCTCGACAAGGCCCGGCAGCTCGGCATCCCGGTGCTGGACGAGGCGGCGCTGCTCGCGTTGTTCGCGGAACACGGCGCGTGACGATGGCGCCGGATCGACTGAAGGCGTTGCGCCTGCGCGCCGAACTCTACGCGGCGATCCGTGCTTTCTTCGCGGTGCGCGGCGTGCTGGAAGTGGAAACGCCGATGTTGTCGGCGGCCGGCAATACCGATCCGAACATCGAGAGTTTCGTCACCACCTTTGATGGCCATGTCGATGCCGGCGCACGTCAGCGCTGGTTGCGCACGTCGCCGGAATTTCCGCTGAAGCGCCTGCTCGCCGAAGGTCTGGGCGACTGCTACGAACTCGGCCGCGTGTTCCGCAATGGCGAGGCCGGGCGCACGCACAATCCCGAGTTCACGATGCTGGAGTGGTATCGCGTCGGCATCGACCATCGCGCGCTGGCCGAGGAAGTGCTGGCGTTGGTCGAGACGACGATGGCGCTCGTCGGACGCGCGGTCGAACGCCGCACCACGACGTATCGCGACTGGTTCCGCGATCGGCTCGATCTCGATCCATTCCTCGCATCCGAATCCGAATTGCGGAACGCGCTGGGTGACGTGCGCATCGACGGCGACGGACTCGGTCGCGACGACTGGCTGGACCTGCTGGTCACGCATCGGTTGCAGCCCGCGCTGGCGGGTGATTTCGCCCTGGTGGTGCATGATTTCCCGGCCTCGCAGTGCGCGCTGGCGCGCGTCGTGCAACGCGAGGATGTCTACGTGGCCGAGCGTTTCGAGTGTTATCTCGGCGGTCGCGAACTCGCCAATGGCTATCACGAACTGAACGACGCCGGTGAACAGCAGCGCCGCTTCGAGGCCGATATCGCGAAGCGACGGGCGCGCGGTCAGATCGAAGTGGCGATCGATCGGCGCCTGCTGGCGTCCTTGTCGGCACTGCCGGATTGCGCCGGCGTGGCCCTAGGGATCGAGCGCCTGCTGCAAACGATGCTGGACAGCGATGATCTGCGCGCCACGCTGGCCTATGCTTTCGCCGACGCATGAAGGAACGGAATCGATGAGCAAGAAGACCTGGTTCGGCACCGACGGCATCCGCGGCCATGTCGGCACCACGCCGATCACCGCCGAGTTCGCGTTGCGCCTCGGTCATGCCGCCGGTCGCGTACTGGCCAAGTCCGACGGTGGCGTGGTCGTGATCGGCAAGGACACGCGCCGTTCGGGCTACATGCTCGAATCGGCGCTGGAAGCCGGCCTGATCGCGGCCGGTGCCGACGTGCGCCTGCTCGGTCCGATGCCGACGCCCGGTGTCGCGTATCTGACCCAGGCCATCGGTGCCTGTGCCGGCATCGTCATCAGTGCCTCGCACAACCCGCATCACGACAACGGCTTCAAGTTCTTTTCCGGCAAGGGCGAGAAGATCGGCGACCACATCGAGCATGCGATCGAAGCAGCGCTGGCGGAGGCGATGACGACGGTCGATCCGGCTCGCCTTGGTCGTGCGGCACGTTTGAATGATGCCGACGAGCGGTATCTCGGCTTCGTCGCGTCCAGCGTGCCGTCGGATTTCCGACTGGACGGCCTGCGCATCGTGCTCGACTGCGCCCATGGCGCGACCTACAAACTCGCGCCGCGGCTGTTCTCTCAGTTCGGTGCGGCCGTCACCGCCATCGGCATCTCGCCGGACGGACTCAACATCAATCATGGCGTGGGCTCGACCGAACCTGCGGCCTTGCAAGCGGCCGTGATCGAGCAAGGCGCGGACATCGGCATCGCCTTCGACGGCGACGGCGATCGCGTGATGTTCGTCGATGCCGAGGGTCAATTGCTGGATGGCGACGATCTGCTGCACATTCTCGCCAGCGAATGGCAACGCAGCGGGCGTCTGCGTGGACCCGTCGTCGGCACGCTGATGACGAACATGGCGCTGGAACTGAAGCTGGCCGGACAGGGCATCGGCTTCTCGCGCGCCAATGTCGGCGACCGATACGTACACCAGCGTTTGCATGAAACCGGCGGCGTGCTGGGTGGCGAGGCATCGGGCCACGTGTTGTGCCTGGATCGGGCCGGTACCGGCGATGCGATGATCGCGGCGCTGCAGGTGCTGCATGCGCTTGCGAGCAGTGGCCGCCATGCCGCCGACTGGCGCACCGCGATGCCGCGTTTCCCGCAACAGACCATCAACGTGCGTTATGCGAGCGGCGCGAAGCCGTTGGCGCATCCGGGCGTCGAGGCGGCTCGCGCCGAGGCCGAGCAGACGCTGGCCGGACGCGGCCGACTGGTCTTGCGCGCCTCCGGCACCGAACCGCTGATCCGGGTGACGGTCGAGGCGGACGATGCGGCGCTGGTGCAGCGCGTCGCACAAGCGGTCGCCGCCGCCGTATCATCCGCGGTCTGAACCCGCGTCCAACCTTCGATGCAGCCGGGCTGCGTC
>JAKJFE010000045.1 GCA_022705045.1 Pseudomonadota bacterium | reverse complement strand
GCCAGGCCGGCAGGTACAGGAAGGGTTTGTCGACCTCGGACAACCAGGCGTAGCGGCTGTCGGCGGCGACACCGACGATGCGCACCTGTCCGGATTCGACGCCGTCGTATTTGATGCTGCGGCCGACGGCCGACTCGGTGCCGAACAGCGCCTTGGCCATGGTCCGGTTGATGATGACGACCGGGTCGCCGCTGGCGTGGCGCGAACGGCTGAAGGCTTCGCCTTCGACGGCGATGTCGAGGGTACGGAAATAGTCCTCGGACACGATGTCGGTCGCGGCGTAACGCAGGTCCTCGGGCGTGTTGTCGTCACCGACCGCCCCCATCACCATTTCCGAGCCCGACAACGGCACCACGCGGGAGTAAGCCACGCTGTCGATGCCGGGTGTGTGGCGGATGGCCTCGGCGACGTCGAATGCGACCTGTTGCTGGCGCGGGTTGTCATAACCGGTGGGTTCGAGATCAAGGTCGGCGGTGTAGACACCATCGACACGGAACCCGAGCTCGATCGCATGGGCGCGATCGAGCGCACGCAGGAACAACGCCGACGCGACCAGCAAGACCAGGGTCAACGCGACCTGGGCGACGACCAGAAACTCGCGGCTGCGGCTGCGCGACACCACCACGCCACGCGAGGCCTCGCTGAGACGCCCTTGCACACTGCGCCATGCCGGCCACATGCCGAACACCAACGCCGCCATCACCGCCGCAGTCACGGAGGCGAGCAGCGGCCGCCAACCGAGATCAAGCTCAACCTCGATCGGGAACGGCGTCGGCAAGGCGCCGAGGTCGACCGCGCCGAGCAGCAGTTTCGCGATCAACACCCCGACCGCGGTCGAGATCGCCGCCAGCAGCAGCGATTCGTTGAACAGCATGCGTGTCAGTCGCCAGCGCCCGGCACCGAGGGCACTGCGCACCGAAAGCTCGCCAGCACGGGCTTCGCCGCGGGCCAGCATCATGCTCGCCACGTTGACGCAGGCGATCAGCAACACCATCGCGACCAGGGCCATCATCACGCCGCTGAACAAAGTGAACTCGCGGGCGATGTCGTTCGGCAAGGCGCCCAGCGGCAGCGCGTTCATGGTCTGGTCCGGGCGCGCCTCGCCCGGGTCCGGATTGGCCTTGTTGAAGGCATCCCAGCGCGCACGCAGTTCCTCGCGGGCCTGCTCGATGGTCGCGCCGGGCTTGAGTCGCGCGCCGCTCAGCAGCCAGCTCGCGCCGACGACATCGAGCAAGTCTCCGTTCGACGGCTGCACCTGGCGCTGCATCGACAGCGGCACGTACAGGTCCGGCGACAGCAACGAGACATGGCTGCGGAAGTCGCGACTGGCCACGCCGATCACGGTGAACGACTGGCCGTTCAAGGTGATGGTGCGACCGACGACATCGGCATCACCGCCGAAATACTTCTGCCAGGCGGCATGGCTGATCACCGCATGCGGACTGGCGCCGCGCTTGGCGTCCGCCTGCGGCGACAGCAGGCGTCCGCGCTCGGCCTGCACGCCGAGCAGATCGAAATAGTTTTCGCTGACCATGAAGCCGAAGGCGCGGGTCGGTTCCTTTCCGGCCACCAGGTTCACCGGCAGCATCGTCCACGCGTACATGCCTTCGATAACATTGCTCGGGGAATTGAATTCGCGCAGCAGCGGCGCCGAAATCGTATCGAGGCTGCCGTCGCGACCGCGCCCGGTCTCGATCAACCGGTCCGGCGCGTCGATGCCATGCACCGGCTGCAGCAGCAGCGCGTTCGCCGCCGCGAACAAGGCCGTGATCGCACCGATGGACACCGCCAGCGCACCGATCGCGAAGGCACTCGACCAGGGCTGGTTGAGCAGTTGGCGCAGGCCGGATTTCAGGTCGTTCCAGAACGTCTGCATGAGCATCCTCATTCGCTGCGCAGGGCTTCGCTTGGCGCGATGCCAAGCGCACGCCGGGTGGGTACCAGCACCGACACCGCACCGGCCAAGCCCACGAGTGCGACGACGCTGCCGAAAATCAGGGGATCGAAGGGATCGAGACCGAGCGAGGTTTGCGCGAGCAGCATCGCCCACGGCACGCCGAGACCGACGCCGAGCACGAGGCCGATCAGCAGCAGACGGGCGCTGTCGCCGGCCACCGCGGTCACGACCTGGCGACCGGTTGCGCCGATCGCACGACGCACGCCGATCTCGCGGGTGCGCGCCTGCACGACCTGGGCGAGCACGCCGAACAGACCGGCCCCGGCGAGCAGCAGGCCGACCGCACCGAACACGCCGAACAATCGGGTCAGGAAACGATCACCCACACGATCCGCGGCCAGCGCCGCATCGAGCGTACGCACCCAGTACACCGGCGTGTCGGCATCGACCTCGCGCACGATCTCGGCCAACCGTGGCGCGAAGGCGCTGGCCGACCCGGCGACGTGTACGGCGAGGGTCGCGAAACGCACCGGCGACTGTCGCATCGGCAGCAGCACGCTCGGCCGAGGGTCGTCGTCGACATCGTCAAGGGTCAGGTTGCGGACCACGCCGACGACGGTAAGCCACGGGGCATCCGACTCGGTGCCGAGCTTGAAGCGGCGTTGCAGCGGGTCCTGCCCCGGCCAGTAGCGGTCGGCGAAACGTTGATCGACCACGGCCACCGGCAGGCTGTCAGCCGTGTCGCGTGCGTCCGGTAGCCGACCCGACAGCGCACGAAGACCGTAGGTTTGCGCAAAGCCGTCATCGATCCGTGCATGTGCCACGAGATCGTCCGAGGTCGTCTCCGCGCGACCCTCGACCAACACTTCATCGTGGCTGCTCATCAAGCCAGGCAAGGTGTCGGCCGCGGTCGCAGCGAGCACGCCGGGTTCGGCGCGCAGTCGTTCCGCCACGCGCTCAAAGAATTCGACCTGCTCGGCGCCGGTCGGATACTGCTCTGGAAATATTCCGGCGCGCGCAGTGAGCAGCGATTCGCGCGGCGTGTCGAGGCCGATATCGAACCGCGAACGCGCATCGAGTTGCCGCCATGCCATGCCGGCGCCGATCAGAAGCACGCACGAAAATGCCACCTGGGCCACGATCAGCACTCGCGCGATCCGCGATGCGCCGCCACCGGCACGACCGTTGTCGACAATGGCGCGCTGGAGTTCGAAGCCGGACGCGCGCAAGCCAGGCATCAAGCCTGCAGCGATCGTCGTGATCGCGGCAATGCCGATGCCGAAGGCCGCCACGCGTGGCGTCATCGCGAATTCGATCCAGTAGGCAGGGCCGTCGCCGGCTTCGACGAAGGTCCGCATCGCATACACGCCCGCCCAATGGGCGATCATCAGCGCCAAGGCCGTCGCAACAAGGGTCAGCACCAGGGTTTCCGACAACAGCGCGACCAGCAGGCGCGTGCGCCCGGCACCCAACGCGTTTCGCAGGGCCAACTCCCGACTGCGCTGACTCAACAACGCCAGCTGCAGGTTGGCGACATTGGCACAGGCCACCAGCAGCACCGACAGTGCCGCCACCAGCAAGATGGTGACGATGCTTCGCGTATGCGGATTCACGAAACGATGCTCGGCAGGATGCAAGCCCATCTTGAGGTCGCGGCGCGACTCCGGCGACTGCTGCTGCAGACGCTGCCACACGCTTTGCAGTTCCATGGCGGCCTCGTCAAGTGAACCGCCCGGCTTCAGCCGCGCGATCACCTCGGCCTCGCGCCGCGTCTCGGCCGGTTGGCCATCGGAATAACGTGCCGCGACCCAGACGTCGCTCGTAAACGGAAATGCGAATCGCGGCGGCATCACGCCGACGATCTGCGCCGGCTGCAGGTTGATCCGGATCGACTGTCCCAGCACATCGGGGGAGGCCGAGAAGCGTTGCCGCCAGAGGCGATCGCTGATCACCGCGCGCAGCGGCGCACCCGGACGATCGTCCGCCTCGCCAAGGACGCGACCGATCTGCGCACCCGTGCCGACGAGCTGGAACAGTCCGGCAGTGACGAACTGGCCATCGTAACGCTCGACCCGATCGCCATCCGACAGGTTGATGGTCCCGGCCGAATAACTCTCGATGGCGTCGACCTGGGTCAGCGACTCGCGCAGATCCAGGAAGTCCTGTGTGTCGACCTGTCCGAGAAACCCCGGGCGGCCGAAGTCTTCGCCGATCTGCACCAGCCGTTCGGCGTCCGGGAACGGCATCGGCCGCAGCACCAGCGCATCGATCACGACCAGCACGAACAGGGTGGCGCCGAGCCCCGTCGCCAGCACGGCAACGATCAGCGCGCTGTGCGCGGTGCGGCGGGTGAGCTGGCGCAACCCGTTGCGCAATTCCAGCCACAGCATGTTCGAGAGTGAATGGATCATCATTCGTTCCTCAATGCATCGATCGGATCGACCCGTGCCGCACGTGCGGCCGGCGCCAGGCAAGCCAGTGCGGCCACCGCGGCGAGCGCACAGGCGACGATCAGGAAGGTGGCGGGGTCGAGACTGCTGACGCCGAACAGCTGCGCCGCCACGATGCGGCCGCTGACGGCGGCGATGGCGAGGCCAATGGCGAGACCGATGCCGAGCAGGCGCATGCCCTGCCCCAGCACCATGCGCATGACATCGCGCGACTGTGCGCCGATGGCGATGCGCAGGCCGATCTCGCCGCTGCGGCGACCGACCACGAAGGCAAGCACGCCGTACAGGCCGATCGCCGCGAGCAGCAGTGCGATGACCGCGAAGGCCGCGACCAGCACCAGCGGTGCCCGGCGGATGCCGAGCGAATCATCGATGCGCGCATCGAGCGTGGCGACGTTGTACACCGCCTGCATCGGATCGACCGACTGCAATGCGTTGCGCAGTTCGCGCGCCATCGACTCGGCATCACGCGCCGACTTCACGACCATCGTCGCCGTGGCCACCGGCGCCTGCGACACCGGCCAGTAGATGGTTTCCTTGGTGACGTCCTGGTCGAGGCGATTGGTCTTGACCGTGCCGACGACACCGACGACGCGCCACCAGTCGTCCGGCGAGTCGCCCTGCGCGGGGTTGCCGACGAACTGGCCGATCGGGTCACGGTCGCCGAAGCGTTCGCGCGCGAGGAATTCGTCGATCACCACGACGTGTTCGCTGTCGGCGCGGTCCTG
Source organism: Pseudomonadota bacterium (assembly GCA_022705045.1). Classification (GTDB taxonomy): domain Bacteria; phylum Pseudomonadota; class Gammaproteobacteria; order Xanthomonadales; family Ahniellaceae; genus JADKHK01. The sequence goes on along the minus strand of JAKJFE010000045.1, from coordinate 17,913 downwards.
CGGTCCGAACACTCGGCCCTTCAGCAGCGGGATGCCCACTGCCTGGAAGTAGCCGCCATCGGCGAAACGCACCTGCGTGTGCGGCGGCATCTCGTCCTCGCCGGTGACGCCGCGAATGCGATACGAACGGCCCCAGCCGAAGGGCGTGAACGGCAGGCCGGTGACCCAGCCAGCGGCGTCGACACCGGGAATCTGCTGCACCCGCGCCAGCGCGCGATCGAAATAGGCGACGCGGCTGGCGTCATCGGGATAACGGTTCGTCGGCAGTTCGACGAAGGCCGAGGTGACGCCGTGTGCATCGAAACCGGGGGACTCGTTCGCGACCTTCCAGTAGCTGCGCACCAGCAGGCCCGAGGTGACCAGCAAGGCCGAGGACAAGGCGATCTGCGCGATCACCAGGCCGCTGCGCGCACGCACCGCGGCGGCGCTGCCGGTGTTGCCGCGACCGCCATCCTTCAACGCGGCGGCCTGGCCGTCGCGCGTTGCCAGGATTACTGGCGCCAGCGAGATCATCGGCACCAGCAACACGCCGACGCCGAGCGTCAGCAGCTGCGTGCGCCATGGCATCACCGCATCGACATTCGCGAGCAGCAAGGCGCTCCCGGCGAATTCGCGCAGCACCAGCAACACGCCATGCGCGACGAGCAGACCGAGCGCGCCGCCGATCAGGGCCGCAACCGCGGTCTCGACCAGCGTCTGCCGGATCAAATGCGCACGCACCGCACCGATGGCGCTGCGCACCGCGAATTCACGGGTCCGCGCGATGTTCTGTGCCAGCAACAAGTTGGCGACATTGGCGCAGGCGATCAGCAGCACCAGCAAGGTCGAGAGCTGCAGCGTCCACAGGGTCTGGCCGATGTTGCCGACGACGAATTCGCGCAGGTCACGCGAGATCCCGGTGAAGCCGCTCTGTTCGTAGAACGCCTTGTACTCGGGCGGCATGCGCTGCATGTTGCGCTTGACGATGGCATCCAGCTCGCCGTTCAGGCCGGCGATGGTCGCGCCCGGCGCCAAGCGGCCGATCGACGACGAATATTCGTTGCCGCGTTCGGTGTCGGCGCGTTGTTCGGGCGTGATCTGGAACGGCACCAGCAAGTCCACGTCCTGGGTCGGCACGCGGAATCCGGCCGGCATCACGCCGATGACGCGCCAGGCTTCGCCGTCGATCTGCAGGTCCCGGCCGATCACGTCGGGTGCGCCATTGAAGCGCGACAACCAGATCGCATGCGACAGGATCACCGCCTTGGGGCCGCCGACCGCGACATCCTCGGCATTGAAGGCCCGGCCCAGGGCCGGCTGCACGCGCAACACGTCGAACAGGGACGCGGTCGTGCGCAAGGCACGCACGCGTTCCGCGCTGCCCTCGCCGGTCAGACTGACCCCGAGTGCGTTGAACATCGCCAGCGCGTCCAGCGACTTCGCCTGATCGACGCGATCGAAATAGTCCGGCACCGAGGTGCCGGCGACTTCCAGATTGTTCTTCGGATAGGTGTTGTAGACCGCGACCAGGCGGTCGCCCTCCGGAAACGGCAGCGCCGACAGCATCAGTCGCTCGAACACATGGAACACCGCCGCGTTCGCGCCGATGCCGAGTGCCAGCGTGACCACGACGGCGCCCCACAGGCCGGGGCGAAGGCCGAATTGCCGCAAGGCCAGACGCAGATCGCGCAGCAGCGTGCTCATGGTCACTCCTCAGGCGGCGCGGCGAGCAGCGAAGGCGCGGGCGAATTCTTCGGCGCGGCTGCGTGCATCCGGCAGGCGCAGCGGCGTGCCGAGTGCGATCGCCGGCAACGCATGCACCAGTCCGTCCACCAGATCGCGCACAAGTGCGTCGTTGGCGGCCTGTTCCGGCAAGGGCAGAACCTTCGTTTCAGTCGTCATGGTCATCGCTCCCGAGTCACGCGGCCTGACCGGCCGATGCATTCGACGCCGTGCGCTTGAACAGGCGGGCGTCTTCTTCCTTGCGCAGGCGGTGCAGGGTTTCCTCGTCGACGACACGGCCGTCGAACATGAAGATCTTGCGACCGGCGAACTCGGCGTAACGCGGGTCATGCGTGACCATGCAGATGGTCGCGCCGCCCTTGTGCAGTTCGTCGAGCAGTTCCATCACCGCTTCGCCGTTCTTCGAGTCGAGGTTACCGGTCGGTTCGTCGGCGAGCAGGATCGAGGGCTTGCCGACCAGGGCACGCGCCACCGCGACGCGCTGCTGCTGACCGCCGGACAACTGCGCCGGGTAGTGCTTCAGGCGATGCGCCATGCCGACACGTTCCAGCGCTTCCTGCACGCGATCCTTGCGTTCGCCCTTGCCCATGCCGTCGCGATAGGTCAGCGGCAATTCGACGTTCTCGAACACGCTGAGGTCGCCGATCAGGTTGAAGGCCTGGAAGATGAAACCGATCTCGCGGTTGCGGATGCGCGCACGCTCGTTGGCATTGATCGCCTCGACCGAAGTGCCGTTCAAGGTGTAGGTGCCCTCTGTCGGCGTGTCGAGCAGGCCGAGGATCGACAGCAGCGTCGACTTGCCGCAACCCGAAGGCCCAGAGATCGACACGTATTCGCCACGCGCCAGGTCGAAGTGCACGCCGGCGAGCGCATGCGTCTCCACCTCATCGGTGAAGAACACCTTCTTGATGTCGCGCATCTGGATCAGGGAGGAAGTGGCTGCATTCATGGCGTGGGCTCGTGTCGTGTGGTGATTTGGTTTTGTCGTTCTCCTCTCTCCCCTCGTGGGAGAGAGGTCGGGAGAGAGGGGGAAGGGCGAAGCTGCGCTCCGAACTCACCCTCTCCCCTGCCCCTCTCCCATCAAGGGAGAGGGGAAAGGCAGATTCGCGTTACTGCAATTTCAACCGGTCGTACTTGTCCCATTGCGCGGTGTCGGACAGCACCACCTGGTCGCCTTCGACCAGGCCGCGGTTGACTTCGATGACGGTGACCGAGGCGCGACCGAGGCGCACCGGCACCCGGGTCGCGACGCCGGACTTCGCATCGATGCGGAACAGCGTGGTGTCGGATTCGGGTTGGCCATACGCGGGGCGACCGACGTAGAGCACGTTCGCGAGGCGTTCGATTTCGATGGTGCCGTCGACCGACAGGTCGGGGCGCGCACCGGCCGGAAGCGCGCCGACCAGATCGACGTCGACCTGCACGGTCCCGTTCAACACCGCCGGATCGATACGCGAGACCGCGCCTTCGACGATGCCGTTGCGCGTGTCCACCGCAACCTTCTGGCCGACGACGACGTCCTTGGCCTGGGTCTCGGCGATGCGCAGTTCGGCGATCAGCACGTCCGGGCGGGCGACGCGGGCGAGGTTCGTGCCCGGCGCCACCTGCTGGCCTTCCTCGACCGGCACCTGCTGCAACACGCCGTCGATGCCGGCCTTGAGCTTCAGCGAATCGGCCTGGCGTTCACGCAGGGCCAGGGTGTTGCGCAACTGGTCGATGCGCGCACGCCCCGCGGCGAGCTGCGACTGCATCGTGTCCTTGAACTTGGCGATGCGCTCCTGCTCGATGTCGAGGCGCACCTTCAGGCGTTCGGCGGTGAGCTGCGAACGGCGGAAGTTGATGTCGGAGATGATGCCTTTCTTGTTGAGATCGGCCTCGGCCTCGGCCTGCAGACGCGCGGATTCGTAGTCGGCCTCGATGCCGGCCATGTTCGCGCGCTGGTCCAGCGCCTGCGATTCCAGACCCATGCGCAACGCGGCGTGGTCGGCTTCAGCGGCAGTGACAGCCGAACGCGCGGCCAGCACCTGGTCCGTCACTTCCGGATTCGACAGCTCCATGATCACGGTGTCGGCGGTCACGGTCGCACCTGGCTTGACGATGAAGCGGTCGACGCGCGCCGCGGTCTCGGCCGCGATCCAGCGCACTTCCTTCGGCACCAGCGTGCCCGGCCCGCGCACCTCGCGCTTCATCTCGCCGCGTTTCACCGCGTCGATCCAGACTTGCGAGCGACTCACCTTCGGCGCCGCCGGCTCGATAGCCGACAGTCCGAACGCGATCACGATCAGGGTGGCGATACCGGCGCCGACATACATCATCTGGCGGCGGCGCTTCTTGGCTTTCAGGTCGGGGCGGGAGATGTCCATGCCCCATGAAGCGCAATCCGCGTGCCAACGCGAACGCGCCATAACTCGTTGTTTTTACTATCGATCAGACAACGGACATCCCGCCGGAGTGTTCACCTGTCCGGTTCTGGACAGTGGCTTCGCTCGTGATCGAACACCGATCGAGGCGGCGTGCAGATAGTTGGCATGCCTCGCATCGTGCGCGGCGAGGGTTAAGTGGCGGGATTCAAGCGGTTGAAAAAGGTTCGCCCGAACTGAGTCCGGGCGAGCTGGCGCATGAAGCTGGCTCGATCGAGCCCACTAGGTCAGGTAGCAAAACGACTGAGGCGGCACACCATGCGCAATCACGTCACTTAGCGGCTTCGGTTGCGAGTATCGCCGCGCTTTCTTCACCTTCAGAGCGTGGCCACGCACACGACCCGAGAAGTAGGCGTTGAAGAATTGCTTGGTGATGCCCGCGAAGTCTCTCGTCTGCGACCAGAGATCGCGAGGGTGCTCCGACAGGATGCCGTCGATCTCAAATTCTCCGACCACCTTGCCGACCGGCATCGTTGCGTAGATCACCACGGTCTTGACGCCAGCGGCCTTCGGAATAGCCTTCCTAAATTCGTATCGCTTCTCGCCGTCGAGAATCTTCTCGGCGTATTCAGGCTTAATTGACAACAAGACTCGCATCGACCTCGGACCTCGCAATGATGTTCTGAAATTGTGTGTGGGTCAGTTTCAAGAAGCCGAAGTAGTCGCCGCGATTCAGCCCGACCTCCTCGATTAGCGTGTGTCGGTTCAGTCGCTTCTTCAACGCGAAGTTGTACGTGAAGCGGATCACGTGCGGATACTTCCGATGCTTCCAAAAGCCGCGCAACTCCTGCTCGGTGAAGATGCTGTAGGAGCTGCAATAGTTGAGGAACTCTGCCTCATTGGGGAACGACTGGATGTTTCGGTATTCCTCGATGACGCCGACCGACGTGACCACCGAACGATATTCCGCCGAGCCTTTCTGATCGCCTGTGCGATAGATGAGTAGCACGTCGCCAGGGCGCAGGTTCTCCATTCCTTTCATCGCGGCCAGATAGACCTTGTGAATGCTGTTCGTGTGCGAAACATCCTGGACTATGTCCTCTGACTCGGTGCGAAGGATCGAATCGGGAAGTAGCCGGGTATGCCACTCAGGATAGAGCGACAGCAGATAGATGTTTGCTCCTTTCAATGCGACGCGCGGATATCGAGCGACCAGGTCCGCTGGCATTGCCAGCATATCCTTCAGCAGGACCCACTCGGTTCCGTTGGCGGTGGTTTTCTCTGCCCGCTTTTCAAATCCGTACCGCTCGAACATCTCGATCAATTTGGCGTGTTTGTCGAAGGCAGTGACGTAGATAGACGTCACGCCCTGCTGGACGGCGTGATCGAAGACCTTCTTGATGAACCGCTCGCCGAGGCGGGTTCCATGTGGATTGATCTTCAGAGTGCCCACTTTTAGCCGGCGGGCTGGCGGTAGTGGCGGCGACACGTCCGCCACCTCGCCATCCTCAATTTTTAGGTACAGAAACGCCTGAATGCTGCCGTCATCATTCTCGAACACATAGGCTCGTTCGCTGGCCTTGCGCGTAAACCAGTCCGAGAACTCTTTGTAATCGCTCTTGAGCGAATCGAAGAACGGGTCTTGAAGGTTTACATCCTGGAACCGCTTGTATTGGAGTGCCATATCTTCCCCAGTGGCCTTCACTGGCCCTGCCCATCGGTACGGGCCCCGGTTCCCGATCCTGCGGCGGAAGGTAGCAGACCGACCGGGAAGATCACCCGAGATGGCCTTTAATTCCCCTTTGACTCGCCGCCGACCTGGCCCGCGGGTATCCCACCCTTCCAGCGGCCTTGTGGGCCGTTGTGTGTAGTCGGCAATTCAGGCACTTCGTACGGCCTGATACAGGCTGATGCCACTCACATCGCTGATGCCGACAAAGTGACTCAGCGACAGGCCCAGAAACGTTCGTGCGGCCTTCCAGAATGCGTTGCGTATAGAGCCGCGTCGCATTCGCCACGGGAGGCAGATCTCGATGGGGCATCACCATGCGATCGCGCACGCCGACCGGGACACGCCCTATGAATTCCTTGGCCGCCGCGCAATTTTCATCCATGCCTTGCGCCGTTGTAGGGGAGATCGGGATCGAACGATTCGGCCGCGCAAGCATCAAAGGCCACTTGGCCGCATCTTCCCAGACCAGTTGGTCACGATTCCTTGCACGAACCGCCTCCGCAAGCGGGTTTCGGGGCTGGGGACGCATGGAAAGCCGCCGGAATTGGGATTAGTCTCGACCGACCGAGGGTTCCGAGAGTGCTGCCTTGACCGCTGTTCTGCTCGCTGAAACGTCCACCACGCGCCGCCGCGCGATGTCTTCGGTGTTGGCCGGGGCCGGGTTTTCGGTGCAGGCGATGCCGAATTTCTCGGAGACGCTGGCCCTGCTGCAGCGCATGCCGCGCACGTCGAGCGAGATCGTGGCCTGTGCGGTGGGTTGGCCGGATTACGGCGAGCCGATGGCGGACGAGGTGTTCGACCTGCTCAGCCGCGACCAGTACGAACACCTGCCGGTGCTGGTGCTGGCGGATTCGTCGAGCCCCGGCGCGGTCAACTGGATGATGAAGCGCCCGCGTTCGGCGCTGCTGAACTGGGGCGACTACAACGAAGCCGGCGAAGCCCTGCTCAAGCTCATGCGCCCGGCCCAGCCGAGCGCCATCTCGCTCGACGCGACCACACACGCGAACATGCGTGTGCTGCTGGTGGACGACTCGGCCACCGTGCGCCTGGCCTTCCAGAAGCTGCTGACCAAGCAGGGTTACCAGGTCGAGATCGCGTCCAGCGTCGCCGAGGGCAAGGCCAAATTCGCCGCGCAGGCGTCCGACATCGTCGTCACCGACTACTTCATGCCCGGCGAAAACGGACCGGAACTGATCCGTGCGCTGAAGTCCGATCCGGCCAGCGCGGGCACCATCTGCGCCGTCATCACCGGTACCTATTCCGACCAGGTGATCAATGACTCGCTGGCCTCGGGTGCCATCGAATGCATGTTCAAGAGCGAGGCCAAGGAGCTGTTTCTGGCGCGCCTGCACTCGCTGGCGCGCATGGTCGGCGACCGCAAGATGGTCGACGCCGAACGCCGCCGCCTGCAGGGCATCCTCTCGTCCGTCGGCGACGGCGTGTATGGCGTCGATCGCTCGGGTCTGATCCAGTTCGTCAACCCCGCCGCAGTCGACCTGCTCGGCTATGCCGATGCGTCCGATCTGGTCGGCCAGTCCGCCTACGAGAAATTCCATCACGCCTTCGAGAACGGCGCACCGATGCCGCGCTCGGCCTGCTTCCTGAGCCAGTGTTACACCCAGGGCTCGCAGGTACCGAACTGGCAGACCGTCTTCATCAGCCAGTCGCGCCGCCAGATCCCGGTCGAATGCACGGTGTTCCCGATGAACGTGGACGGTGTGCGCGAAGGTTCGGTCGTGGCCTTCCGCGATGTCTCGCAACGCCGCGTGCTGGAAGAGGAACTGCGCTGGCAGGCAAGCCATGACTCGTTGACCAAGCTGCACAACCGCGCCTTCTTCGAAAGCCAGCTGGAACAGGAAATCTCGCGCCTCAAGCGCTCGGAACAGACCTCGCTGCTGCTGTTCATCGACGTCGACCGCTTCAAATACATCAACGACACCGCCGGCCACAGCGCTGGCGACCAGTTGCTGGTCGAGGTCAGTGCACGGCTGAAGTCACGCCTGCGCCAGTCCGACCATCTGGCACGCATGGGCGGCGACGAATACGCCATCATCCTGCGCAATGTCACCAGCATGGACATCGACGCGGTCTCGGACGAATTCCGCCGCGCCCTGACCACGCATCCCTTCGTCTACGCCGGCAAGAGTTATCGCATCACCGCGTCGATCGGCGTCGCGAAGATGGACAAGCACACCGAATCCGCGGTCGAAGCGATGGCGAACGCCGACATCGCCTGCCATCTCGCCAAGAACGGCGGCCGCAACCAGACCCACGTGTTCTCGCAGGATTCCGACCAGCGCGCCAGCATGGACCTGGAGCTCGGCTGGTCCACGCGCCTCGAGGAAGCGCTGCGCAGCGACGGCTTCGTGCTCAGTTACCAGCCGATCGTGCCGCTGGCCGATTTCGGCGACATGCCGACGAACGGAAAAGCGAAGCTCGAGCCCTATTTCGAGGTCCTGCTGCGACTGCGCGACAACCAGGGTCGGCTGCTGGCGCCGGATGCGTTCCTGCCGACCGCGGAACGCTTCGGCATGATGCTCGACATCGACCGCTGGGTCATCCACAACGCCCTGCGCGCGCTGCGCGAAACCGCACGTCAGGGACGTCGCGTCAAGCTCTCGCTGAACCTGTCGGCGCAGTCACTGATCAATCCGTCGACCGCGAGTTTCGTCACCGACAAGCTGGTCGAGTTCGACGTCGATGCGAAGCAGCTGGTGTTCGAAATCACCGAGTCGCGCGCGGTCAGCAACCTCGAGTCGGCGCGTGCGCTGATCGGCCATCTGCGCGCACTCGGTTGCCAGTTCGCGCTCGACGATTTCGGCGTCGGCTTCTCGACCTTCTCGCACCTGAAGCATCTCGATGTCGATTACCTGAAGATCGACGGCTCCTTCATCCAGGGCCTGGTCGACGACAAGATCGACCAGGCCGTGGTCAAGGCCATCACCGGCATCGCGCATTCGGTCGGCAAGCTCACGGTCGCGGAATTCGTCGACCGGCCGCAGATCCTGCCCTTGCTGCGCGACTGCGCGGTCGACTACATCCAGGGCTACTTCATCGGCGAACCGCAGGTCGGCCTCGATCGCGCCCTGCCCTTCGCCCAGGTGTCGGGCCAGGACGCCGAACCGATCCGCGCCACCGGTTGAACCTGGCATGGCGGACGGACCCGGGAGCTTCCTGTTCCACGACTACGAGAGTTTCGGCGCGCGCCCGCGCGTCGATCGACCGGCGCAGTTCGCGGCCATCCGCACCGACGTCGACCTGAACGAGATCGACGACCCGATCGCCTTCCATTGCCAGCCCACGCGCGACGTCTTGCCGGAACCCGAGGCCTGCCTGATCACCGGCATCACGCCACAGCAGGCGCAACGCGACGGCGTTCCGGAACCCGAATTCTTCGCGCGCCTGCACGAAGCGATGTGGGTGCCAGGCACCTGCACGCTCGGCTACAACTCGATCCGCTTCGACGACGAACTGACGCGACACGGCCTGTGGCGCAACTTCTTCCCGCCCTACGACCGCGAATGGCGACACGGCAATTCGCGCTGGGACCTGATCGACCCGATCCGTGCCGCCTACGCGCTGCGTCCGCAGGGACTCGACTGGCCGACGCGTGACGACGGCGCGCCCTCGTTCCGGCTCGAACACCTGACCGCTGCGAACGGCATCGCTCACGCCGGTGCACACGATGCACTCGTCGACGTGCGCGCCACGCTCGCCCTCGCCCGCAAGCTGCGCGCGGCGCAACCGAAACTCTGGCAGTTCCTGCTCACGCATCGCGACAAACGCTCGGCTGCGCGCCTGCTTGATGTCGCGAAGCCGGGCCTGGTGCTGCACACGTCCACGCGTTTCCCGGCCGAGCGCGGCTGCACCACGCTGGTCACGCCGCTGGCCGCGCATCCGTCGAGCCCGCAAGGCGTGATCGTGTTCGACCTGATGGCCGATCCCGCGCCGCTGCTCGATCTCGATGTCGACGACTTGCGCGATCGTGTCTTCGTCCCGCGTGCCGACCTGCCCGAGGGCGTCGAACGCGTGCCGCTGAAGACCGTGCATCTGAATCGTTGCCCGGTGCTGGCGCCCGCGAACACGCTGGCCGGGGTCGATCTCGATCGCATCCGCCTCGACCCGGCGCGGTGTGAACGTCATTTCGAACAGCTGGCGGAATATCGTGGTCTGCTCTCCGCCAAACTTGCGCTGGTCTTCGCCAGCGAACGCGATTTCAGCGGCGCCGACCCCGAGGCCGATCTGTACGGCGGCCTGCCGCCCGAATCCGATCTCGCCTTGCTGCCGAAGATCCGCCGCGCCGGCGCGGACGAACTCGCCGCGTTCGCGCCGCGCCTGCACGATCCGCGTTATCGCGAAATGCTGTTCCGCTACCGCGCCCGCCATCATCCGCAATCGCTCGATGCCGCCGAAAGCGAACACTTCCGCGACTGGGTCCGCGCCCGCCTGATCGATGGCCGAGACGACCCGCTGGCGACCTTCGCCGCGAAACGCGAACACGTCAGCGAGCTGCGAACGGCGCACGCTGACGATGCGCGTTCAAATCACATCCTCAATCAATTGTCGGCCTGGTTGGACGAGGTGGAGGCGGCTTTCTCCTCATGATCAGCATCCTTCGATCGCGATACCGAGGCGCTGGACATTTGTTCGCTGCCCAGGCGCTCACTCTGTTCATCGTTGCTTGCGCAACCGCCAGCGATTCCGCGGCACCGTCACCGAAAATCTCGATCTCGACCGAATCCGCTCTGGACACATGGTCCATTCCGGAAGCGGAAGTCATCGAACTCTTGGTCGAAGCGGGAGAAGCCGGTCAACGCGAAGATTTGCACGAATGCGTGGACCAAACTCCAGAGTCAGTCAGCGCGACGTTCTTTCGGCAATATGAACTGTCGAACGCTGGATCGGACGAAGATGTACTGCTGATCCGACCCGCCAGCCAACCCTATTGCGGCGCCTACTATGGCGCACATCTCTTCCAATTCTGGATCGTTTCCAGAGCGCGTCAGGGCACGTCGCGACCTTATCGTATCGAATTGCATAGCGTCGCCGACTTTCTCCACGTCCTGACGACGGGAGATCCTGACCGACCCGATCTGGTGTTCGACAACTGCACTGGCCATGGCTGCATATCAACGCGTATGAGGTTCGATCGCGGCGAATACCGTGTCGTCCATCCGAGCGCTCCTGACTGAATATCAGACAGCTTCCATGCAACGACGTCATGGAACGCAATCAGCAACCGGGATCGAGCAACGACTCGCCGACCCGAAGCGAATTTGATAGCGTCGAGCCATGGCCGCACTCCCGCGAACCGTCCCGCGCGCGCTCTGGCACCTTTACGTGCCGAAGCTGGTCAGCGTGTTGCGTCGGGGTTATCGGGTCGAGGATTTTCGCCACGATCTGGTCGCCGGACTGACGGTCGCGGTGGTGGCGTTGCCGCTGGCGATGGCGCTGGCGATCGCCTCTGGCACCACACCGGACAAGGGCCTGCATACGGCCATCGTCGCCGGATTTCTGATTTCGCTGTTCGGCGGTTCGCGCGTACAGATCGGCGGGCCGACAGCGGCCTTCATCCCGGTCGTGTTCGTCGTCATCGAACGCTTCGGCTACGGCGGACTGATTCTCTGCACCCTGCTCGCCGGACTGATGCTGATCGCCGCCGGCCTGCTGCGTCTTGGCACACTGATGAAATACATGCCGCAGCCGGTCGTGGTCGGCTTCACCGCCGGCATCGCGGTCAGCATCTTTTCCAGCCAGATCAAGGACGCGCTCGGGCTCGACATCGCGAAGCTGCCGGCCGAATTCCTGCCGCGCTGGCAGACCTATGCGGCACACATCGACAGCATCGACACCGCCACGACGATGCTGTGTGTCGCCGGCATCGTCGCCATCATCGCGATGCGGCGCCTGCGTCCGCGCTGGCCGGGTTTCCTGATCGTCGTCGCACTCTCGGCACTGTGCGTGCATCTGGCGGCGCTGCCGGTCGACACCATCGGATCGCGCTTCGGCGGCATTCCGACGACGTTGCCGGTGTTCGACTTCCCGCATATCCCGTTCGAACGCACCTTCGAGATGTTGCCGGCGAGTTTCACGATCGCCTTCCTGGCCGGCGTCGAATCGCTGCTCTCGGCGGTCGTCGCCGACGGCATGATCGGCGGACGCCATCGCTCGAACGCGGAACTGGTCGCGCAGGGCATCGCGAATTGCGGCAGCGCGCTGTTCGGCGGATTGCCGGCGACCGGCGCCATCGCGCGCACCGCCACGAACGTGCGTGCCGGCGCACGTTCACCCGTCGCCGGCCTCCTGCACGCCGCCTTCCTGCTGGTGTTCATGCTGCTCGCGGCACCGCTGATGCGCGACGTGCCGTTGGCCATCCTCGCCGCGGTGCTGCTGGTCGTGGCCTGGAACATGGCCGAGATCGAACACGTCAAACACCTGCTGCACGGACCGGCTGGCGACCGCATCGTGCTGCTGGTGACGTTCACGCTCACCGTGGTTGCCGACCTGACCATCGCCATCGAGGTGGGTGTCGTGCTGGCCGCCTTCCTGTTCATGCATCGCATGAGCGAGGTCGTCGAGATCGAGTCCGGGCGCAAACTGATCGAGGACGACGAGGCCGATGTCACGTCGCGCACGCAGCCGGAACAGCGCGATCAGTTGCCGTCTGGCGTGGAGGCCTTCCAGATTTCAGGACCGTTGTTCTTCGCGGTCGCGAACCGGCTCGACGACGTGCTCGACCAATTCGCGGTGCGGCCGACGCTGTTCATTCTGCGACTGCGCCGCGTACCGCTGATGGATGCCTCGGGCGCGCAGGCGATCCGGCAATTCCTCGACCGCGCCGACAAGCTCGGCATCAAGGTCTTCTTCTCGGGGCTGCAGCCGCAGCCGCATCAGGTGCTGATGTCGATGCACGTGCTCGAACATCCGAACCTGCTGATGCTCGCCGACGACTTCCAGATCGCCGTCGACACCGCGCGGGATTTTTTAGCGCAATTGGAATCGAATTCCAATGCGTCGAGGTAGGCTGGGTTGAGCACAGCGAAACCCAGCGAATGAGATCGACAACCCTGCTGGGTTTCGCTGTGCTCAACCCAGCCTACGCAAAATCATCCCGGCACTAACCTCAGCCGCGCGAACCCGCCTGCACCAGTTGGGCGAGGCGACGCACGGCCACCGACACGGTCGGATAGTCCATGTTCACCTGCGAACGCATGTCGGCGAACATCGCCAGCGTGAACTTCAGCGGTGCGTCGTCGCGCTTGATCCAGGCATCGACCAGGGCGGCGCCATCGGCCTTGCTGTCGCCGCGCTCCAGCACCTGTGCCGCAAGCGCACGCTGCTGCGCGAACAGTTCATCGCGCGACACGCCGCGGGCGTGGGCATGCCAACGACCTTCGACCGGCAACTCGTCGATCTTCGTCATCAGCCACTTCAGGTGCAGGGCTTCGCCGAGGTTGAAGTAGACCTTGGCGACCTGCTTCAGCGGCAGCTTGCGTTCGAGCGCGACTTCAACCACGTCGAGGCCCGAAGCCAGCGCCGGCAATCCGGACAGGCGCTCGGCCAAGGCCTCGTCGAAGCCGGCCTTGAGCCAGCGTTCGCGGGCCTGCCGCGCGATCTGGCGATCGGTCTCGGCGAATACGGTGCCGAGGCCATCCCGCAGTTCCTTGAACGCCGCACCGTAACGCGACACCGCACCGGCGATGTCGAGACGTCCGCCCGGCAGGTTCAGCAGCCAGCGGGTGAGGTTGCGGATCAAATGCCACACCTGCAGCATCGCGTCGATCTGCGCATCGCCATGCACCTTGCCATCCAGTGCTTCGATCGCCGCCCAGATCTGGCGCGCGTCCAGCAAATCACGTGCGATGGCATACGCCTTGGCGATCTGCGCCGGCGATTCGCCGGTGTCTTCCTGCATGCGCATGACGAAGGTCGCGCCCATGCGATTGACCAGCGAGTTGGTCACCGCGGTCGCGATGATCTCGCGCTTCAGGCGATGTCCCTGCATCTCGGTCGCGTAACGTTCCTGCAGCGGCTTCGGGAAATAGCGCACCAGTTCGGCGGACAGGAACGGATCTTCCGGCACGTCCGAATCGAGCAGCTCGTTGAACAGCACGATCTTCGAATACGACAGCAGCACCGACAGTTCCGGACGTGTCAGGCCGAGACCGCGTGCCTTGCGTTCGCTGAACTCGGCGTCGCTCGGCAGGAATTCGAGCTGGCGATCCAGCAGCCCCTTCGACTCCAGCGTGCGGATGAAGTGCTGCTTGGAACCGAGGCGCGACACGCTCATGCGTTCCATCAGGCTGATCGCCTGGTTCTGCAGGTAGTTGTCGCGCAGCACCAGACCACCGACTTCATCCGTCATCTCGGCGAGCAGCGTGTTGCGCGCCTCGACCGTGAGCGCATTGCGCGCGACGATGTCGTTCAGCAGGATCTTGATGTTGACCTCGTGATCCGAGGTGTCGACACCGGCCGAGTTGTCGATGAAGTCGGTGTTCAACAGCACGCCCGCGAGCGCCGCCTCGATGCGACCGCGCTGGGTCATGCCGAGGTTGCCGCCTTCACCCACGATCTTGGCGCGCAGGTCGCGGCCGTTGATGCGGATCGCGTTGTTGGCTCGGTCGCCGCAATCGGCATGGGTTTCCGCCGACGACTTCACGTAGGTGCCGATGCCACCGTTCCACAACAGGTCGACCGGTGCCTTCAGGATCGCCGTCATCAGCTCGTTCGGCGTCATCGATTCGATGCCATCGGCGAGACCGAGGGCCGCATGCACTTCAGGCGTGATCGCCAGCGTCTTGGCCGAACGCGGGAACACGCCGCCACCGGCCGAGATCAGCGACTTGTCGTAGTCGTCCCAGCTCGAACGCGGCAGCTTGAACATGCTGCTGCGTTCCTTGAACGAGACCGCGGCATCCGGGTTCGGGTCGAGGAAGATGTGGCGATGATCGAAGGCCGCAACGAGGCGGATGTGTTCGGACAGCAGCATGCCGTTGCCGAACACGTCGCCGGACATGTCGCCGACACCGACGCAGGTGAAGTCCTGCGACTGCGAATCGCGGCCGAGCGCGCGGAAGTGGCGCTTGACCGACTCCCAGCCGCCCTTCGCGGTGATGCCCATGCCCTTGTGGTCGTAACCGACCGAGCCGCCGGACGCGAACGCGTCGCCGAGCCAGAAGTCGTGTTCGAGCGAGATCGAGTTGGCGATGTCCGAGAACGTGGCCGTGCCCTTGTCCGCAGCGACCACGAGGTACGGATCATCGGCGTCGTGGCGCACCACGTTGAGCGGATGCACGAGTTTGTCGCCGACGAAGTTGTCGGTGATGTCGAGCAGCGCGTTGATGAAGATGCGATAGCAGGCCACACCCTCGGCCAGCTGCGCGTCGCGGTCACCGCCGAGCGGCGGCTTCTTGACGAAGAAACCGCCCTTCGCGCCCACCGGCACGATGACGGTGTTCTTGACCATCTGCGCCTTGACGAGGCCGAGCACTTCGGTACGGAAGTCTTCGCGACGATCCGACCAGCGCAGGCCACCGCGCGCGACCGGACCGAAACGCAGGTGCACGCCTTCGACACGCGCCGAATACACGAAGATCTCGCGATACGGACGCGGCTTCGGCAGCTCCGGAATCTTCATCGGGTCGAACTTGAAGCAGAGATAGTCGCGCGGACGATCGTGCTTCAGCTGGTAGTAGTTGGTGCGCAGCGTGGCGTGGATGACGGTGATGAAGCTGCGCAGGATGCGGTCGTCGTCGAGGCTGGCGACGCCGTCGAGCATCGGCTTCAGCGCCTTCGAGGCGATGTCGAGATTCAGCGCATGCTGGTCGCGTGCCGGATCGAACTTGGCCTCGAACAGTTCGGCGAGCTGGCGCGCGATCTGCGGGTAACGATTCAGCGCTTCTTCCATGTACATCTGCGAGAACGGCACGCCGGTCTGCAGCAGGTACTTGCAATAGCCGCGCAGCATCGCGACCTGACGCCAGTTCATCTGCGCCGACAGGATCAGTCGATTGAAGCCATCGTTCTCGACCTCGCCGCGCCAAGTGCGTTCGAACGCCGCTTGGAAGCTGTCGCGCACGACTTCCGGGTCGACGGAGATGCCGGCCTGCGGCTGCACTTCGAAATCCTGGATGAAGATGCGCGAACCGGCGCCGAGCGCCATCTCGTACGGATGCTCGGACAACACGCGCAGACCCATGTTCTCCATCATCGGCAAGGCTTCCGACAAGGCGATCGGCGCACCGAAGCGGAACAGTTTCAGACGCAGGCGCGCGGCATCGCCCGGCGCGCGATACAGCGACAGGCGCAGGTCGTCGGCACTCTTCAGCGCCGCGCAGGTTTCAACATCGGCGGCCGCAAGTTCGGCCGAACTCGATTCGATGTAACCCATCGGCAAGGCCTTGCCATAACGGGTCGCGAGCTTGAGGCCGCGTTCCTCGCCATGTTTCGCGACCAGCAGGTCGCGCAGTTCGTCGTACCAGTTGCGCACGATGCGGGCGATGCGCGCTTCAAGATCAGCCACGTCGACATCGACGCGCGCGCCGGCCTTGGGACGGATGGTCAGGTGCAGGCGCGCCAGCGGTTCGTCGCCGACGTGCACGGTCGAATCGACGCGTTCGCCTTCCAGCGTCTCGCGCAACAGCGCTTCGACGCGTTCACGCACCGCCTGGGTGAAGCGGTCGCGCGGCAGGAACACGAGGCAGGAATAGAAACGGCCGTAGATGTCACGACGCAGGAACAGGCGCGTGCGCGCACGTTCCTGAAGCGCCAGCACCGACATCGCGGTCTCGTAGATCTCGCCGGTCGCGGCCTGCAACATTTCGTCGCGCGGCAGGGTTTCGAGGATGTGGCGCAGGGCCTTGCCGCTGTGTCCGGCCGGTTTCAGGCCGGAGTCGCGCATGACCGATTCGTACTTGCGGCGCACCAGCGGAATGTCCCAGGGACGCGCCGTGTAGGCCGAGGAAGTGAACAGGCCGAGGAATCGTTCTTCCGCCACCGGCTTGCCGTTCGCGTCGAAACGCAGGATGCCGATGTAATCCATGTAGCCGGGGCGATGCACGTTCGAACGCGCATTGGTCTTGGTGATGATGACGACCTTGCCGCCCTCGCTGTCCGGCACATCGCGCGCGGCCAGCGACTTCAGCGGACGCGGGCGCGCTTCCTGGGCGCGCAGGATGCCGAGGCCGGAGCCGTCGACTGCAACCAGCACGTCTTCGCTGCCCTGCTTCGCCGTCGTGTATTCGCGATAGCCGAGGAAGGTGAAGTGGTCGTTCGCGGCCCAGCGCAGGAATTCCTGCAGCTCGACGCGCGCCGTCGCATCGACCGGCAACGGACGCGCTGCCAGGTCCTCGGCGATCTCGTGCATCCTGGCGCGCATGCCCGACCAGTCGCGCACACAGGCGCGCACGTCGGCGAGACCACGCTGTACCGCTTCCGCCAGCTTGGCCAGCTCTTCCGGGTCGGCACGACGGTCGACCTCGAAATGCATGAAGGATTCTGCCTTGCCGCGACCGCCGGCGGCCGACTCCTCGGCCATGCCGAGCGCATGGCCACCGGCATCACGATCGACCTGCAGCACTGGATGCACGACCGACTGGACGAGGTTGTCGCAGGCCGAAATCGCCATCGTCACCGAGTCCACCAGGAATGGCATGTCGTCGGTCAGCACCTGCACGACCGTATGCGAGGATTCCCAGCCGTGTTCGGCGCGATTCGGGTTGTAAACGCGGACCAGGGACTGTTCGCCGGTGCGCACCTGGACGAAGTCGAGCGCATCGCGGGCCAGGCCGACCCAGTCGGCAAGATCGCGCGCGGCGATGTCCTCGTCAGGCACGCGGCGGAAGAACAGGCCGGCGAAGGTCTGGGCGGTGGCGAGGCGGGCGGCGCTGAACTCGGATTTCAGCTGGGCCAGGACGGCCTCGACGAGCGCGTTTTTCTGGGGCATGACGGCGGACAACCATGGGCCTGAGCGGGGCGCGAAGGATACCGGCGGCCGTCTCGCAAGGACCAGAGAAACAAGCGTTTGAAAGCGCTTGCTCACGAGACACCTCAAGCCGCGCATGCATTCGTCGCAAACCCGCGTCGCTGCTACTGTTTGTG
>JAKJFE010000180.1 GCA_022705045.1 Pseudomonadota bacterium | reverse complement strand
TTTCTCGATGAAGGACAAGACACGCCGGGTCTGGTCCTCGTCGACCATCGCACCGATCGGCGCTTTCGGATCGAGCGGATGCCGCGGCTGGTAGGACTTGCCGGCCTCGACGACCATCGCGACGAATTCATCCTTGATCGAGCGCTCGACCAGCAGGCGTGATGCCGCGGTGCAGACTTCGCCCTGGTTGTAGAAGATGCCGCTGGCCGCGGCTTCCGCTGCGCGCTTCAGATTGGGCGCATCGGCGAAGACCAGGTTCGGACTCTTGCCGCCGCATTCCATGTAGGCACGCTTCATGTTCGAACGACCGGCGCAGGTCAGCAGATGGCGACCCACCGCGGTCGAGCCGGTGAACACCAGGCCATCAATGTCCATGTGCAAGGCCATTGGTTCGCCGCATTCCTTGCCATAACCCGGCAACACGTTGAGGACGCCAGCGGGAATGCCGGCTTCGATCGCGAGTTCGGCGAGACGCAGCGCCGTCAGCGGCGACTTCTCGCTCGGCTTCAGGATCACCGAGTTGCCGGTCGCGAGTGCGGGCGCGATCTTCCAGGTCGCCATCAGCATCGGGAAGTTCCACGGCACGATGGCGCCGACGACACCCAGCGGTTCGCGCATGACCAGACCGAGTTCATCGATGCCGGTGGCCGCCACTTCGCCATACACCTTGTCGATCGCCTCGCCGGTCCAGCTCATGCAACGCACGCTGGCCGCGACATCGACATTCAACGCGTCCATCACCGGCTTGCCCATGTCCAGCGCTTCGAGCAGGGCCAGTTCCTCGCGATGGTCGTGGATCAGTTGCGCGAACTTCACCAGCACCTTCTTGCGATGCGTCGGTTTGGTGTCCGACCAGCGCCCGGATTCGAACGCACGCCGCGCCACTTGCACCGCGCGATCGACGTCGTCGCCATCACAGCGCGCCACCTTCGCGAGCACGGCGCCATCGATCGGGCTCAGCGCATCAAGGGTCGCACCGCTCAATGCATCGACGTGTTTGCCGTCGACAAAAGCCTGATGCGGAAAACGCAACGCGGCGGCCTTGGCCTGCCAGTCGGATTGGGTGGGGATGTTCATGGCGGTCACCTGTCTCTGTTCGTTTCTGGTCTCCTCTCTCCCCTCGCGGGAGAGAGGTCGGGAGAGAGGGGGCGAAGGAGGCTTCAGCTCCGAATCCACCCTCTCCCCTGCCCCTCTCCCATCGAGGGAGAGGGGAAAAGCAAAACTCAAAAGGTCGGCGGCGTGCTGGCGCTGACGATGATGACGTCGCCGTTGCCGACATTGCGGAAGCGATGCGGCGTCTGGCATTCGAAGTAATAGGACTCGCCGGGACCGAGCACGCGTACCTGCTCTCCGACGGTGATCTCGACCTGGCCCTGCAAGACCACGCCGCCCTCTTCGCCTTCGTGCGTGATCATCGCGTCACCGGTATCGCTGCCCGGCGGCATCACTTCGCGCAGGATGGTCATCTGGCGGTTGTCGCGGCGCTGGCCGACGAGGAAGTAGTGGATGCCGTTGGTTCCGAGATCCGGCATCTCGTTCGGCTGGTAGAACGGGCTGTCGGCACCACCGACATCGACATCAGCCGTGAAGAAATCGGCCAGCGACATCGGGATGCCGTCGAGCACCTTCTTCAATGAACTGACCGAGGGACTGACCTTGTTCTGCTCGATCAGCGAGATCGTGCTGTTGGTGACGCCGACGCGTTTCGCCAGCTCGCGCTGGCTCAGGCCCTTGGCCTTGCGTACCGCCTGCAGACGCAGCCCGATGTCCACGAAACCCGCCTCCGTGATGCGAAATGTTGAACAGTGCGAGCCGCGAGCGTCCGATATCTGCGCGCCGTTGTAAAGTTTATTTGACACTGCTAGCGTGCCCGACATTTCACGGAGCCTGGACATGAGCAGCGAACTCGACCAATTCCACAGCCATTACGCGAACGAGGCGACCTCGTCACCGGAACAGATGGCGGCGTTCTGGATGCCGTTTTCCGCGAATCGGCAGTTCAAGTCCAAGCCGCGTCTGCTCGCTTCGGCCAAGGGCATGTTCTACCGCTCGGTCGATGGCCGCGAAATCCTCGATGGCACCGGCGGTCTGTGGTGCTGCAATGCCGGCCACGGGCGCGACCGCATCGTCGCTGCCGTGCAGCAGCAGATCGCGACGATGGACTTCGCGCCGACCTTCCAGATGGGTCACCCGCTGCCGTTCAAGGTCGCCGAGCGCCTCGCCGCGATCTCGCCGGAAGGCATGAACCGCGTGTTCTTCACCAATTCGGGCTCGGAGTCGGTCGATACCGCACTGAAGATCGCACTCGCCTATCACCGCGCCCGTGGCGAAGGTCAGCGCACCCGCCTGATCGGTCGCGAAAAGGGATATCACGGCGTCGGCTTCGGCGGCATTTCGGTCGGCGGCCTGCCGAACAACCGCAAGTTCTTCGGCCCGCTGCTGCCTGGCGTCGACCACATGCGCCACACGCTCGACATCGGTCGCAATGCATTCTCGAAGGGCCTGCCGCCGCACGGCATCGAACTCGCCGAGGATCTGGAACGAATGATCGCGCTGCATGATGCCAGCACGATCGCGGCCGTGATCGTCGAACCGATCGCCGGTTCCGCCGGCGTCGTGATTCCGCCGGATGGTTACCTCAAGCGGCTGCGCGAGATCTGCGACAAACACGGCATCCTGCTGATCTTCGACGAAGTCATCACCGGCTTCGGTCGCGTCGGCAAGGCGTTCGCGGCCCAGCGTTTCGGCATCACGCCGGACCTGATCACCTGCGCCAAGGGCTTGTCCAACGGCTCGGTGCCGATGGGCGCGGTGATCGCCGCCGACAAGATCCACGACACCTTCATGACCGGTCCGGAGGGCGCCATCGAACTCTTCCACGGCTACACCTACTCGGGTCATCCGCTGGCCTGCGCCGCGGCGCTGGCGACGCTCGACATCTACGCCGAGGAAAACCTGTTCGAGAAGGCGATCGAACTCGAAGGCTACTGGCAGGACGCGATCCATTCGCTCAAGGGTCTGCCGAACGTCATCGACATCCGCAACTTCGGCCTGATCGGCGCGATCGAGCTGGCGCCGCGCGAGGGCAAGAACGGTGCCCGCGCCTACGACGTGTTCACGACCTGCTTCCACGACAAGGACCTGCTGATCCGCGTGACCGGCGACGTCATCGCGCTGAGCCCGCCGCTGATCCTCGACAAGTCGCACATCGACAGGATTTTCTCGACGCTCGCGGATACGATTCGCGCCACTGCGTAAGGCGCAGCCGCATTCACGTTTTCGTTCACCGCCCCGGGAGGGCAGTCATGCTGATCGGCGTACCCAAGGAAATCAAGAATCACGAATACCGCATCGGCCTCACGCCGGCCGGCGCCCGTGAACTCACGCATCACGGTCACCAGGTGATCGTGCAGCGCGACGGCGGCAAGGCCATCGGCCTGACCAACGAGATGTACGAGAAGGCCGGCGCGACCATCGTCGACACGCCGGAAGAAATCTTTGCCCGCGCCGACATGATCATCAAGGTCAAGGAGCCGCAGCCGGGCGAATGCAAGATGCTGCGCCCGGGCCAGCTGCTCTACACCTACCTGCACCTGGCGCCGGATCCGGACCAAACCGCAGCGTTGGTGAAGTCGGGCTGCACCGCCATTGCCTACGAAACCGTCACCGATCGAAAGGGCGGCCTGCCGCTGCTCGCGCCGATGTCGGAAGTCGCCGGTCGCATGTCGATCCAAGCTGGTGCGCACGCGCTCGAAAAGGCGCAGGGCGGATCGGGCGTACTGCTCGGCGGCGTGCCGGGCGTGAAGCCGGCTGAAGTGCTGGTGATCGGCGGTGGCGTGGTCGGGATCAATGCCGCACGCATGGCCATGGGCCTGAACGCACGCGTGACCATTCTCGATCGTTCGCTCGATCGACTGAAGTACCTCGATGAACTGTACGGCGACAAGATCACGACGCTGTATTCGACCATCGACGCCATCGAAGACCTGCTGCCGATGACCGATCTCGTGATCGGCGCCGTGCTGATCCCGGGCGCCGCGGCGCCGAAGCTGGTGTCGCGCAAGCACCTGTCGCTGATGCGTCCGGGTTCGGTGCTGGTCGATGTCGCGATCGACCAGGGCGGCTGCTTCGAGACATCGAAGGCCACCACGCACCAGCATCCGACGTATGAAGTGGACGGCATCATCCACTACTGCGTCGCGAACATGCCGGGCGGCGTCGCGCGCACCTCGACCTTCGCATTGACCAACGCCACCCTGCCGTTCGCGGTGCAACTCGCTAACAAGGGCATCAAGGCCATGCTCGACGACGGCCACCTGCTCAACGGCCTGAATGTGCATGCCGGCAAGATCACCTTCGAAGCGGTCGCCAAGGATCTCGGCTACGACTACGTGCCGGCGGCGGAAGCGTTGAAGTCGTAACCTGTTAGAGCGCCCCTCACCCTACCCTCTCCCCGTTTGACACGGGGAGAGGGAACGAGGGACGCAACACGTTGGTGGTATCGCATTTCCTTCGCCCCGCGCAGCGGGGAGAAGGTGCCCGAAGGGCGGATGAGGGGCGCTTTCGCTGATCGCATGTCCAACGACAAGTCCCACTTTCCCTCCCGCACCGACCTCGCGTTCACGCGCGAATCGCCTTACGGCACCTTGTCCGAACCGACCTACTCCGGCGCGCTCAGCTTCCTGCGCCGGACGTACACGAAGGACCTGCACGGCGTCGATGTCGCGGTCGTCGGCATTCCGTTCGACCTCGCCACGACGAATCGCCCCGGCACCCGCTTCGGTCCTCGCGCGATGCGCCAGGCCTCGGCCTCGCTGGCCTGGTGCCGACCGTATTCTTGGGACTTCGATCCGCTCGACCGTCTGCACGTGATCGACTATGGCGACCTGTATTTCGATCACGGCCGACCGCACGAGATTCCCGAGGTCATCCGCACGCGCATGGCGACACTCGTCGATGCGAATGTGTTGCCGCTGTCGCTCGGCGGCGACCATTTCGTCAGCTATCCGATCCTGCAGACATTGGCGCAGAAACACGGCCCGATATCGCTGATCCATTTCGATGCACACAGCGACACCTGGGAAGACGAGGATGGCCGCATCGACCACGGCACCATGTTCTTCCATGCCGCGAAACAGGGCGTGGTCGATCCGTCGCGCTCGATCCAGCTCGGCATGCGCACCTTCAATCCGGAGACACATGGCTACGAGGTGCGCCACGCCAACTGGATGCATGCGAACGGCGTCGACGCAACCATCGCCGCGATCCGCGAACGCGTCGGCATGCATCCCTGTTACGTCAGCTTCGACGTCGACTTCCTCG
>JAKJFE010000179.1 GCA_022705045.1 Pseudomonadota bacterium | reverse complement strand
GTAGCGGTCGACCCCACTGTTGGCAAGCGCCTCGACCGTCACATTGCGCGAACCGCGGCGAACCACCGACGGCACCTCGAGGTGCGCATAGTCGACCGCTGCGTTCGGCGCGAAGGCGACGGCATCGCTTGTCCCGGTCGCCATCGCCTGCACCACCGGCGTATTGACCACTTCAAACGTCTGGCGATTCCGGGCAGCAACCTGGCCGAGCCCGGTCGCAACCACGGTCACGCGTAGCGCATCGCCCATCAGTTCGTCGTACACCGCACCAAAAATGATGTGCGCGTCCTCAGCTGCGAAGGCCTTGACCGTATTCATCACCTCGTTGACTTCCTTCATCCGGAGGCCGACCCGGGCAGCGGTGATATTGACCAGCACCCCTTTGGCGCCGGATAGGTTGACGCCTTCCAGCAGCGGCGAAGCGACGGCCTGTTCGGCAGCGATACGCGCGCGGTCGACCCCCGACGCAGCGGCCGAACCCATCATCGCGCGACCCATTTCACCCATCACCGTGCGCACGTCCTCGAAGTCGACGTTGACCAGCCCCGGGTAGGTAATGATCTCGGCAATGCCGCCGACCGCGTTCTTGAGTACGTCGTCAGCTGCCTTGAAGCAGTGGTCGACATCGGCATCATCGCCCATGACTTCCATCAGCTTGTCGTTGAGGATGACGATCAGCGAATCGACGTGCTTGGAAAACTCGGCGATGCCGGCTTCGGCAGCTTTCATCCGCTTGTTGCCTTCGAAGCCGAACGGCTTGGTGACGACAGCCACGGTCAGGATGCCCAGTTCGCGCGCCACTTCGGCGACGATCGGCGCGGCGCCGGTGCCGGTACCACCGCCCATGCCGGCGGTGATGAAGGCCATGTGCGCGCCCTTCAGCGCCTCGGCGATGCGCTCGCGTTCTTCGACGGCAGCGACGCGGCCGGCTTCCGGCTTGGCGCCGGCACCGAGACCGCTCTTGCCGAGCTGCAGCTTGATCGATGCGCCGCTGCGCTTGAGCGCCTGGGCATCGGTGTTGGCGGCGACGAAATCGACGCCGTTCACGCCCTCGCGGATCATGTGATCGACGGCATTGCCACCGGCGCCGCCGACGCCGATGACCTTGATCACGGTGCCACAGTCGTTGCTCACTTCTTCGATATCGATGATTTCAAACATGGTGGGGCCTCCTCTGCAAAAAACCTGTTAAAAGTTGATCAATCAAAAATTCTTTTCGAACCACGACCGCATCCGTCCAAGCACATCCTTGAAACTGCGGGTCTCGTGTACCTTCATGCCGCGACGGTGCTGCACCTGCGCTTCGAGCAGCAGGCCGTAGGCAGTCGCGAAACGCGGCGACTGGACGACATCGGCCAGTGCGCCGGAATACTTGGGAATGCCGAGTCGCACCGGCATGTGGAAGACTTCCTCGCCGAGCTCGATCATTCCCGGCATCACCGAGGTGCCACCGGTCAGGACGATGCCAGACGACAGCACCTCCTCGAAGCCGGCGCGGCGCAGCTCGGCCTGGATCAGCTCGAACAACTCCTCGACGCGCGGCTGGATGACATCGGCCAGCGCGTGGCGCGACAGCTTGCGGCTCGGGCGGTCGTCGACGCCGGCGACATCGAAGACATCCTCGGCATCGGCCAGCTGCGACAGCGCGCATCCGTAGCGGCGCTTGATATCCTCGGCCTCGCGCGTCGGCGTACGCAGCGCCATCGCGATGTCATTGGTGATCTGATCGCCGGCGATCGGAATCACCGAGGTATGACGGATCGCGCCCTGCGTCCAGACGGCGATATCGGTCGTACCGCCACCGATATCGACGAGGCAGACGCCCAGGTCCTTCTCGTCCTCCGACAGCACGGCGTAGCTCGAGGCCAGCGGCTGCAGCACCAGGTCGTTCACCTCGATCCCGCAGCGGCGCACGCACTTGACGATGTTCTGCGCCGCCGACACCGCGCCGGTGACGATGTGCACCTTCACTTCGAGACGAAAACCGCTCATGCCGATCGGCTCACGGATGCTGTCCTGGTCGTCGATGATGAATTCCTGGGTCAGGATGTGCAGGATCTCCTGATCGGCCGGGATCGGCATCGCACGCGCCGTCTCGATGACGCGATCGACATCCATCGGCGACACTTCCTTGTCCTTGATCGCCACCATGCCGTTCGAGTTGAAGCTGCGGATGTGGCTGCCGGCGATGCCGGTATAGACATCCTTGACCTTGCAGTCCGCCATCAGCTCGACTTCCTGCACGACGCGGGAAATCGCTGCGACGGTATCCTCGATATTGACGACGACGCCCTTCTTCAGCCCCTTCGACTCCTGCGAGCCGATGCCGATCACGTTGAGCCGCCCCTCCGGGCTGACCTCCGCCACCAGCGCGACGATCTTCGAGGTGCCGATATCGAGGCCGACGATCAGGTCCTTGGTGTCTCTGCTCATTGCTTCCCTTTGCTCTCAGTCACGTGCACTTGCGCCGCGGCCACCCGCAGCGCAAAACCATTCGGATACCGCATGTCCACCACCGACGGCCGCTGCTTCGCAACCGAAAGCACCGCCGGGTAATGCTCGACGAAGCGCTGCAGGCGCAGGCGCACCGGCACCTTCGGCTGCTGGCGTCCAAGTTCGACGACCATGCCGTCGTCCAGCCGCAGCTGCACGGCCAGCCGCGGCGAAACCGTCAGCACGCGCGGCAGGCGTCCGAGCGGCTGCAGGATATCCACCGCCTCGCGGTAGTAGCCGAGCATGTCCGGCGCCACGGCCTGCGGTCCGTGCAGGACCGGCAGCGGCACCGGCTGCGCCATCACCGCCGTGAATACCTCGCCATGCGTATTCAGCAGTTGTCCTGCGCCCTCGCCCCACTGCGCCGCCGGTTCGTGCTCCTCGATGCGCAGCTCCAGGCTCGACGGCCAGCGCCGGCGTACCTCGGCATGCCGTACCCACGAGATGCGCTCCAGCGACTGGCGCACAGCCTCGACGTTCACACTGAAGAAATTGCCGCGCAGCAGGCCGGCCAGCGCCCGCTCCACTTCGGCACGGCGCACCTCCTTCAGCTCGTGCATCACCACGACTTCCGACAGCGTGAAGTGCGGCCGTTTCGCGACCCAGACCGTGCCGGCGACGAGCAAGGCCGCAGCTGCTGCAGCCAGCAGCAGGTCGGCGATTGCGGTCAGCAGTTGCGGTCGGTTCCACATTCTTCATCTCTCAACCCAGCGTCGCGCCGGCCAGCACCTGCAGCACCAGGTGGTCGTAGTCGATGCCGGCGACGCGCGCTGCCATCGGCACCAGCGAGTGATCCGTCATCCCCGGCGACGTGTTCGCCTCCAGGAAATAGGCGTTGCCTTCCTCATCCATCAGGAAATCGACACGCCCCCAGCCGCGACCGCCAAGAACCCGGAAGGCCTCCAGTGCCTGCTTCTGGATCTGCGCCTCGCGCTCGGCCGGCAGGCCGCAGGGGCAGCGATACTGCGTGTCGTCGCGGTTGTACTTGGCCTCGTAGTCGTAGAACTCGGTAGCCGGTTCGATCTTGATGACGGGCAGCGCGCGCAGCTGGCCGCCCTGCCCGATGATGCCGACCGTGTATTCGCCACCGAGGATGCCCTGCTCGGCGATCACCAGCGGATCGTGTTGTGCGGCTTCGGCATAGGCCGCAGCAAGGTCGCCGCAGCGCTTGACCTTGCTGATGCCGATTGACGAGCCCTCGCACGCTGGCTTGACGAAGATCGGCAGGCCGAGCGCCTCCTCGACTTCAGCAAAATCGCTGTCCGCGGCCAGCAGGGCATAGGCGGGCACGGGCAAGCCCGAGGCCTGCCAGAGCAGCTTGGTGCGCCACTTGTCCATGCCCAGCGCGGAGGCCATGACGCCGCTGCCGGTATAGGGGATCTGCATCAGCTCGAGCACCCCCTGAATCGTGCCGTCTTCGCCATGCCGGCCATGCAGCGCGATGAAGGCGCGATCGAAGGCCCGCAGCGCGTCGAGCGGCATCTCGGCCGGGTCGAAGGGATGGGCATTGACGCCCTGACGGCGCAGGGCCGCCAGCACGCGCGATCCGCTGTTCAGCGAGACCTCGCGCTCCGCCGACGTTCCGCCGAAGAGGACAGCGACCTTTCCGAATTCCATAGCGTTCATCTCAAGCACTCGCCAACTTGCCGGGCACGCTGCCGATCGAACCGGCGCCCATCGTCAACACCACGTCGCCATCGCGGACGACATCCAGAATCGCTTGCGGCATCGTCGCAATGTCCTCGACGAAGACCGGTTCCACCTTGCCGGCGACGCGCACGGCGCGTGCCAGCGAACGACCGTCGGCCGCCACGATGGGCGCTTCGCCGGCGGCATAGACCTCACCGAGCAGCAGCGCGTCGACGCCGTTCAGCACTTTCACGAAATCCTCGAAGCAGTCGCGCGTGCGGCTGTAGCGGTGCGGCTGGAAGGCCAGCACCAGACGGTGCCCCGGAAAGGCACCACGCGCTGCGGCCAGCGTCGCCGCCATCTCGGCCGGGTGATGGCCGTAGTCGTCGACCAGCGTGAAGCTGCCGCCGCCCGGGCAGGCCACTTCGCCGTAGCGCTGGAAGCGACGGCCGACGCCCTTGAACTCCGCCAGCGCCTTCTGGATCGCCGCATCCGGCACCTGTACCTCGGTCGCGACGGCAATCGCCGCCAGCGCATTGAGCACGTTGTGCATGCCCGGCAGGTTGAGCGTCACCGGGAAGCGGCTGATGCTGCCGTTCACCCGCACGCAGTCGAACCTCATCTGCCCGTTCTCGGCACGCACGTTTTCGGCATGCACGTTCGCTGCCGCGTCCAGCCCGTAGGTCACGATCTGTTTTGGCACGCGCGGCAGAATCTCGCGCACGTTCGGGTCATCGGCGCAGAGCACGGCAACGCCATAGAACGGCAGGCGCTGCAGGAAATCGACGAAGGCGGTCTTGAGGCGCTCGAAATCGTGGCCGTAGGTTTCCATGTGGTCGGCGTCGATGTTGGTCACTACCGACACCACCGGATTCAGGAAGAGGAAGGAGGCATCCGACTCGTCCGCCTCGGCAACGAGGAAGTCACCACTGCCAAGTCGCGCGTTGGCGCCGGCGGCATTGAGGCGGCCGCCGATGACGAAGGTCGGGTCGAGACCGCCCTCGGCGAGGATCGAGGCCACCAGGCTGGTCGTCGTCGTCTTGCCATGCGTGCCGGCGATCGCGATGCCCTGCTTCAGGCGCATCAGTTCGGCCAGCATCTCTGCCCGGCGCACCACCGGCACGCGTGCTTCCAGTGCAGCGGCGACTTCGGGATTGTCGCGCTTCACCGCGGTCGAGGTGACGACCACGGCGGCATCGCCC
>JAKJFE010000044.1 GCA_022705045.1 Pseudomonadota bacterium | reverse complement strand
CCGCCAGCAAATGCGGATTCACGCCGCAATACGAAGGCCTGGAAGCGATGCATGCCAAGTACGAAGCACAAGGCTTCGCGGTGCTCGGCTTCCCATCGAACGAATTCATGGGCCAGGAGCCCGGCACCGAGGAGCAGATCAAGGAATTCTGCACGCTCACTTATGGCGTGAAGTTCCCGATGTTCGAGAAGACCCAGGTCAAGGGTGACGACGCCAGCGTGCTCTACAAGCGACTGAAGGAAGCCACTGGCGAGCAGCCTGCGTGGAACTTCCACAAATATCTGGTCGACCGCAACGGCAAGGTCGTCAAGAGTTTCGGCAGTCGCACCAAGCCCGACGACGAGGAACTGGTCGGTTTGGTCGAAAAACTGATCGCCGACCCGAAGCCGGCGAACTGAGATTCATCGACAACCGTCGCGGACCAGTTCGACGCGACGGTTTCTCGCCCGGCCCAGATCGGTGGCGTTGTCGGCCACCGGTTGCGTCAGCCCGAAACCTTTGGACTGCAGGCGCTGGGCACCAATGCCATGGGTGACGAGCCAGCTGCGAACACTGGCCGCGCGATCTTCCGACAGCTTCTGGTTGTAGGCCGCGCCACCGACGTTGTCGGTGTGGCCTTCGATCCGGATCATCTCGCCACGTCCGGCCAGCAGCTTTTGCACGCGTTCGAGCAGTGCGGTCGAATCGGCGCGCAGCGTCGCCTTGTTGAAATCGAAGTTGAGTCCGTACAGCGCCAGCCGGCAGTCGGTATCCAGGGCCTGCGCCCAGTTGTCGCTGCCGAGGTCGGCGATCTTGACGGTCAAGCCGCTGTCGCCGTTGTCGTTGCCGCGTTCGGCCACCAGCCAAAGGTCGCGTCCATTGCCTGAGTAGTGAGCAACCACGGCGCCATTGCCGCTGCGTTCGCCGGGAGGCGCCGACTTGACGGCCCATCCTGCTTTGGCCAGTGCCGCACGGGTGGTGGTTTCGAACTCGAATTTCGACAATGACTCAGGTGGCCGGTAGGACTTGACCAGATATGCACGTCCGACCAGTTGCGGCTCGATATCCAGACCTTGCACGCCGACGTTCAGCGGTTCGTTGAACCGCCCGGTACCGCTCAGCACGGCGCCCTCTGGCTTGCCGAAATAGGGGAAGTCGGCATCGTCGGCGACATGTTCCGGCGTCGCCGCGGGGGCGACGAGGGTACGCGTGGTGGCGGAATTCGCGATCTCGATCAGATCAATGGTTGGACTGTCGTAGTCTCCGAGAGAGACGCGTAGCCAACTCTCGCTGCCCCCCGCCTTGCGCACGAGTGAATACGTGGTTGCGCCGTCATTGCCGCGGAGCATCCAGCCGCTGGCTTGCAACGACGGCAACCACGCCGCCCACGTGGCGGCTGCAGGACGGTACAACTCTTCGTCGCCGAACTTGAGGTAGCTGCGCACATGGCGGCCGCGATGGATCTCGGTGCGACCTTCGGAGACAGGAAATTCGACTTCGGCCAAGGTCTCGTCGACCACCGAATTGGCGTCGTACAGGATCACCCCGGCAGGCAGGGAGACGTACGCAGGAAAACGTTCAAGTGCGGTCGCTGCGGTCGTCAACGACAACAGCACGAAGAGGGAAAGGACACGCATCAAGACGACTCCACGATGATCTGAGGCCGTTGAGTAGGATTCACCCGAGCGCAGACAGCTCCGCGTTCAGGCGCTCGGGGTCGCCGAGGTTGAGTTCGATCAGGCGCTTCAGCTGGGTGAAGCTGTCGAGGTCGATCTTTTCCCAGCGGAAACCGATGCTGTCGGCGGTGGCGTGGGCGGAACTCGCGCCCATGCTGATCTTGAGGCCGTCGCCGAGACGCAGTTCTATGCGGTGCATGGCGTTGAGCTTGCCGGACCAGTCGGCCGGGCGGGTCGTCAGGGCGCCCTTGAGCGAGATGTCGATCAGTTCGGCGTCCCACATGGCGCGGTCGGAATACAGCTTGACGCTGCCTTCGAAGCGGAAGCGATGGAAACGGCGACGTTCATTGCCCGATGAATTCGACATGCGCTCTGAGGTGGCGGAAGCGACGCGCGAGTCTAGCTCAGGAAGTTCGCGGAAGTGTGCGAATGCGCACAGGAACTTTGCTCATGCCTGGCGCGACAGGACCAGTTCCAGCACGAACTTGGAGCCGAAATAGGCCAGCACCAGCAGCACGATGCCGCTGAGCACCAGTCGGACCGCGCGGCGTCCGCGCCAGCCGAAGCGCAGACGCCCGAACAGCAGTACGCCGAAGATCAGCCAGGCCAGCGCCGACAGCACCGTCTTGTGCGCCAGATGCTGGGCCATCAGGTCCTCCACGAACAGCCCGCCGGTGACCAGGGCCAGCGTCAGCAGCAGGAAACCTGCGCCGATCAGCTGGAACAGCAATTGCTCGACCTGCACCAGTGGCGGCGCACCCGAGAACCATCGCGTCAGGCGATGCGTGCGCAAGGCATGATCCTGGACGCCGAGCTGGATCGCGACCACCGCGGCAATGGCCAAGGTCGCGAACGCGAGCAGGGCCAGCAAGGCGTGGGTAGCGATGCGCCAATCGCCGATCGGGTTGGCGCCCGGACCACGGTCGAAGGCGAACCCAGCGATCACCGCCATCGCCGCAATCGGGAAGACCACGGTGGCCAGTCGCTGCAGGCGCTGCCAACGCATCAGCATCAACAATACGAGCACGCAGGCTGCGGCCACCAGCGAAAAAGCGCTGAAGAACTGCAGATCCGGGCCATGCTGACGACCGCGCAGTACCAGAGGCACGACATGCGCCGCGAATGCGACGATGCCGAGTGGCGCGACCCAGCGCAGCCGCTCCGGGCGCGCGGCCGGCGTCAACGCCGCGAACGAGGCGAGCAGATAGGACAGGGCGGCGATCAGCGGCAGGACGAGCGTCATCCCGCCAGTGTCGCACGCACCGCCATGGCGCGAAATGGCCGTGCGCCGCTGCGGCTATACTCCGCGCCCGTTTTTCCAGCCGGTTCCGCCATGTTCGAATCCCTGAGCAATCGCCTGTCCTCGACCATTCAGAAGCTGCGCGGCCGCGCGCGCCTGACCGAGGAGAACATCCGCGAAGCCATGCGCGACGTGCGCATCGCCCTGCTCGAGGCCGATGTCGCGCTGCCGGTGGTGTCGGCGCTGATCGAGCGCATCAAGCAGCGTGCGGTCGGCCAGGACGTGCTGAAGAGCCTGTCGCCGGGCCAGGCCCTGGTCAAAGTGGTGCAGCAGGAACTGACCGCGGTGATGGGCAGCCAGAACAGCGAGCTGAACCTCAACGTGCCGGCGCCGGCGGTGATCCTGATGGCCGGCCTGCAGGGCGCGGGCAAGACCACGACCGTGGCCAAGCTGGCCAAGCATCTGCGCGAGCGCAAAAAGAAAAAAGTCATGGTCGTGAGTTGCGACGTCTATCGTCCGGCCGCGATCGACCAGCTGAAGACGCTCGCGGGACAGGTTGATGCGATCTTCCACCCGAGCGAACCGGGCGAGGCCGCGGTCAGCATAGTGAATCGCGCCATCGACGATGCGCGCAAGAGTTTCGCCGACGTGCTGATCATCGACTCGGCCGGTCGTCTCGCCATCGACAACGCCATGATGGAGGAGATCGCTGCGGTGCATGAGGCCGCGAAGCCGGTCGAGACGCTGTTCGTGGTCGATGCGATGACCGGCCAGGACGCGGCGAACACGGCCAAGGCCTTCGCTGCCGCGTTGCCGCTGACCGGCGTGATTCTGACCAAGACCGACGGTGACGCGCGTGGTGGTGCGGCCTTGTCGGTGCGTTACATCACCGGGCGTCCGATCAAGTTCGTCGGTGCCGGCGAGAAGCCCGATGCGCTCGAACCTTTCCATCCGGACCGCGCCGCGTCGCGCATCCTCGACATGGGTGACGTGCTCAGCCTGGTCGAGGAAGTCGAGCGCAAGGTCGACCAGGAGAAGGCGCAGAAGCTGGCCGAGAAGGTCATCAAGGGCAAGAAGTTCGACCTCAACGACATGCGCGACCAGATGCTGCAGATGCAGAACATGGGCGGCCTGACCGGGCTGATGGACAAGCTGCCGGGCATGGGCCAGATCCCGCAACAGATGAAGGACAAGGTCAACAACAAGGACGTCGACCGCATGATCGCCATCATCGGTTCGATGACCAAGAAGGAACGTCGCCATCCGGATCTGCTCAACGGTTCGCGCAAGGCGCGTGTGGCGCGCGGTTCGGGCACGCAGCCGGCGGATGTGAATCGCCTGCTGAAGCAGTACCAGCAGATGGAGAAGATGATGTCGAAGCTATCCGGCGGCGGCATCAAGGGGCTGATGCGCCAGATGAAAGGCATGATGGGTCCCGGTGGCATGGGCGGCATGGGTGGACCGGGCGGCATGCTGCCCCCACGCTGAGCCGCCTCGGAAATTTCCCAGCCGCTTCAGGTCGGAACGCCCAGGCGGCGTTCCGATTCGCACGCAGGAACGGCGAAGGCGCGATCCGCAGAATGGTTTCCGTCCGGTGAGCACACCGGCACGACCTCCAACCATTCAAAAGGAATCCACGCCATGAACCTGATCAAGTCCCTCGTCCTCGGCCTGTCGCTCTCGCTGGCCTCGCTCGCCGCCTTCGCCGCACAGATCAATCTCAACACCGCCAGCGCCAGCGAACTGGAAACGCTGAATGGCGTCGGCGCCGCCAAGGCCGCGGCCATCGTCGCGTATCGCACCGAACACGGCGGCTTCAAGTCGGTCGACGAACTCGCGAACGTGAAGGGCATCGGCGACAAGACCGTCGAAAAGAACCGCGATCAGATGACCGTCGCCGCCCCGGCACGCAAGCCGCAACCGTAAGTCCCGCGCAATCCGCGACGACACGCCCGCCTCGTGCGGGCGTTGTCGTTTCCGGATCAGACTTTCTTCGTGCGACTGCGCCGCTGTTCGCGCTGGCGCTTCAGTTTCTCAATGCCTTCGGCAACCGCCTGCTGGATCTGCGGCCAGCGCTGCAATTGGAACTGCTCCGAACGAATCCGATCGGCAGGAATTGCTTCGAGCAAGTCGATGCCGTACTCGATGGCGATTCTTCTCGCTGGCGCGAGCAGCGCGAGTTCCGCAACTGCTTCTGCCGCTTTCAATGCAGTCTTCATCGCCTGTTTCGACGGATCGCCACACACTCGATGAATGAAGGATCTCGTCACCGCGACGGCCAGTCGGCATTGAGCGACACCGGCAGAATTCTGCTTGCTGGGCAGGCCATCCAGATTCATCACGCGACTGATCAGGCAGTCGATCGGATGCATCACCTTGACGCTGCCGCGTGATGTCTCGACGGAAAAGGCGCGCATTCTGAGCCGCTGCTCGGCTTCTGGCGTAAAACCGAAGAGACCGGACACGTAGTCGATCTCCAATGCGGTGGTCCGATCATGGAACGTCTGGAGGAGAATCTTCGCCGAATTTGCCGTCTGACGATCCATGTCCGGAAGCAGAATTTCCACTCGGCCCGGCATCAATCCAGCAAGCTGGTTGGCCGTTGTCTCCGCCTCTTCGCGGGTTCCGAGAAAATCGACATCGAAGGTAATTCCAGCTTCCAGCAATCCAGAAGGAAGAACACTGAATTCGTCTGCCCAGAATGCCAGCGCCATGCCGCCGACAAGTATGCCTTTGGGCCCGGCTGCAATGATCTCCGAGCGCTCGCTCTGGCTGAGCGGCTTCAGATCCGGCCGTGCCATTTGATGCGCACGCCGGGCGCCTTGGCTTCCAGAAACAGCGGTACCGGCGAATCGGGATGCTCCGCCATGGCGCGAAGGTCACGCTTGCGCGCCGCCGCATCGAGCTTGCGTAGCTCGGCCGCTTTGACAACGATGCGTTTGGCTTTGGGCTTGGCTTTCATGGCGACTCCCGTGCCGGAAAAACTACCACAGCGCGTCCTCGCTGGCGTTCAGCGATTGCCCTTGAGCAACACGATCACGGCACCACTGCCGCCGTCATTCCATCTTGCCGAGCGGAAGGCGAGCACGTCGCCGCGTTGGCGCAGCAGACGGTCGGTCAGGGCTTTCAGGACCGGGCCGTCGTTCTTCGAGCGCAGGCCCTTGCCGTGGATGATCTTGACGCACAGATGACCGCGCGCCTTGCATTCGGCGAGGAAGCGGGCGATGGCGTCCTTGGCCACCGTCGCGGTCATCTGGTGCAGGTCGATCTCGTCGCGCACGCTGTATTGGCCACGACCGAGCTTGAGCAGGACGCGTGGCGCAAGCCCATCCTTGAGGTAACGCAGCGGCTCGGCGGCGTCCGGATCGAGTGAGCTCGGCAGCGGCCGCAGCAGTTCCTCGATGACCATGGCGTCATCGCGGCGCGACTGCACCGGTTCTGGTTTCGGCGCGGGGGCGCGGGCGTCATGGCGATCGGTTTCGATGCGCCGCACGGTGCCGATCGCCTCCAGGAACAGGTCGCGGTCTTCGGCCGCGACGGGTTCGGCTGGGACGATTTTTCGGCGTGGATCGGGCGGGCGTTTCGACATCGGAGAGCACATTGCGGATGGGGCTGTTTGTAGCAGAACTGGCGTCGGCGGCGCGTCGGCGCCAGTGTGGCTCCGCTATCATTGGCCGTTTTCCGGAAGCCCTTCCCATGCATGTCCTGGTAAGCAATGACGACGGCGTCGACGCGCCCGGTATCCGCATCCTGGCCGACGCGATGCGCGCGCTGGGCCGGGTTACCGTGGTCGCACCCGATCGCGACCGCAGCGGCGCCAGCAATTCGCTGACGCTGGACGGTCCGATCCGCGTCATCGAACTCGAAGCCGGGCGGTTCCGTGTTGCCGGTACCCCGACCGACTGCGTGCATCTGGCCCTGTGCGGCATGCTCGACGACGAACCCGACATCGTCGTGTCCGGCATCAACACCTCGGCCAACATGGGCGACGACGTGTTGTATTCGGGCACGGTCGCAGCAGCGATGGAAGGCCGTTTCTTGGGCCATCCCGCGGTCGCGGTGTCTCTGGCCTCGCGCGACCACGACCCGCAGCACTACGGCACCGCAGCGCGCGCTGCCCTCGCCATCGTGCAGAAACTCGTCGCCGACCCGTTGCCGGCGGACACCATCCTCAATGTCAACGTGCCCGATTGTCCTTGGGAAGAGATCCGCGGCTTCGAAGTCACGCGCCTCGGCAACCGTCATCGTGCCGAACCCTGCGTGCGTGCCAACGATCCGCGCGGTCGCGACATCTGGTGGATCGGCCCGGCTGGCCCCGAACAGGACGCCGGTCCCGGCACCGACTTCGATGCCGTGCGCCGCGGCTTCATTTCGATCACGCCGCTGCAGGTCGACCTGACGCGTTACACCGCGCTCGACAACGTCGCGTCCTGGGTCGGTCCGCTGTCGAGTCTGCTCGGGAAGACCGGCGCATGATGGTCCGGCGCGATCCGGCCGGGCTCGGCATGACCTCGCAGCGTGCGCGCGACCGCATGGTCGACCAGTTGCGCGCGCTCGGCATCCAGAATCCGCGTGTGCTCGACGTGATGCGCAACCTGCCGCGCCATCTGTTCGTCGACGAAGGCCTGGAAGTGCGCGCCTACGAGAACTCGCCGTTGCCGATCGGGCAGGGACAGACGATCTCGCAGCCCTACATCGTCGCGCGCATGACCGAACACCTGATCGTCACGAATCCGCAAAAGGTGCTGGAGATCGGTACCGGTTCGGGTTACCAGGCCGCAGTGCTGGCGGGGCTGGTACCAAAGGTGTTTTCGGTCGAACGCATCGAGCCGTTGCTGCGCAATGCGCGCCGCCGTTTCCGCAATCTCGGCATCGAGAACATCCGTACCCGCCACGACGACGGTCGTCGCGGATGGGTCGAGGAAGCGCCGTTCGACGCCATCATCGTCACCGCGGCCGGTGAATACATCGATCCGCTGCTGGCCGAGCAATTGGCGCCCGGCGGCGTGTTGATCGCGCCGGTCGGGCCGCAAGGTGGCGAACAGAAACTGGTGCGCCTCACCCGTGATGCCGATGGCCTGCACGAATCGGTGCTGGAACCGGTGAGTTTCGTGCCGCTGCTCGGAGGCGTGGTCTGATGGCGCTGTTCCAGCCGTTGTACACGAAGGCGCTGGGCTGGTCGCGGCATCGACTGGCACCCGCCTGGTTGACTTTCATCAGCTTCATCGAGGCGATCTTCTTCCCGGTGCCACCGGAAGTGATGTTGGCGCCGATGACGCTGGCGCATCCGCATTCGTGGTTTCGCTATGCCTCGCTGAGCCTGTTCGGTTCGACGCTCGGTGCGTTTGTCGGTTATGCCGTCGGCCACTTCGCGATCCATTGGGTGGAGCCGCATCTGGTCGAGATGGGCTTCGGTCCGGCGTTCGCGGAAGCGCGCGAATCGCTGCGCATGCATGGGTTCTGGATCATGCTGGTCGGCGGCTTCACGCCGATCCCGTTCAAGTTGTTCACGATCGCCGCAGGTGCGGTCTCGATGCCGCTGTTGCCGTTTCTTGCGGCCGTGTTGATCGGTCGCGGCAAGCGCGTGTATCTGGTGGCCGGTGCGATCCGGCTGGGCGGCGAACGCGCCGAACGCGCGCTGCATCGTTACATCGAGCCCGTCGGCTGGACGGCTCTGGTTCTGCTGGTGGTTGGCATCATCGCGTTGTGGATATGGAAGGCATGAGCATGCGATTGCGCCTTGTTGCGATCACGAGCCTGGTTCTGGCCGGTTGCGCCAGTTTCGAGCCGCGGGTGTCGGTGCACACCGAGGAAGCGCAGCCCGCGCGCGCAGGCAAGCCGTCGGCCGTGTCGAAGCCGAAGACGCAGGTCGCGACCGACTACACCGTCGCGCGTGGCGACACCTTGTACGGCATCGCGTTCCGCAACAAGCTCGATTTCCGCGACCTCGCGGCCTGGAACAACATCAACGCGCCGTACACGATCTATCCGGGCCAAGGCCTGCGCCTGAAACCGCCGTCGCGCACGACGCGCGTGACCGACCTGCCGCCGACCACGGCTACTGCAACGCCGCCGCCAGCGAGCCCATCCGCGCCGCCTTCGACCGCGCCATCGCCGCAGGTCGAGATCGACGCCGTGCCGACGCAGCCGGTGCACACGCCCGAACTGGCCGCCAGCGACAGCGGTGCGACGCAAACCTTCGCCATGGTCGATGACAGTGCGCCCGCATCGACACCGCTGACGACCACGCCCGTTGATCCGCCACCGCCCGAGCCGGTTGCGCCGCCGCCGCCGAAGCCGGTCGCGACGACACCGGCCGCTGCAACGAATTCGCCTGCGGCCGCCATCGGTCTCCCGAGCACGGCTCCGAAACCCGCGGAAGCGGTTCCCGCGCCTACGGCCGTTGGCGCGGTGCCTGTCGCGCCCGTGGCGGACACCACGCCACGCGCCGTCGTCGATGCCAATGCACCGACGCGCGAACGCGACGGCTTGCGCTGGCGCTGGCCCGCGAACGGCAATGTCGTCGGCCGCTTCGTCGAAGGCGACCCGACCCAGCAGGGCATCGACATTGGCGGCAGTCTCGGCCACACGGTGCTGGCCGCGGCCGACGGCGATGTCGTCTATTCCGGCAATGGCCTGCTCGGTTACGGCGAACTCGTGATCGTGCAACACAGTCCCGGCTATCTCAGCGCCTATGGCCACAACCAGAAGCGACTCGTGGTCGAAGGCGCCAAGGTCAAGGCCGGCCAGCCCATCGCCGAGATGGGTCGGCGCGGTGGCATCGACATGCTGCACTTCGAGATCCGCCGCAATGGCAAACCGGTCGATCCGCTCGGTTACCTGCCGAGCCGCTGAGCCGCCATGCAACGCACGCCCGACGACGATCTGCCGACCGACGACCTGTTCGAATGGCTCGGGCCGGCCGACGTCGACGCCGTCGAGCGTGATTCGACCACCGCCTATCTCAACGAGATCGGCCTGATTCCGCTGCTGGATGCGGCGGCAGAACGCGCATTGGCGGAACGTGCACGTGCCGGCGAACTGGCAGCGCGGCAGTCGTTGATTGAGGCGAACCTGCGCCTGGTGGTGAACGCGGCGCGTGCCTATCTCGGACGCGGCCTGCCGATGATCGACCTGATCGCCGAAGGCAATCTGGGCCTGATCCGTGCGGTTGAAAAATTCGATCCGGCGCGCGGCTTCCGGTTCTCGACCTATGCGATGTGGTGGATTCGCGAAGCCATCGAATTCGCGCTGATGCGGCAGACGCGTGCAGTGCGTCTGCCGGTGCACGTGCTGCGTGAACTGGCGCAGGTGTTGCGCACCGGTCGCGAGCTGACGCGCACGCTCGGGCGTGCGCCGTCATTGGACGAGATCGCCCGTGCGGCCGGCAAGGACGTGGCCGAAGTCGCGCGCCTCTACCGCTTCAATGCCCGTGTCGATTCGCTCGATGCCGCGCTCGCGGCCGACGACGAACGCGTGCTCGGCGAACTGGTCGCGATGCCGGACGAAGGCGAGGCCGACGGTCTCGGCGACATCGCCAACGATGTGCGGCTGGACCAGTGGTTGTCGGAGCTCAGCGCGCGCAGTCGTGAAGTGCTGGAGCGTCGCTTCGGCCTGCACGACCACGCCGTGCAGTCGTTGGCCGAGGTCGCGCAGGTGCTGGGCGTGTCGCGCGAACGCGTGCGCCAGATCGAAGCCGAAGCGCTGGCGCGCCTGCGCGTGATGGCGCGGGATTGAGTCAGATCAAGTCGGCCGCGCCGCCACGGTAAGACACTGGAAGCCCATCCAGGAGTCTTCGTCCATGGCCACATCGCGTCCCGCCCCCAAGTCCGTGCGTGCCCGTCGTTCGCGTGCGTCGGACCCCCGTGTCGTCGATGCCGGTGCCGCCACCACCGAGGCGGCTGCCGCGCTCGCACTGGCCGATGCGCAGCAGTGGGCGAAATCGCATCCGCCTGCACCCGTTCCCGTGCTCGGTGTGCCCGCGGATGCCCTGGGGCTGTCGCCCGACACCGCGAAGCGGCTCGCGGCGATGCCGGTCAGCGATGAAGACAGCAGCAGCGCGCCGCTGCCCGAAGGTTATCCCTATCGCGTACGGCTGCGCCGCAAGGACTACGAAGCCGAAAAGCAGAAGCTGCAGATCGAGTTGCTGAAGGTGCAGAGCTGGATCAAGGAGACGGGCCAGCGTGTCGTTGTGCTGTTCGAGGGCCGTGATGCAGCCGGCAAGGGCGGCACCATCAAGCGTTTCACCGAGCATCTGAATCCACGGGGCGCACGCGTCGTGGCGCTGGAAAAACCCAGCGACCAGGAGCGTGGGCAATGGTATTTCCAGCGCTATATCCAGCATCTGCCGAGCTACGGCGAAATCGTGTTCTTCGACCGCAGCTGGTACAACCGCGCCGGCGTCGAACGCGTGATGGGCTTCTGTTCGCCGGGCGAATACCTGGAATTCCTGCGCGAAACACCGGAGTTCGAACGCATGCTGGTGCGCAGCGGCATCCGGTTGTTCAAGTTCTGGTTTTCGGTCAGCCGCGAAGAGCAGCTGCGACGCTTCAACTCGCGCCGCAACGACCCGCTGAAGCACTGGAAGCTGTCGCCGATCGACCTGCAATCGCTGGACAAGTGGGATGCCTACACCGAGGCCAAGGAGTCGATGTTCTTCCACACCGACACCGCCGATGCGCCTTGGGTCGTGGTCAAGTCCGACGACAAGAAACGCGCCCGACTGAATTGCATGCGCCACTTTCTCGCCAGCCTGCCGTATCCGGGCAAGGACGAGACCGTGGCGCATGCGGCCGATGCCTTGATCGTCGGCACCGCAGGCGACGTGCTGGCCCACAGCGGACAATGAGTTCGCCACGCCGGATCGACGTGGCGACGACACTCAGCGCTGGGCCAGACTGAAGCGGATCGGCACCAGTCCGATGGCGCGGCTGGGCAGGCCGTCGACGATCAGCGGACGGAAGCGCCAGCGCTTGCGCACCTGGTCGACAGCAGCGCGATCCAGCACCTCGTGTCCGGAGCTTTGCTGCACTTCGATCGCTTCCGGGTGCCCATCCTCACCCACCGTCACGCGCAGCAGGACTTCGCCTTCAAGATTCCGAGTGATCGCCCGCGACGGATAACGCGGCGGCGGTGCGTCGAGGTAGGACAGGGCGCCGATCTGCGCCGGCACGAACGGGCCACTGTCCGTGCCAGCGCTGTCGAATGGCGTCGTCTCCGTCGGCGGCACGATCTCGGGCACGACGTCGGCCAGGGTCTGGGCCGGTTCCGGGTTCGGGATGACGACCGGCGGGCTCGTACGTTGCACCGGTGTCGGCGTCGGGCGCGGTGGCGTGATCGGCACCACTGGCGGCGGCGGTGGCGGCGGGATCACGCGTTCGTGCATGACCACCTCGATCTTTGGCGGCAGCACTTCGGCTTCGCGATCCGGTGCACGCACGGGTGCGATGAGCAAGGCGAAGGCGCCGGCATGCAGCACGAGCGCGATGCTGATGGCGAGGGTTCGGGTCGGGCTGATGCGTGCTGTGACGACGTCGGCATGGCTGGTCATGGCGTTCCCCTGGGCGCCGGTCGGGTCCGGCAAAGGTGGCAACGCAGGCCTTGCGGGATCGGGGTTAAGCCGACGCAGGTTCCGCTGCAAGCCGGTCCACTTCCTGCTGCCAGGCGCCGCGGAGCGCGCTGCGTTCCGGCGCCACACGTTCGATCATGGCCAGTGCTTCGCGGTAGCGGGCGAGGGCGCGGGGCACGTCGTTGCGCGCGTTCGCGACCTTGGCGGTCAGGGCCAGCGCGATCGCCACGTCGACCGATTCGCCATCGAGCCGGACCAGCAGCGAATGGGCGCGATCGGCATAACGCTCGGCTTCGGCGAGGTCGCCGAGCGCCAGACGGTTCTCGGTGACCGAGCTGTAGAACGGGCCGCGCACGCGTGCGTCCTCGGCGATGGAATCGCGCCAGTTGTCCTCGATCTCGTCGAGCAGGCGACGTGCGGCCTTGTGCTCGCCGCGCTCGCTCAGGATGCGCGACGCGTTCCACAAGGCCCAACCGATCTGCGACGCGCCGGACGCGGCCGACGCGGCATAGGCTTCGGCGGCGGCGCGGAAGCTGTCGTAGGCGCGGTCCATCTGTCCCAGCGCGCGATAGGCCAGTGCGCGGTTGTAGAGGTTGTTGCCGTAGTCCTGGCTGCGTTCGCCGAACAGTTCGCGGAAGCGTTCGCCGACCGGTTCCAGTTCGGCCAGGGCGCGTGCCGGTTCGCCACGGCCGATGTACATCCAGCCCATCGACTGGCGCGCGCGCAGGGTGCGGTAATCGTCGTCGCCGTAGAGCTGTCGGGCGAGACGCAGACTTTCGCGGAACGCGGTTTCCGATTCGTCGTAGCGGCCGACATCCTTCAGCGACACGCCGACGCGATTCAGCGCCCGATTGCGCAGGCGGTCGCGTTCCGCCTCGGGTGCGGCTTCGGCATTCTCGAGCGATTGTTGCGCCACCACCAACGCACCGGCTTCGTCGCCGTTGTCGCGCAGCGTGTTCCAGCGCGTGTTGGCGAGGCCGTCGCGGATGCGCACTGCGACCGGGTCGTTGCCGCGTGCCAGCGCGTCGGCTTCTTTCCACCACAGTTCCGAGGGGTGCAGGCGACCATTGCGTTGCGCAATGGCCGCGCCGCGTTCGAGTGCGGCGGCCAGTTCCAGCGGTGGCGTCGCGCCGGTGTCGCGCAGGTCGCGAATCGCCGCATCGATCAGGTCCTGGGCGCGCCGCATGTCGCCCATGTTGAAGAACGCGCCGGCCATGACGGCGGCAATGGGACCGCGCAACTCGGGTTGCTGTTTCAGCGTCGGTTCGATCTGGCGGGCTGCGGCTTCCAGCACGTCGGTGGCGCTGTGCGCGCCGCCGCGTCCGTTCGCGGGGTCGGCGGCGCGGAAGATCTCGTGCACGAAGGCGACCGCGGCGCGCGCGCGTTCGCTTTCGGCGTGCGCCTGGCGCGACTGCTGCAGTGCGTAGAGGCTGAGTCCGATCAGCCCGACAGCAGTGATCGTCGCCGCGGCGACACCGAAGCGATGGCGGCGCACGAAACGCGAGGCGTGATACAGCGAACCGCCGTGACGCGCCTGCACCGGACGGCCGTCGAGGAAGGCTTCGAGGTCGGCAACGAACGCATCGATCGAGCCGTAACGCGCGTTTGTTTCCTTCGCGAGCGCAGTGCGCACGATGGCGTCGAGATCGCGGTCGAGTTCGCGTCCGAGCGTACGCACGGCGTCACGCGTGGTCGGTGCATCGTTGCCGCGACGTACTTGTGTCAGCGCGCGCCCCAGCGTGACCGGATCGTGTTCAACCACGGCGCGGCCCCAGGCATGGGCGTCGTCGGGATTCGCGTCGTAGGGCAGGCGGCCGGTGATGATGCGGTAGAGCAGCACGCCGAATTGGTAAATGTCGGTCGCGACCGTGATCGGCTGGCCGCGGAACTGTTCGGGGGCCGCATATTGCGGCGTCATCGGGCCGATGCGTTGCGCCGTCACCGGACGGAAGCGTTCTTCGCCGACCAGTTTGGCGATGCCGAAATCGAGCAGTTTCGGATGCCCGTCGCGGGTGACGATGATGTTCGACGGCTTGATGTCGCGATGGATGACGAGGTTGCGATGCGCGTGCGACAACGCGCCGGCCACCCGCAGCATCAGGCGCAACCGGCCTTCCACATCGGGCAGGTGGTCGCGGCAGAAATCGGTGATCGAGACGCCTTCGACGTATTCCATCGCGAGGAACGGCGTGCCGTCGTCGGCTTCGCCACCATCGATCAGCTGCGCGATGTTCGGGTGTCGCAGGCCGGCAAGGATTTCCTGTTCCTTGCGGAATCGGTCGCGCAGGCCGGCGTGCGCGGTCAGCACCAGCTTGATCGCGACCTTCTGTTCGAAGCGGCCATCGACGCGATGCGCGAGATAGACCGTGCCCATGCCGCCCGAGCCCAGCAATTCGTCGAGCACGAAGGCGCCGATGCGACGGCCGATCTGTTCGCGGTCCCAGTCGCGCACACGACTGTCGTTGGCCATCGCCGGTGCGACCAGGTCGACGACCGGACGATCCAGCGGCGTGGTTTCCTCGTGTTTGCCGAGCAGGCGCACGACATCGGCGCGCAAGCCTTCGTCGGCGATGGTGTCGAGGAAGGCTGCGCGCTCGTCGCCCTCGCAGTCGAGCGCGCCATCGAGCAGCTTGCGCACGGCGCGCCAGCGCTCAGCATCCATGATGATTGACGGTGATCCGGGGCATCGGCCGGATGGTAGCGAATGCGTCAGGGGCGCAACATCAGGCGAGCACGAATGCTGCCGCGACCTTGCGCCCTTCGCCGAGCAGCACGTTGTACGTGCGTGCGGCGGCAGCGTTGTCCATGAATTCGATGCCGATGCGGCGGGTCAGGAAGGCGGCGAGCACGTCGCGCGGCGGGAAGACCTGCGTCGGGCCAGTGCCTAGGATGACGACCGCCGGTTCCAGCGCGATGACGGCATCGCAATCGGTTGCCGTCATCGCTTTCGCGTCACGGACAGGCCAGTCGAAGGCGTCGACGCCGGCGGCGATCACGAAGCTGGCGCGACGTTCGCCGCTGGCCAGCAGGATACGGTCGATGGCGACGCCACGGACGTGGTCGCCGCCGCTGGGGGCTTCATGACTGAGTTGCACGGCGGCGCTCAGTCTTCGTCGGCCTCACGCTTCGGGCGCTTGGCGCCCAGCGGCTTGTAAGGCGAGCCTGAGGGTTTGTTCCCGGCCGGCTTGCCGGTCGGGCGCGCAGCGCTCGACTTGTAGGCGGGCTTGGCGCCGAAGTCGCGCTTCGGGCGATCGCCGAAGTCGCGGGCGGGACGCGCCGGTCGATCACCGAAATCACGCTTCGGACGATCGACGAAGTTGCCGGCGGGACGTGCCGGGCGGGCGGGACGGTCACCGAAGTCGCGAGCGGGACGCGCCGGTCGGTCACCGAAATCACGCTTCGGACGATCGGCGAAGTTGCCCGACGGACGCGCCGGGCGAGCGGGGCGGTCACCAAAATCGCGGGCAGGGCGGGCC
This sequence comes from Pseudomonadota bacterium, assembly GCA_022705045.1. Taxonomy (GTDB): domain Bacteria; phylum Pseudomonadota; class Gammaproteobacteria; order Xanthomonadales; family Ahniellaceae; genus JADKHK01. The sequence continues at coordinate 7,128 of JAKJFE010000044.1, read as the reverse complement.
GGGCGATCACCGAAGTCACGCTTCGGGCGGTCACCGAAATCCCGGGCAGGGCGGGCCGGGCGATGCGTCGGGCCATCGGCGCGGCCACCGAAGCTGCGTTCACGGCGCGGTGCGCCGCCGACGATGTCTTCGGCACGCGGCGGACGCTTGCTGAAACCACCGGCACCACTGCGCGCCGGCGGCTTCGCATATTTGCCGCCTTCGCGTCGCGGCTTCTCGATCGCATCGCGGCGTGGTGCGCGGGTGTCGGCCGCATCGAAGGCACGTCGCGGCTTTTCGCCGTAACCGACTTCATCGCGACGCGCACGGAACGGTTTCTGGCCGTCCCGGGTCGGGCGCGAGGCGATCGTCGCGTCGTCCTTGCTCGGCTTCTCGCCGGGCAGGGTGATCTTGGCTTTCTTGTCGCGGCGGTAGAACGTCGCGGTGTGGCCGACCTTCTGGATCAGCTCCGACTTGGTGTCGCGCGCCAGCGCCTTGATGATCTCGTCGCGGTCCTCGCGTTCCTCGGCGATCACGCGGATCTTCACGAGTTCATGACGCGACAGGGCTTCGTCGAGTTCGACACGGACGCCGTCCGACATGCCTTTCTGGCCGACCATGACGACCGGGTTGAGATCATGCGCGAGGCTGCGCAGGAAGCGGATCTGGATTGCGTCGAGTGCCACGGGCACACCTTCAGGAAAGAAAACGGGCGCGAGGGTATCATGCGCGGCCCTGACTCCTCCCCGAACCGCCGTGGCGCGCAGCAAGTCCAGTCATCGCTGGCTCAAGGAACACTTCTCCGACCCGTTCGTGAAACGCGCCCAGTCCGAGGGCGTGCGTTCGCGTGCGGCCTACAAGCTGGAAGAACTGATCGAACGCGACCGCCTGCTCAAGCCCGGCATGGTCGTGGTCGACCTCGGCGCCGCTCCCGGCGGATGGTCACAGATGGTCAGGCGCGAACTGGGCCGCACCGGTGATGTCATCGCGCTCGACATCCTCGACATGCCGAGCATTCCAGGGGTCGAGTTCCTGCAGGGCGACTTCCGTGAAGAGTCCGTGCTCAAGGCCTTCGAGGCCATGGTCGGCGGCCGTCCGGTCGATCTTGTGTTGTCCGACATGGCCCCCAATATGAGCGGCGTGGAGTCGGTGGACCAGGCGCGTTCGATGCACCTGTGCGAACTGGCCCGCGACTTTGCCGAAGATCATCTGAAGCCGGGCGGCACCTTCCTCGTGAAGCTGTTCCAGGGCGTCGGGTTCGACGATTACGTGCGGGACTTGCGCAAGCGCTACACGAAAGTGACGATGCGCAAGCCGAAGGCCTCGCGGGCACGCAGCCCCGAGGTGTATGCGTTGTGCGCCGGCTTCCGTGCCGGCGCCTCGAAATAAAGGAGCAAGACGGTGCTGAACGACTGGGCGAAACAAATCCTGCTGTGGCTGGTGATCCTGGTGGTCCTGCTGTCGGTGTTCCAAAGCCTGAGCCAGGGCAATGGCGGCCGCGATGAACTCGCGTATTCCGAATTCCTCGCCGAAGTGCGCAACGATGGCGTGGCCAAGGTCACGATCTCGGAAGACGGCAGCACGATCTCGGGTGAACGCAAGGGTGGCGACAAGTTCACGACGATTGCGCCGGTGCGCGATTTCGGCATGTTCGCCGACCTGATCAAGCACAAGGTCGAGATCGTGCAGAAGCCGGTGCCGAAGGACAGCATCGTCCTGAGCTTCCTGCTCAACGCCTTGCCCTTCCTGCTGTTCATCGGCGTGGCCTTCTATTTCATGCGTCAGATGCAGGGCGGTGGCGGCGGCCGTGGCGCGATGACCTTCGGTCGTTCGCGTGCGCGCCTGCAGGGCGAGGACCAGGTCAAGGTCACCTTCGCCGACGTCGCCGGTGTCGACGAAGCCAAGGACGACGTCAAGGAACTGGTCGAGTTCCTGCGCGATCCGGGCAAGTTCCAGCGCCTCGGCGGCCGCATTCCGCGCGGCGTGCTGATGGTCGGTTCGCCCGGTACCGGCAAGACGCTGCTGGCGAAAGCCATCGCCGGCGAAGCCAAGGTGCCTTTCTTCACGATTTCCGGTTCCGACTTCGTCGAGATGTTCGTCGGCGTTGGCGCCAGCCGCGTGCGCGACATGTTCGAGCAGGCCAAGAAGCACGCGCCGTGCATCATCTTCATCGACGAAATCGATGCGGTCGGTCGTCACCGCGGCGCCGGTCTCGGCGGCGGTCATGACGAGCGCGAGCAGACCCTGAACCAGTTGCTGGTCGAGATGGACGGCTTCGAGGGCAACGAAGGCATCATCGTCATCGCCGCCACCAATCGTCCCGACGTGCTCGACCCGGCGCTGCTGCGCCCCGGCCGTTTCGATCGTCAGGTCGTGGTGCCGCTGCCGGACCTGCGCGGTCGCGAGCAGATCATCAAGGTGCACATGCGCAAGGTGCCGCTGGCCGACGATATCGATCCGTCGCGCATCGCCCGCGGCACGCCGGGCTTTTCCGGCGCCGATCTGGCCAATCTCGTCAATGAAGCGGCGCTCTTTGCGGCGCGCGAGAACGCCAAGAACGTGCGCATGGAGCATTTCGAGCGCGCCAAGGACAAGATCATGATGGGCGCCGAGCGCAAGTCCATGGTCATGAGCGAGGACGAGAAGAAACTCACCGCCTACCACGAGGCCGGCCACGCCATCGTCGGGCGCATCGTTCCGGACCACGACCCGGTCTACAAGGTCTCGATCATCCCGCGCGGTCGTGCGCTCGGCGTGACCATGTACCTGCCCGAGCAGGACCGCTACAGCCACAGCAAGCAATATCTCGAGAGCCGCATGGCGTCGCTGTACGGCGGCCGCGTGGCCGAGGAAATCATCTTCGGCGCCGACAAGGTCACGACGGGTGCGTCGAACGACATCCAGCGCGTGACCCAGCTTGCGCGCAACATGGTCACGAAGTACGGCCTGTCCGATGAGCTCGGCCCGGTGGCCTATGGCGACGAAGAGGAAGAAGTGTTCCTCGGCCGTTCGGTGACCCAGCACAAGTCGGTGTCCGACGACACCGTGCGCCGGATCGACGAAGTCGTGCGCACCATCCTCGATCGCGAATACCACCGCGCCAAGCAGATCCTCACCGACCACTTGCCGCAGTTGCACGCGATGGCTGACGCGCTGCTGGAATGGGAAACCATCGACGGCGACCAGATCACCGAGATCATGGAAGGCCGCAAGCCCGGCCCGCCACGCGATTGGGCGAAGCCCGACGGCAACAAGCCGTCGCCGCCCAGCACTGGCCCAGTCGAAGGCACGCCCGCGCCGCAGGCCTGAGCCTTCCGCCCGACCAGACACGAGCCCGCCGCAAGGCGGGCTTCGTCTTTCTGTTCCTTCGACATCTCGCATTGGCGATCCCGAACGATGTCGACAAGCCCCGGTGATCCGCAATGGTCGAGTCGTGGGTTCCGCGTGACGACCGGCTGCGTTGTCTTCGCAGTGCTTCGTCTAGCATGGCGGTCTTTCCCGTCCGGAGATTCCCATGCTGCATCGTCCGCTTGCCCTGGCTGTTGCCCTGTCCCTGTCCTGCGTGGCCTTGGCGGACGAAAAGGCCGACGCGCCGAAATGGGACGTCAATGCGGCACACGGCCCGGTCAAGCAGGTGAAGTTCACGACCGACGAAGGCACGTGGATGGATCTCGACGTCAGTCGTGACGGCCAGACCCTCGTGTTCTCGTTGCTTGGTGATCTGTACACGCTGCCGATCGCGGGCGGCAACGCCAAGCGCATCACCTCGGGCCCCGCCTGGGACGTGCAGCCGCGTTTCTCGCCCGATGGCAGCGAGATCGCATTCACCTCGGATCGTGCGGGTGGCAACAACCTGTGGCGCGCCAAGCGCGACGGTTCCGGCGCGACCCAGGTGACCAAGGAAGACTATCGCCTGCTCAACAATCCGGCGTGGACGCCGGATGGCCAGTACCTGATCGGCCGCAAGCACTTCACGTCGGAGCGTTCGCTCGGTGCCGGCGAGTTGTGGATGTTCCACAAGACCGGCGGCGCCGGCCTGCAGCTGACGAAGAAGAAGAACGACCAGCAGGATCTCGGTGAGCCGGCGGTCAGTGCCGATGGTCGCTACATCTATTTCTCCGAAGACGTGAGCGGCGGCAGTACGTTCGAATACAACAAGAACCCGCATGGCGTGATCTACGCGATCAAGCGCCTGGATCGCGAGACTGGCGAGGTCGAGACCATCGTCGCGACGCCGGGCGGTGCGGTGCGTCCGCAGCCGTCGCCGGACGGCAAGACGCTGGCTTTCGTCAAACGCGTCGCCGACAAGTCGGTGCTGCACGTCATCGATCTCGCCAGCGGTGAGGTGAAGTCGCTGTGGGACGGCCTTTCCCACGACCAGCAGGAAGGCTGGGCGGTGTTCGGGCCGTATGCGAACTACCAGTGGCTGCCGGATTCCAGTGCTGTCGTGATCTGGGCGCAGGGCAAACTGTGGCGGGTCGATGCGTCGAGTGGCGCGCAGACTGCGATTCCGTTCAGCGCGACGGTCGAGCAGACCGTGGCAGCGCCGTTGCGCTTCGAACAGCAGCTCGATGCCGGCGCGTTCACCGCGAAAATGATTCGCGATGTCGCGACCAGCCCCGATGGTCGTACCGTCGTGTTTCATGCCGTCGGCCAGTTGTGGACGCGTGCCTTGCCGGATGAAGCGCCGCAGCGACTGACCTCGCGCAGCGACGCGTTCGAATACCAGCCGAGCTTCAGCGCTGATGGCAAAAAGTTGCTGTACACGACCTGGAGCGACGCGAAGCAGGGCGCCATCGTCGAACGTGACCTGGCGAGCGGTAGCGAACGCGTGCTCACGAGCCAGCCCGGCTTCTACTACTCGCCGCGTTATTCGCGTGATGGCTCGAAGATCGTCTGGTCGAAGCAGAGTGGTTCGTCGCTGACCGGTTCGCTGAACAGCGGCGAGCAGGGTATCTGGTGGATGCCGGCCGCTGGCGGTGATGCGAAGCGCATCGCGAAGGACGGCTACGAACCGCAGTTCACCGCGGACGGCGCGCGTGTCACTTTCCTGAGCGGTGGCGGGCTCAGCAAGAAACTGCAGAGCGTAGGCCTGCACGGCGAGGAACCGCGCGATGTGTTCTCGCTGAAGTACACCGACTTCGTGTCGGTCAGTCCGGACGGCCAATGGGTCGCCTTCACCGAACTGTTCAACGCTTACCTCGCGCCGATGCCGAAGACCGGCGGCGTGATCGAACTCGGCAAGGACACGACCGCAATTCCGGTTGCGAAGATCTCGACCGATGTCGGTTCCTACCTGCACTGGGCGAACGACAGCAGCGCCGTGCACTGGATGGTCGGCGATCAGTACTACACGCGCAATCTCAAGGACGCCTTCGCCTTCGTGCCGGGCGCACCCGCGAAACTGCCGGACGCGAAAGCCCTGAAAGGCGTGTCGATGGGCCTGGGCGTGCCGGTCGATATGCCCAAGGACGTGGTCGCGTTCACGAATGCGCGCATCGTCTCGATGAAGGGTGACGAGGTGATCGAGCGCGGCACCGTGCTGGTCGAAGGCGACACGATCAAGGCGGTCGGCGCGAACGTGACCGTGCCGGCGAATGCGCGCACGATCGATGCCAGCGGCAAAACCATCGTGCCGGGTTATGTCGACGTGCATGCGCATGCCAACCACTTCAACGGCGGCGTGATCGCTCAGCAGAACTGGGCCTACTACGCGAACCTCGCGTTCGGCGTGACGACGATGCACGATCCGTCGGCGACCACCGAAACCGTGTTCTCGCAGGCCGAGTTGCAGAAGGCCGGCAAGCTGGTCGGGCCGCGCGTGTTTTCGACCGGCACCATCCTGTACGGCGCCGACGGCGACTTCAAGGCGGTGGTGAATTCACTCGACGACGCGCGCGCGCACCTGCGGCGCATGAAGGCGAACGGCGCCTTCAGCGTGAAGAGCTACAACCAGCCGCGCCGCGAGCAGCACCAGCAGATCAACCAGGCGGCGCGCGAGCTCGGCATGCTGGTGGTGGAAGAGGGCGGTTCGACCTTGAACCACAACCTGCCGATGATCCTCGACGGCGCAACCAGCATCGAACACAACCTGCCGGTGGCACCGCTGTACCAGGACGTGATCCAGCTGTGGTCGCAGACCGACGTGCGCAACACGCCGACGCTGGTCGTGAGTTACGGCGGCCTGAGCGGCGAATACTGGTGGTATGCGCGCGACAACGTCTGGGAAGACAAGAAGCTCAATCGCTTCTTCCCGAAGGAGACGCTGGCGGCACGTGCGGTGCGTCGCGAGACGGCGCCGGACTGGGACTATCACCACATCACGGTAGCGAAGTCGTCGAAGGCGCTGCGCGATGCCGGTGTGCGTATCCAGATCGGTGGCCACGGCCAGTTGCAGGGTCTGTCGCCGAACTGGGAAATCTGGAGCCTGACCCAGGGCGGCATGAGCAACTGGGAGGCGTTGCGCGCCGCGACCATCGATGGTGCCGACATGCTCGGTCTGTCGAAGCAGATCGGTTCGATCGAAGCGGGCAAGCGCGCCGACCTCGTCGTGCTGAACAGCAATCCGCTCGACACCATCCGCTCGACCATCGACACGCGCTACGTCATGGTCAACGGCCGTTTGTTCGATGTCGACGCCGACATGGCCGAGATCGGCAACCACGCGGCCCCGGCGCCCGAGTTCTACTGGCAACGCCACCGTGACGGCCGCAGCTTCGGCATCGAATACGGCCCCAGCGCTCCCTGCCACTGCCCGAAATCGGCGGTGCACAAGCACTGATCGTCACTTGTCCGCTTCAGCATACGATTCGCGTTCCCTCGATCACAACCAATGATCGAGGGAAGTCGCAATGCGTCGTATACGTTGGAAGAATGATCGGCCGCGGAAGTTTTCGTGGTTCGGGTTCGTGGTGTTCTTGGCGGCAGCGTTCATCATCGCGCAGGACATTGTGCGTGATACCTGGAGTCGCACGCCCTGAGCTGAGGTGATCGCTGCGCGTGACGCGGCTTGTCGGCAAAGGTGTGCGCCGTCTAGGCTCCGGGTCGGTCGGAGCGATGACGGGGCGACACGTGCGAATGGAACGGGTTGATGGAACGATGGGTATCGGCACGAACCTGCGTCGCCGACCCGGCTCGCGGATGTCGCAT
>JAKJFE010000178.1 GCA_022705045.1 Pseudomonadota bacterium | reverse complement strand
GCGTCCGCGAAACCGACGCCGCGACCCGGCGCGCACGCATGGATGCCGCGAACCCGCTGTACCTGCCGCGCAACTGGTTGTGTCAGGAAGCGATCGAGGCTGCGGAACGCGGCGATCTCACCCCCTTGCACCGACTGCTCGACGCCACCGGCGAGCCTTATCGCGAACGTGCCGGCTTCGACCATCAAGCCGGCAAACGACCGGACTGGGCGCGCGACAAGGCGGGCTGTTCGATGTTGTCTTGCAGTTCTTGAGGCATCGGGGCTGGGACAAAACATCGGGCGTGGGACAGAGCATCGGGCCACAAGTGGCCCTCCTACATTCAGCGATCTGTAGGAGGGCCATTCATGGCCCGACCGGTGGCCCGACCGCTGGCCCGATCGGTGGCCTGCGACGCGCCCGATCCGACCACCCAAAGCCATGGATAGGGCCGCTGTCCGTCCGATAGTCCTGCGCGTACCGGATTGGCGATCACGTAATCGATCGCCGACTGGTATTCCCGTTCGTTTCGGATCGCACGATCATGGTACGAGGCCGCCCAGAGTGAACCGCTTCGACCGATGGTCGCGTTGGCAGCAAGCGCCGTCATCGTCTTGAACCGATTCATGAATCGCGACAACGGAACTTGATCACCAAGACGAACGACGCCATGCCAATGGTCCGGCATCAGCACCCAGGCGTCGAAATCCATGTCTCCAAATCTCGAAATGTCCTCGTGGAGCGCAGCGACTGAATCGGCGACCTGTTCGTCCGAGAACCACGGGGTGCGCTGATGCGTCACCGTGGTCAGCAAGTAGCACCATCGGCTCACCGACATTCGTCCGCGACGCAACGCTGCATGACCGCGGCGATCAGGATTCGTATTCATGCACGAATCCTGCTTCAGGTCATTCAACGAGACATGGGCAATGACCTGGATTGGAGATGCGAAATGTCGGAATGACGGGGCATCGGGCTTGGGACAAAGCATCGGGCCATGAATGGCCCTCCTACATTCAGCGCCCTGTAGGAGGGCCATTCATGGCCCGACAGATGGCCTGACAGCTGCCCATCACACCACAACCACCATCCGCGCGACGCAACCGGTCGCGTCACGGCGATTTTCCAGGGTCAGGGTGCCGCCGTGGCCTTCGGCGATCTGGCGGGCGAGCACGAGGCCGATGCCGCTGCCGCCCGGCTTCGTGGTGAAGAACGGCACGAACAGATTGTCGGTGGCCGCAAGGCCAGGGCCGCGGTCGATGATCTCGATGATCAGGGCATGACGGTCGTTGCCGGCGCCGTCGTGGTCGATGCGCGCGACGACGCGGACTTCGCCCTGCTGCTGCATCGCCTCGGCGGCATTCTTCAACAGGTTGATCAGCGCCTGCTCGATCTGGTCCGGGTCGACCTCGACCACGACATCGCGCACCGGATCGCAGTCGCAGATCACGCGCACGCCCTGCTGCAACTGCGCGACGCGACCAAGCAACGCGGAAATGTCGGTGGCGCGTTTGGCCGGTGGCGGAAGGCGCGCCAGCGTGGTGTAGCCGAGCATGAAACGCGTCAATGCTTCGGCACGGTCGCCAATCAGGTTCAAGCCGGTCGACAAATCGTCGCGCCAATCCTCCGGCAGCGGATCGCGCGCCGTCAGCGCACGCAAGGTGCCAGCCATCGACTTGATCGGCGCCAGTGAGTTGTTCAATTCGTGGCCAAGTACTCGGATCAGACGCTGCCAGGCCTGGCGTTCTTCCTCGCGCAGTGCACGACTGAGGTCGGTGACGACCACGAGTTCGTGCGGCAATCCGCCTTCGCGGAAGCGGCTGCGGCGCACGTCGAAACGGCCTTCGCCACCGGGAAAACTGCGGCGCACGGTGCGTGCGCCCTCGATCGCGAGGCAATCGAGCAAGCCCAGCGATTCGGCACTGCGACCCTCGGCATCGCGCGGATGCAGGCCGAGCAGACGGGCACCGGCCGGATTGATGAGCCGCAGGTGCTGGTTCGCGTCGAAGGCGAACACGGAGATGTCGATCTCGGCGACGACCTTCGACAACAAGGCCATCGTCTCCTCGACGCGCAGGCGTTGTTCGCGCAGCGTCTGCGACAATGCGTTCACTTCCCACACCACTTCGCCGATGGCGTCGCCGCGACGCGCGCGCGAACCACGCAGCGAATAGTCGCCTTCGCGCAGGGCTTCGAGCAGGTTCGACAGCGTGTACAGCGGAAACACGACGCGCGCGCGCAGCCGTAGCGCGAGCACCAGGCTGACCACCAGCGCGATCACCAGCAACACGATCCAGTGCTCGCGAGCGCTGGCCGAATACACCAGCAGCAAAACCACGCCCAGCATCGGCACGACGACGGACAGGGCCGCCAGCAGTATCGCCGACTCGTAACTCAGGCGCGATTTTCCGCGCCCCGATTCCTGGTCGATGCCGGGCACGAGACGCATGCGTCAATCGCCACGCAAGCCGTATTTCTCGAGGCGGCGGTACAAGGCGCCGCGACTCAAACCGAGCAAGCCCGCCGCCTTCAGCACGTTGCCGCCGGTGCGATCGAGCGCATTGCGGATCATCGCCTCCTCGGCCTGTTCGATGGTCTGCGCATCCGCCGTTGCGGGCGCCGTCGAAGCGGACACCGGCGCAGGCTTCGTCACCGGCGGCAGGCTCGGATCGAGGGCGAAGTCATCGATCACGTCGCCCGAGGTCATCAGCACCGCACGTTCGACCAGATGCCCGAGTTCGCGCACATTGCCGGGCCAGTGGTAGGCCTCCAGCTGGCGCAGCGCCGAGGGCGCGACACGCAGATCGGGGCGACCGTAGCGTTCGCCGAAACGCGCGAGATAGTGCGCCGTCAGCGCGGCGATGTCCTCGCGTCGCTCGCGCAACAGCGGCAGGCGGATCTCGACGGTGTTGAGCCGGAACAGCAGATCCTTGCGAAAGCCGCCGGCGTTCACCAGTGCAGCGAGATCGGCATTGGTCGCGGAAATCACCCGCACGTCGACCTGCACGGTGCGCGACGAGCCCACGCGTTCCAGCTCGCGATCTTCGAGCACGCGCAGCAGTTTCGGCTGCTGCGACGGCGGGATGTTGCCGATCTCGTCGAGGAACAGGGTGCCGCCATCGGCGACTTCGAAGCGACCGACACGATCGGTCTTGGCATCGGTGAAGGCGCCTTTGACGTGACCGAACATCTCGGCCTCGAACAGATGCTCGGGCACGCCACCCATGTTGACCTTGATGAAGGGGCGCTCGCTGCGTCGCGAAGCCTCGTGCAGATGTTTCGCGATCACGCCCTTGCCGGTGCCGTTGTCGCCAGTGATCAGCACGTTCGCGTCCGAGGGACCGACACGGCGGATCATGTCCAGCACCGGCTGCATCGCTCGCGATTGCGCGATGAAACCCTCGGCCTCGTCGCCGCGCAGATAGCTGTTTTCGGCGTCGAGCTTCTCGACCTTGCGCTGGGCCGCGCCGAGCGCGATCTGGTTGCGCAGGATGCTGAGCAGGCGGTTGTTGTCCCAGGGCTTCTCGACAAAGTCGGCGGCGCCGTGACGCATCGCCTGCACCGCCAGATCGATCGTGCCCCAAGCCGTCATCACCACGATCGGCAGGTTCGACTCGATCGCACGCAAGTGCTGGATCAGCTCGATGCCTTCGCGACCCGAGGTGGTGTCGCGGCTGTAGTTCAGATCGAGCAGTGCGCAAGCGAAGTGCTGACGCTTGACCGCAGCGACCGCGGATTCGGGATCGGAGACGACGACGCAAGACAGGCCTTCGGCCTTGAGCATCATGCGCAAGGCTTCAAGCACATCGCGCTGGTCGTCGGCGATCAGGATCGGGAGATTGGACATTCGGAAATACTATCCGCAGCGTTGTCGATTGGGACGTCCTTCTCCTCTCTCCCCTCGCGGGAGAGAGGCCGGGAGAGAGGGGGAACGCCGCGACGCCGCTCCGAATCCACCCTCTCCCCTGCCCCTCTCCCGTCGAGGGAGAGGGGAATGCATCAGGCTTCGGTCAGCCAGCCGTCGAACAACGACACCACACGCTTCGCACGTTTCGCGTAGGCCTCGTTGTGTGTGACCTGGACGATGGTCATTCCCTCGCCGTTCAACTGCTGCAACAGGTCCATGATCATCTGGCCCTGGCTAGAATGCAGTGCGCCGGTCGGTTCGTCGGCCAGCAACAGGCGCGGCCGCGCGATCACCGCACGCGCCACGGCGACCAGCTGCTGCTGACCGCCCGACAACTGGTTCGGGTAGAGGTCCTTCTTGCCAACGATCTGGAAGCGGTCGAGCACATCGCCGACGCGTGCCGCGCGTTCTTTCGCCGGCACGTCGCGATACTGCAACGGCAGGTCGAGGTTTTCGGCAACGGTGAGATCGTCGATCAAGTGGTAGTGCTGGAAGATGAAACCGACCTTGTCGCGCGCGAAGGCCTGGCGCTGCTTGGCATTCATGCCCTGCACCTTCTGGCCGTCGAACGTGAATTCGCCGATCCAGTCGTGATCCATCATGCCGAGCACATTGAGCAGACTGGTCTTGCCCGAACCCGACGGCCCGGTGATCGACACGAAATCGCCTTCCGGGATGTCGAGCTTGATGTTGCGCAGCACCCAGCTGCGGCCGCTGGCGATGGGATAGGAACGTTCGAGGTTGTGCAGTTCGATCATGGGTCGACTCATTCGTAGCGGAGCGCCGTCATCGGCGAAATGCGCGCGGCGCGGCGCGCGGGGAACCAGCTGGCGCCGAAGATCGCAACCGCCAGCACGAGTGCGGCGATCGCGAACGCGATCACGTCACCGGCGACGAGTCCGAACACCAGCCCGGACACGGCCAGCGCCAGTGCGATGGCGAAGACCAGGCCGACGACGAGGCCGATCGCGCCGAGGCGCAGGCCCCGCCGCAACACATCGCGTTCGATGCGCGCAGGCGTTGCGCCCATCGACAGGCGCACGCCGATTTCGCGGGTGCGGCTGGCAACAAAGTAGGCGATCAATCCGTAGGTGCCGATGCCGGCCAGCAACAAGCCAAGGGCGCCGAGCGCGCCCGCGACCGTGCTCGCAATGCGCTGCGGCAACAGGGCCAACGCGACGGTGTCGGACAGTGCGTGCAGCGACGGTTTGGGCAGATTGCTGTCGACCCGTGTCACGGCGTCGCGGACGATGCGCGCGACTTCGTTCTGCGGCAAGGCGCTGTGCACGAACAGCGTGTATTGGGCCGCATCGCGCTGCCAGGTCGGCAGGTACAGGAAGGGTTTGTCGACCTCGGACAACCAGGCGTAGCGGCTGTCGGCGGCGACACCGACGATGCGCACCTGTCCGGATTCGACGCCGTCGTATTTGATGCTGCGGCCGACGGCCGA
>JAKJFE010000177.1 GCA_022705045.1 Pseudomonadota bacterium | reverse complement strand
GCCGGCTCCTACGTGCTCGACGGACAGGAAGTCTCGCGCCTCGACGACGAGGCCATCAGCACCGTGCGCAACCGCAAGATCGGCTTCATTTTCCAGAGCTTCCACCTGCTGCCGCGCCTGACCGTGCTGGAAAACGTGATGTTGCCGCTGCGCTTCACGCGTGAACCGAAGCCGGACGTCACTGCGCGTGCAAAGGAATTGCTCACGCGTGTCGGCCTGGCGGATCGCATGGACCATCGCCCGACGCAATTGTCCGGCGGCCAGATGCAGCGCGCCGCGATCGCACGTTCGCTGATCCTGAGCCCGGCCCTGCTGCTCGCCGACGAACCCACCGGCAACCTCGATTCGAAGAGCGCCGCCGACGTGCTGAACCTGCTCGACGAACTGCACGCACAGGGCCAGACCATCGTGCTCGTCACCCACGACAACGACATCGCCGCACACGCGCCGCGCCACGTGCGCCTGCGCGACGGCAAGGTGGAATCCGATGCGAAGCGTTGAACTCGACGACGAAGATCGCGGCCTGGAGGCCGCTCCTAAAGGGGCTCGCTCCAACCGCCTTTGTGGGAGCGGGCTCCGTCCCGCGATGTTCCTGCTGGTCCTCGCCTCGATCCCTGCGCTGGCGAGCGCCGCAACACCCCGCGTCATCCTCAGCGGCGAGGTGCTGGCCCAGAACGCCCAGCCGGTGTACTGCCCGCCGTCGAACATGTCGCCGGTGGTGCTGCGTTATTACGTGTCCGAAGGCAAGGCGGTGAAGAAGGGCGACGTGATCGTGCGCATCGACGCCGGCCAGAGCGCGGCGATGATCCTGACGCTGACCGCGCAGATCGACCAGACCGAGGCGCGGGTCGCGCAGGAAGTGGCGACGCTGGCCGTCACCGCCATCGATGCCGAACGCGCCTTCGTCGACGCCGATGCGCTGTATCGCAAGGCCCAGGTCGACGCGGCGATTCCGAAACAGCACCTGTCGGCGCTCGACTACGACCGCTACCAGGGCGAGCTGATCCGCACCGGGCGCGACCTCGAATTGCGCCGCAAGGAACGCGACGCCGCCGAAGCCGCGGTCGCGCGGCGGCGCGATGACGCCCGCCTCGAAATCGACAAGCTGCGCCAGGACCTGCTGTACCACCAGTCGCAGGTGGCGATGGCTGAAGTGACGGCCGACGTCGACGGCATCGTCGTGCATGGCTTCAATCCGTGGCGCGGCGATCGTTTCGACGAAGGCTCGTCGGCCTGGCCGGGCATGAAGATCGGCGAGATCGTCGATCGTGGTCCGGTCACGGTGCAGGCCTATGCGCTGGAAGCGGACCGTTCCGCGATCGCGGTCGGCCAGAAGGTGCGGCTGCGCTTCGACGCGCGTCCCGACCTGAAACTCGAAGCGACCATCGCCACGATCTCCGGCGCACCGGCGGCGAAGATGGAAATGGGCGCGGGTCGCTACTTCACCGTCACCATTCCGCTCGACGCCTCGGCCGACATCGGCCTGCTGCCGTCGTCGAGCGTGCGCGTCGAGCCCATCGCCGCTGCGCCAGCGCTGGCATCCACGGGAGGCCAGCCATGAAGTCGCTGTGGATCGCCGGCCTGATGCTGGCCGCGGGTTCGCTGGCTGCAGCCGAGCTGAGCTTCGACGGCGAGATCGCCGCGCGCGAGAGCGCCGCGATTTCACCGCCGGCCATCGACGACCTGTGGCAGCTCACGCTGACGCAGCTCGTCCCGGACGGCACACCGGTGAAGAAGGACCAGGTCGTCGCCGCCTTCGACAGTTCCGAAGTGATGCGTACGCTCACCGAAAAGCAGAGTGCGCTGAAGGAAAAGGAGACGCAGCGCGAACGCTTGCGCCTCGAACTCGCCGAGCGTGAACGCACCGAGGCGTTGGCGACCGCGCAAGCGAAATCGAATGCCGAGAAGGCGACGCGCAAGGCCGACCAGCCCGCCGACATCGTGCGTCGCGTCGACTACCAGAAGCTCGTGATCGAGCGCGAGCAGGCCGAGAAGCAGCTGGCGCTCGCGATCCGTCGCGAAGCCGCGGCGGCTGAGCAACGAAAGCAGGAATGGCGTCTGGTCGAAGCCGAGCTGGCCCAGCTGCGCGCGGAAGTGGCGCGATCGCAGCGCGCGGTCGCCGACCTCAACGTCAAGGCGCCACGCGACGGCGTCATCCTGCACCAGAGCAACTGGCAGGGCGAGAAATTCGATGTCGGTTCGCAGGTGTTCCGCGGCCAGTCGGTGGCCTTGATTCCGGATGTGTCGACCCTGATCGCACGCGTCGCGGTGCCGGAAACCGAAATCCGCCATGTGCGGATGGGCATGAAGGCACGGGTCGTCGTCGAAGGCGGCGCCGGTCAGGCCATCGAAGGCGAAGTCACCGAAATCGGTCGCGCCGTGCGCAGCAAGTCGCGCGCGCAACTGGTGCCCGTGGTCGACGCCGTCGTCAGTTTCAAGGCCCAGGGCCAGGCCCTGAAGCCCGGTCAGCCGGTGCGCGTGATGCTGGTCGCCGGCTCGGAGAAGAAGTCATGAAGATCTGGATGCGGATGTTGCCGCTGCTGGCGCTGTCGGCCTGCGGCAAGGATGCGGCGCTGGATGCGCCGGTCGAAGTGGTGCAGGAAAGCGAAGTCGCGCTGCGCGTGTCCGCGGCCGGCGAAGTGCGCTCCGCCAAGGCGACGCCATTGTCGGTGCCGGGCCAGGGCTGGTCGCAGCGCCAGCTCGAATGGATGGTGCCGGAAGGTTCGCAGGTGAAACAAGGCGAGCTGATCGCGCGCTTCATCGCGCCACAGGGCGAACTCGAACTGACCAAGGCCGAACTCGACCTGCGCCGCAACGTGCTGGCGCGCATGGGCAAGGAACTGGAACTGGCCACGGCACAGGACAAGGTCGGCGCCGAGATCGCCAAGGTCGATGTCGATCTCGGCATCGCCGAGCGTTATGCCGGCGCCGAACTCGGCATGTTCGCGCGCAACGAAATCCTCGATGCCGTGCAGGACGCCGCCTTCCTCGGCTACAAGCACGACACCCTGGAATGGCAGAAGCAGCAGACCTCGACACGCGGTGGTGCCGAACTGGCGGTGCTGGATTCGCAGCGCGCGACCTATGACCTGAATGCCAAGCGTCGTCGCGACGACGTGGCGGCGCTGGAACTGCGTGCACCGAACGACGGCGTGTTCGTGCTCAATGCCGACTGGGGCGGCGAGAAGCCCAAGGTCGGCGCCAGCATGTGGGCCGGTCAGGAGTTCGGCGCCTTGCCGGAACTGTCGGCGCTGGAAGTGCAATTCGCGCTGACCCAGCTCGATGCGCAAGGCGTGAAGGTCGGCGCGCGCGTGAAGATGCATGCGCTCGGCCGACCGGACCAGGAATTCGAGAGCACGGTCAGCTGGGTCGCCGGCGCAGCCCAGGCGCGCAGCCGCCAGAACCCGGTCAAGTATGTGCTGATGAAGGCCGTCATCCCGGCCGAGGCGGTCGCGAAGTATCAGCTCGTACCGGGCCAGGGCATGGCCGCCGACGTCTACACCGGTGAATCCGGCAAGGGCCTGTCGGTACCGAACGTGGCCCTGATCGCCGAAGGTGGCAAGACCTACGTGGAGGTGCGCGATGGCGGCAAGCTGGCGAAGCGCGAGGTCGAACTCGGCGCGCGTGGCACCGCACGCAGCGAAGTGGTCAAGGGACTGAAGGCCGGCGATGCCGTGGTGCTGACGCCGGCCGCGAACCTGGCCGATCCAAACGCGAAACGCTTCTCGGCGCCGAGCGACAGCAGCCGCGGCGGACGCGGTGGTGGCGGCATGCGGAGGGTGGGATGAGCGCGGCACTGGATGGCATCGGCAAACGCTTCGGCACCCATTGGCGCGAAGCGGTCGAAGAACTGTGGCGGCGTCGCCTGCGCACGCTGTTGACCCTGCTCGGCCTGATCTTCGGCGTCGGCTCGATCGTTGCGATGCAAGGCGTTGGCGAAGGTTCGCGACAGGAAGCCTTGCGCCTCGTCGAAGGCCTCGGCTTGCGCAACCTGATCGCGAAGGCGGAGTCGCCGCCGGACCAGGACGCGTTGCGCGAGATGCGTGCGCGCAGTCTCGGCCTCACCCGTGCCGATGCCGAAGCCGCGCTTGAGGTCGTGCCGGGTGCCACCGGTTTCGCCGCCGAGAAGACGATCAAAACGCATTCGGTGCTCAGCGAATTCGCGAACTCGGATGCCACCGCCAGCGGCGTGACGCCGGATTATTTCGCGCTGGCCTCGTTGCAGGTGGCGAAGGGTCGCGCCTTCGATGCCGCGGACGACGACCGCCTGGCCGCTGTCGCCGTCATCGGCCATCAGGCCGCGAAGACGCTGTTTCCGGACGTCGACGCGGTTGGGCAACTGGTCAAGGTCAACCACGCCTGGTTCGAAGTCGTCGGCGTGCTGGCCGACCGCGATCTCAGCAAGGACCAGTTCGAAGGCGTGCAGTTGGGCCTCGAAAGCAATCGCGTCTTCGTGCCGCTGGCATCGGCGCTGGCGCGCCTGCGCTTCCAGCCGATGGAAGACGAGATCGATCGCTTCCTGGTCCAGCTCGATGATCCGGCCCATATCGTCGACGGTTCGAAGGTGTTGTCGGCGATGCTCGACCAGCGCCATGCCGGGCAAAAAGACTACGCGCTGATCGTGCCGGCCCAGCTTTACCAGCAGCATCAGGCGACGCAACGCATCTTCCGCATCGTCATGGCCGCGATCGCCGCCGTGTCGCTGCTGGTCGGCGGCATCGGCATCATGAACATCATGCTCGCGAATGTGCTCGAACGGAAACGCGAGATCGGCCTGCTGCGTGCGCTCGGTGCGCGCCGTCGCGACGTGATCGAACAGTTCATGCGCGAAGCCGCGTTGATCTGCGGTGTCGGTGCCGTGCTCGGCCTGGTGTTCGGCGCCGTGCTCGCCTACCTGATCGCCTGGGGTGCGGGCTGGACCGTGGGCTGGGCACCGATCCCGGTCTTCGCCGCAACCCTGATCTGCGCCCTCACCGGACTCGCCTTCGGCGTCTACCCGGCGCGCCAGGCCGCCGATCTCGATCCGATCGCCGCGCTCAGGACCGACTGAGCGCGACCGCGGTTATCGGCGCGGCGAGCAGGTTCAGCGCAACCAGCCGGCGCCACCCGCGCGCCGCGCCAGCCCCACCAGCGCAACCGCGATGGCGAGCACGAGGCCCTGAAGCACGTAGACGACGTTGCCGGCCAGTGCGGCGACGTCGGACAAGACGAACAATCCGATGTCCTGGGCGATCACGCCCAGCAACGACACGACCAGCAAGGGCATGGCCCAGCGCCGACGCAGGATCAAGCCGAGACAGCCGGCAGCACCGCCCCAGACCGCGAGCGCCGTCGCA
>JAKJFE010000176.1 GCA_022705045.1 Pseudomonadota bacterium | reverse complement strand
CACCGATGCCGACGGGCGCGTCTTCGTCGGCAATGTCGAAGGCGTGTTGCTGTACTCGGCAGGTCGCTTCGAACACCTGCATCCGCCCGATCAGGAAATGTCGGTGCGCTCGGTTGCCCTGACAGGCGACCAGCGCATCATCGTTGCCGGTTACGACCAGTTCGGCCGCTACGACGAACAGCCGGACGGCGAATGGATTTATACCGACCTCGATGAACGCTTCCGCGAAGTGGCGGAAGCGCACCCGCTCGGCCAGGTCTGGCTCGCCACCGAATTGCCGGACGGCCAGTATTTCCTGGGCGAGCGCCGTCTCTTCCGGATCGGGACGGACGGCAGCGCCCGCAGTTGGCCGACCCCGGGCGATGTGCTGACCGGACTTCGGGTCGGCGACGAGGTCTGGGCGCGTGTGGCCGACCGCGGGCTGATGCGCTTCGACGGCAACACCTTCGTGCCCGTACCGGGCGGCGAGGAATTCATCCGCTACGGGGTACAGAGCACGGCAACGCACCCGAAGGGCACGTTGTTCAGCTCGCGCGTCAAAGGCCTGTATCTCGGCGATGCCGAACACGGCCTGCGCCACGTCGACACCGCTTATGACAGCTGGATGCAACGCGCCCAGGTCTACGCCGTGGCTGCGCTCGATGGCGGCGATTTCGCGTTGGCGACGCTGACCGGTGAAGTCGCCATCGTCGATGCCGACCTGCGCCTGAAGAAGCTGTATCGCATCAGCAACTATCCGATCACCGACGTGGCGGCGAGCACGGACGGAGGTCTCTGGTTCGCCACCGAAGGTGACCTGGTGCGCATGGAATGGCCGTCGCCGTGGACCTTCGTCGGCGAAGAAGACGGTCTGTTCGGCGCCTTGAATGACGCCGAATGGTTCGAAGGACGGCGCTGGGTCGCCACCTCGCTCGGCCTGTTCCGGTCCGGCGCCGATGACCAAGGCCGTGTGCGCTTCCAGTCGTTGCCCTGGGCACCGGATGAAGTCTGGGACCTGCAACGCGTCGGCGACGCCTTGCTGGTCGGCGAGCGCAAGAGCATCCAGCTCATTCGCGGCGACCAAAACCGGCACCTGATCGACAGCGACGGCGTGTTCGAACTGATCCCGTCGACCTTTGTGCCAACGCGCGTGCTTGCCCTTGAAACCGCGGCCATCGTCGAACTCGAACACGCCCCGGACTGGCGCGCCGGGCCGCGCCATGATCTCGGCGACGTTGCGGTGTCGACCCTGGTCGAACTCGATGCCGAGCACTGGCTGATCGGCAACTGGCGTGGGCATCCGCTGCTCGTCACGCGCAGCGAGGAAGCCGACGGCGTGCGAATCGCCGTGCAATCGCTGGCCGATCGCGGCATGGTCGGTCCGGCCGATGGCGGCAGCAGCGTCTGGCAATTGCACGGCAAAACCTACGCGACCCTGGGCGACGCCCTGTATGAATGGCGCGACGGGCGTTTTGTCGCGCAGCCCGGCCATCCGCTCGTTGCACTGGCGGGGCAACGCCTCAACGAAATCGAATTCCGCGGCGGTTCCGGGCATCAATATGCCTTCACCAGCCGCGATGTCTGGGTCGAACACGAGGGACAGTGGTCCGCCTTGCGCATGGAGTCGCGGCGGACACTGGGCGTGACCGAGTTGTCGGTGGCCGACGACGGCCGCCTGACCGTGATCGCCTGGGGCGGATTGTTGACGTACGACCCGCGTCTGGCGGATGCCGCAGACACCGCCTTCCATCTGCGCATGCATCGTGTCGCGTTGATCGACACCGAGCGCAAGACGCGCCTGCTCGACCGCCGTGGGGCGGCGCCGCTGCCCTTGCCGCCGCTCGAAGGACTGCGTTTCGAGTACGGCATCGATGGCCACGACACGGCGATCGAATACCGCACCCGTCTCGACGGCAGCGACGGCGATGGTTTGTGGAGCGACTGGTCGAACACGCCGATGCGCGAGTTGAACCGGCTTGCGCCGGGCGACTACCGCTTGCAGGTCGAGGCGCGCACGCGCAGCGGCCGCAGCGCCAGCGACGCCCTCGATTTCCGCTTTCACGTCGAACCGCGCTGGTACCAGACGCGTTCGGCCGGCTGGGCCGCCGCCGGCATCGTGCTGCTGCTCGGTTCGCTGCTGGCCTGGGCATGGGGCCGGTATCGTTCGCGCAAGCTGCACGAACGCAACGTCGAACTCGAGCGCGAGGTCGCGGCGCACACGCGCGACCTCGAGATCGCCAACCAGCGCCTGTCGCGTCTCGCGGTGCAGGACGGCCTGACCGGCATCACCAATCGCCGCGGCTTCGAACAGTTCTACCTGCGCACCTGGAACCGCCTCGCCGAACATCGGCAGAATCTGGCTGTGCTGATGGTCGATGTCGATTTCTTCAAGCAGTACAACGACCAGCATGGCCATCTGCTCGGCGACGAAATGCTGCGTGGCATCGCCCAGCAGCTCGAACAGGAGGTGCACGAGCCCGAGGAACTGCTGGCGCGTTTCGGCGGCGAGGAATTCGTCATCGTGCTGCCCGGCATCGACATCGAGGAAGCCACGACGCGCGCACATGCGGTGCGCGCGCGCTGCGAGCGTTTCGGCAAGGACCGCGAGGTGACGGTCAGCGTCGGCGTGGCCGCCTGTGTGCCGCGCGGCGGACTCAAGGCCGTGCAGCTGCTCGACGAAGCCGACGCGGCGCTCTATCGCGCCAAGAAACTGGGCCGCAACCGCGTCGAACGCGGCCGCGCCCTCTGATCCGCGTTCAGTCGGTCACGACTTCGCGACGCTTTGCGGTGTGCAGCAGCCACAGATTGCGGCTGTAGATGAACAGGCCCGAGAACTGGCCGAGCGTGAACACCAGATCGCGCTTCTGGATCGCGTAGACCGTCAGGATCAGGCCGCCGGCCAGCGACAGCCACCAGAACACAGTCGGCACCACCACGCGTTTGGCGCGTTCGCTGAACCACCATTGCACGATGAAGCGCGACGCGAAGATGGCCTGGCCGAGGAAGCCGACAGCCAGCCAGAAGTTGAAGTTGTGCGCCCAGGACGCGAAGAAGTCGGTCATGTGTTCCCCAAAACAGAATCCGGGGCCGGACCCCGGAGATAGTCGCCCAGCTTAGCGACTCAGTCGTTAGAAAGTTCCTGGACGGCCGTGCGCTTCGCGCGCCGGATCAACCAGGCGACGCCGCGCAGGTCGGCGATGCCGACGAGGGCACGGTTCAAGTTGTTGTACTTCGACACGCCGGCGCCGCGCGCGCGATGGTTCACCGGCACGCTGACGGTCTTCCAGCCGGCCCGTTGCATCAGCGCCGGCAGGTAACGGTGCATGTGATCGAAGTACGGCAGGTCGAGGAAGGCCTCGCGCTCGAACAGCTTGATGCCGCAGCCGGTGTCCGGCGTGTCGTCGCGCAGCAGGCGGCGACGGATGGCATTCGCGGCCTTCGAGGCCCAGCGCTTGCTGCCGCTGTCCTGGCGGTTCACGCGCCAGCCGGCGAACAGCTTCGTGCCGGCATCGGCCTGCGCACGCGCGTCGAGCAACTTCGGAATATCGGCGGGGTCATTCTGACCGTCGCCGTCCAGGGTCGCGATCCACGCGCCGCGCGCCGCTTTGACGCCATTTCGCACCGCCGTGCTCTGACCGCTCTGCGTCACGTGGTGGAGCACGCGCAATTCCGGCACGCGCGCCTGCAGCGCCTTCAGCACCGCCAGCGAATCGTCGCTGCTATGGTCGTCGACATAGACGATTTCGAAGGCGATGCGACCACGCAGCGCGGCGACGATTTCGTCGACCAGCGGCGCGACGTTGTCGCGTTCATTGAACACCGGGACGACGACGGACAGTTCAGGTACAGACACGAAGAACCTGGAGACAAACGCCGCCCACAACGCGGCAAGGCGCGCACGCTAACCGATGCGGCGCGAGGCTGCCACCGAAGTTTCGTCTCAGGGTGCGCCGACTGCGCTGCCGTCGCCACCCGCGAAGGCGTACTGGAATTGCGACTCAATCGCATCGAATTCCCGGGCATCGGCGGCCAGCAGGATCAAGGTGCCGTCGCCCAGCGTCGACTCGCGTCCGCGCACGCCGGCGCGTTCGAAATCGCGTCGGGCCTCGTGCAGCCTGGGCACATACATCGCGGTGACCGGACCGCTGTCGCGCTGCATCACCATGTGCACCGACATGTGTCCGTCGAGCGGGCAGTCGTTGAGGTAGTGCACGGTGCCCGGACTGCGGGTGATCGGCACGCCGAGCGAGGCGAACATCGCCCGGACCGCGCTGCCATCGACCTCGGCGCGGGCAGACAGCGCAAACGGTTCGTGCGCCAGGTGCGCGACGGCCAGATCGGTCAGCGAAGCATTCGCGACAAAGATGCGCCAACCAAGCGTGGCCGCGAGCGCAATGCCGACGACGCAGGCCGCCGCGATCGACCACACAGGCATGCGTCGCGTACGCGGCTCGTGCAGTGCTGCGGTCGTCTGATGCAACAGGATGCGTTCGGCAAGATTCTCGGGCACCGCGATCGCCACAGCCGCCGACAGTGAACGTTCGAACTGCAATGCACGCTCATGCGCTTCGTTGCAGCGCGGACAGGCCGCACGATGCGCAAGCGCGGCGGCATCAAGACCGCGCGGGTCGGTGCCGATGGCACGACGGAACTCAAGGCAGTTCATAGACCTTGCCCTCCTCGCCGTAACCGCCGAGCGCGGCCTTGAGCTTCTGGCGCGCTCGGAACACCTGGGTCATCACCGCGCCGGGTGTGCTGCCGAGTTCGGCGGCGATCTCCTCGCAACTGAAGCCACCAAGCACCTGCATCAGCAGCGGTTCGCGGTATTTCGCATCCAGCTTCGCCATCGCGCGCCGCACCAGCGCATCGTCGCCGAGCTGGTCCGGCGCGTGGTGATCGGCTTCCGGCAGTTCGATCGCATCGATCGGTTCGAAGTCCGGTGTCTTGCGTTCGTACAGGCGCGCGTGTTCGCGGCGCAGGATCGTCACCAGCCAGGCCTTTGCGGCTGCGGTCTCGCGCAGGTTGTCGAGCGAACGCCAGGCGCGCAGATAGGTTTCCTGGGTGAGGTCGTGGGCCAGCGCCTCGTTGCCGCACAGCCAGTAGGCGAAGCGATACAGGTCCGCGCTCGTCGCGCGCACCAAGGCATCGAACTGGGACTGTTTGCTCACCATGCCCCCAAGACCTGCGAACGCGGTCGATTCTTTCACCGAATCGGGGATGCCGATCAACGGATGCGTTCGAGGATGCCGTCGAGTTCGTCGATGCTGTGGTAGGCGATGACCAGTTTGCCGCGGCCGTTGCGGGCGTGCTGGATGCTGACGCGGGTCGCGAGTTTCTCGGACAGGTCCTGCTCCAGGCGGG
>JAKJFE010000175.1 GCA_022705045.1 Pseudomonadota bacterium | reverse complement strand
GTCGAAATCGATGCCCGCCGTTCGACCAGATCAGGACGACGCACTGCAGCGTCGCCCCCTCACCTCAGGAGCTGCCGCCATGCCCAAGACCATCATCATCAGCCTGCCCGTCACCAACCTCGAGGCCTCGGTGCGTTTCTATTCGGCACTGGGGTTCGTGCACAGCCCGCAGTGGTCCGACGACACGGCGGCGCACTTCGTCTGGAGCGAGACGATCAGCGTGATGCTGCTGACCTATGCCAAATGGCAGACGTTCACCACGCGCCCGATTCCGCCGCCGACCTCGAGCGAGGTGGGGCTGGGCCTGTCCTGCGACAGCCGCGCGGAGGTCGATGCGATGAATGAAGCCGCCGCCGCACATGGTGGTGTCGCCGACATCAATCCAGTCCAGGACCATGGCTTCATGTACGGCCGCGATCTGATGGACCCCGACGGCCACATCTGGGCGCCCATGTGGATGGACCCGGCCGCGATTGCGGGCGAGGGCGCGTGACATGAGCATGCCAGCGAAGAACACGATTTGCCTCTGGTACGACCGCGACGCTGAAGCCGCGGCGCGCTTCTATGCCGAGACCTTTCCGGACTCGTCCGTCGGGGCGGTGTTCCGTGCCCCCGCGGATTTTCCGTCGGGCCGCAAAGGAGACGTGCTCACCGTGATGTTCACCGTGCTCGGCATTCCCTGCATGGGGCTCAATGGCGGACCGGCGTTCAAGCACAGCGAGGCGTTTTCATTCCAGGTCGCGACCCGTGATCAGGCCGAGACCGATCGCTACTGGAACGCGATCGTCGGCAACGGCGGCCAGGAGAGCGCCTGCGGCTGGTGCAAGGACCGCTGGGGTCTGAACTGGCAGATCACGCCCATCGTGTTGACCGAGGCCATCGCCCATGCCGACCCCGCCATCGCCCAGCGCGCCTTCGCCGCGATGATGACGATGCGCAAGATCGATGTCGCGGCGATCGAGGCAGCGGTGCGCGGTTGATTCGCGCCCCGACCGGGATCAGCATCGCGTCGGACGACCAAGGACAAGGCATGGGCGCACCCAAGCTCGAACACGGCACGGTCCATCCGTTGCCCGAGGATTTCCGTGCGGCGATCGCGGCGGACGCGGTCGCGACCGGGGTCTGGATCGACATCACGCCGCTGGCCCGCAACGAGTGGATCTGCTGGGTCACCTCACCCAAGAAGGAAGAAACCCGGCGCAAGCGCATCGACGTCGGCATCGACAAGATGCGCTCCGGCATGCGCCGCCCCTGCTGCTGGCCGGGGTGTCCGCATCGTTGAGTGAGGCGCAGCGACCTGTGCCATCCGTTCGATGTGTCGGGTCGAGCGCTCTGCGACAATGCCCGAATGACCGACGACGCCATTCCGTTCCGACTCGTTTCCGAGTACCAGCCCGCGGGCGATCAGCCCGAGGCGATCCGCAAGCTGATCGGGGGCTTCGAGGCCGGGCTGGCGCACCAGACCCTGCTCGGCGTGACCGGGTCGGGCAAGACCTACACCATTGCGAATGTGGTGCAGGCGGTGCAGAAGCCGACCATCGTGATGGCGCACAACAAGACGCTGGCGGCGCAGTTGTACGGTGAGTTCAAGCAATTCTTCCCGGACAACGCGGTCGAGTATTTCGTCTCGTACTACGACTACTACCAGCCCGAAGCCTACGTGCCGTCGAGCGACACCTATATCGAGAAGGATGCCTCGATCAACGAACACATCGAGCAGATGCGTCTCTCGGCGACCAAAGCCTTGCTCGAACGCAAGGATGCGCTGATCGTCGCGACGGTGTCGGCGATCTACGGCCTCGGCGACCCGGGCGAATACTTCCGCATGGTCATCCACCTCGTGCGTGGTGATCGCGTCGAACAACGCGAACTGATCCGCCGCCTCACCGAAATCCAGTACGAGCGCGGCGAGTTCGAACTGAAGCGCGGCTCGTACCGCGTGCGCGGCGAAACCATCGACGTGTTCCCGGCCGAGTCGGAACAGGACGCGATCCGCATCGAATTGTTCGACGGCGAGATCGAGCAGATGTCGGTGTTTGATCCGCTGACCGGCCACATCCGCCGCAAGCTGCCGCGCTGCACGATCTTCCCGGGCTCGCACTACGTCACCACGCGCCGCACCGCGCTCGAAGCCATCGACACGATCAAGACCGAGTTGAACGAGCGCCTCGAACAACTCTACGCCGCGAACAAGCTGGTCGAAGCGCAGCGCCTGAAACAACGCACGATGTTCGACCTGGAGATGATGGCCGAGGTCGGCTACTGCAACGGCATCGAGAACTATTCGCGGCACCTGACCGGTTACGCGCCGGGCGAGCCGCCGCCGACCCTGTTCGATTATTTGCCGGCCGATGCGCTGCTCGTCGTCGACGAATCACACGTCACCATTCCGCAGATCGGCGGCATGTATCGCGGCGACCGTTCGCGCAAGGAAACCCTGGTCGAGTTCGGTTTCCGCCTGCCGTCCGCGCTCGACAACCGGCCGCTGAAGTTCGAGGAATTCGAACGGCGCGCGCCCCGTGCGATCTACGTGTCGGCGACGCCGGGACCGTATGAGCTCGAACGCAGCGGTGATGCCGTGATCGAACAGGTCGTGCGCCCGACCGGGCTGATCGATCCCGAGGTCGAAGTGCGGCCGGTACGCACCCAGGTCGACGACCTGCTCAGCGAGATCCACAAGCGCATCGCGATGGGCGACCGCGTGCTGGTCACGACCCTGACCAAACGCATGGCCGAGAACCTGACCGAGTACTACGGCGAGCAGGGTCTCAAGGTGCGTTACCTGCATTCCGATATCGAGACGGTGGAACGCGTCGAGATCATCCGCGACCTGCGCCTCGGCAAGTTCGACGTGCTGGTCGGCATCAACCTGCTGCGCGAAGGTTTGGACATGCCCGAGGTGTCGCTGGTCGCCATCCTCGATGCCGACAAGGAAGGTTTCCTGCGCTCCAGTGGTGCGTTGATCCAGACCATCGGCCGCGCCGCACGCAACCTGCGCGGCAAGGCCATCCTGTATGCCGACACGATCACGCGCTCGATGCGCGTGGCGATGGACGAGACCGCGCGCCGTCGAACGAAACAGGTCGAGTTCAACACGATCAACGGCATCGTGCCGCGCAGCGTGACCAAGGCCATCACAGACATCATGGAAGGTGCGCGCGAGGCGGCGAACGAAGAAACCGCACCGGCTGGCAAACGTGCACCACGGCAGATGTTCCGCGTCGCCGAGGACAATATCGACTACGCCGTGCTCGATCCGCAGAAGCTCGCCGCGACGATCAAGAAGCTCGAAGCACAGATGTACAAACACGCGCAGAACCTCGAGTTCGAGGAAGCCGCCAAGGTGCGCGACGAGATCCGGCGTGCCCGCGAGCAGGGCTTGTTGCGCTGAACCTTCCGGCAGACACCATCGTTTGCATTGTGCGTGCTGAAAAACGGCCTCCGGCAGCCGTCTGACACATGATGGCACTGCGTCTGCCAACCGGGTCACATTTACACTGACGACCGGTTCGCACTTGTTGGCGCGTCTGTTGCTTCAGGCCGCTAATTCCCGGAAACGCAGGTCCTTGGGGGCAAACGATGATGAAGTGGCTCAATCCGCTGCAGGTAGCGGCGAAGACGAGTGTGTTGTGTCTGATGGCGGCCGCTGGTCTGGCCGTGCCCTTGTCGGCGCAGGCGGGCCTGACGGTCACGCCGCTGACCTGGAACATCGTCGGTCTCGACAGCAACAGTCCGGCGACCGGGCCGCGCCACTTCCCGGTCGGTGCGCGCATTTGCGCCGACGCAGCCGGCAGCAATGGTGCGATCACGTCCAGCCTGGTCTGGGACAACGCGAACGCCAACATCAATGTGCGCCCGGGCAGCAACTCGACCCTCAATTTCGCGGCCTTGGCAGCGAATGCCTGCGTCGATGCGTATTACGAGGTCGCAATCACGGCCGTGCCGGCCGCCTTCGACACCAACGGCACGGTGTCCTCGCCGGCCCCGCGCGAGTTGTATGTCGAACATCTGGTCTCGCAGAGCCGCAACGCCATCACCAACGTGCGTTACGGGCCGAATCCGTCCAGCCTGGTCGCGGTCGCGCCGGGCGGCAACATGAGCCTCGTGGTCGGCAACACCTACACCATCGAACTCTCCGGTGGCACCGCGACGCAGGGCTACGAACAGTTCGAAGCCTTCATCAATTTCACCAACACGATCTTCCAGATCCTCGACGTGTCGACGACGTATTCGGCCGACACGACCACCCACGTCGATTCGCCGAACGACAAGCTCTACGGTGACGCCTGCTTCTGGCAGAACGATCCGAACAGTCCCGCCTACCGGTCGTGTCGTGACGTCGGCAAGATCGGCGGCAGCAATGTGGTGTCGACCTACACGATCCGCATCGTCGGCGGCGGTGGTACCTCGCAGACGCTGAACACCTTGCTGTACGACTTTTCCGGCAGCTCCTACCACTACAACGCCGACTTCGGCCTTGGTGGCCGCATCGCCGACATCATCGATCCGACCACGGCGACCATCGCCAAGAGCTTCACCCCGTCGACGATTCCGGTCGGCGGCGTGTCCACGCTGAAGCTGACGCTGAGCAATCCGAACGCGGGCGCGCTGAGTGGCTACAACTTCGTCGACAACCTGCCAGCCAACATGATGGTGGCCACGCCCGCGACTTTCAGCACCAGCGGCTGCGGCACGCCGACGTTCGCACCGACAGCCGGTGCGACGACCCTGAACTTCTCGAACGGCACGGTCGCCGGCAACAGCACCTGCACGATTTCGGTCGGCGTCACCACGACAACCACGGGTTCGTTCACGAACACGACCAATCATCTGTTCATCGACACCACCGATACCGGTGACGATGCGTCTGCGATCCTCACCGTCAACAACGCGCCGCCGCCGCCCGCATGTACGCCGAACCTGACCATGGCGAGCTGGGCTTTCGGAAACACCACGTTACCGCCGCCGTTTACCTTCAAGGCGGCGAACGTCGCGACCGCGGCAGCCAGTTTTGCCGAGCGCGGCGGCAACACGCCGAATGCGATCGACACGGCGAACGGCCAGCCCGCGAATTCCTGGTCCGGTACCGGCTGGAATCGCAGTTCCGATCCGGTGCCGACGGCGACCACCACGTCCTATTTCGAGTTCACGGTCGCGACC
This sequence comes from Pseudomonadota bacterium, assembly GCA_022705045.1. GTDB lineage: Bacteria > Pseudomonadota > Gammaproteobacteria > Xanthomonadales > Ahniellaceae > JADKHK01. Next base: position 210 of record JAKJFE010000175.1, on the reverse strand, counting down.
GCGAACTACAGCTCGCAACCGGTCTCGATCGCGTTCCAGGCCAATCCGATTTCCGGCTGGGCCAACCCGAGCGACAACGAGATCTACGTGTTCGCCAGCGTCGATGGTGGCGCGTTCTCGACCGTCTTCTCGAGCACGACCATCCAGCGCAACAGCTGGAACACCATCCCGGCGTCGGCGGCGCCATCGGCCGGATCGAGCAGCACGGTC